>VMTF01000287.1 GCA_013791705.1 Sphingomonadales bacterium | reverse complement strand
TGGGGCGCGGCCGGGCCGGCGAGTGTGAATGCGGCGGCGGGCACGCTGTCCGGGCGCAGCGCCGCGACCGGCAGCAGGCGGATCTGGCCCGGGCCGGATGCGTCGTCAGCCGGGACGGCCGGGGAAACCTGGGCGAGCGCGGGGCCGGGCGGCGGCGGCGCCAGTGCGGAGCGAGCGGCGGCCGAATGGGTGGAGGGCTCCGGGCTAGCGGACGGGGGAGTGGCGGCCAGCCCCGGTGCGATGGCCAGTCCGGGTGCGATGGCCAGTCCGGGTGCGATGGCCAGTCCGGGCGGAGTGGGCGTGGTGGGCGCGGTGCCGGGTTCCGTCAGCTCGTCCGCCGGGCCGCGCGCGGCCTTGCCAGCGGTGGCGGCGAGGGCCGGGGCCGGCAGGAGCAACGCGCGGATGGCCGCAGGCGTGGCGGTTCCGGTCTTGGCCGACTTTGCTTGCGATGCGCCCGCGCCGACCGGCCGGGCGGAGGCGCTTTCGGCCGGGTCCGGCAAAGACTTGCCGGGTAGCGGCAAGGTCGCGGCGAATTGCTGCAGGGCCTGAACGGCGGTGGCGGGGGGGGCGGCAGCGGCCCCGGCCGGTTCCGGGGCATCCTGCTGGAGCGCGAGCAGGCTGGCAAAACCGCCGGTTTCCGGCGTTTCCGCACCATTTTCTCCGGCAAGGCCCGGCCCGGTGGCGGGCTGGTTGGTGGCCGGCAGCGCGGCAAGCTGGATCATGGTCGCATTCCCCTTCGAACGTTTCGAGGGATGCTATTCAAGCCCCGTGCCAAGTGGCTTGCGCGGGCCGACCGGGGCCTGGCCGCCATGGGCGGCGAGCGCCTTGGCCTCGGCCCGCGCGCGATCATCGACGGCCTGGCGGCGGCGTTCGGCTTCGGACAATTGCTGCAGCTTGAGGGCAGCATGGGTGCGGGCCCGCGCGGCATCGGCCAGCGTGCCGCGCGAGACGACCGCGAGGCCCTCGCGGAACTGCGCGAGTTGCTGCAGCGCCCCGGCATCGGCGATGTCGCGCCGCGCGGCATAGTCATCCGCCAGCCGGCCGGTGCGCTCGGCCAGCGCGAGCAATTGCGCCAGTGTGCCTTCGGCCTCGGCCGCCTCGGCGGCGGCGGTCTGCTTGGCGATCGCGCGGATCCTTTCGAGCCGCTGGAGCCGGGCCAGCCGCTTGCGATCAGGCGGCTGCATCGCCGAGCAGTTCCGTTAGCGCGGCAATGCTGGCCGGGAGCGGCACGACGTCGCCCTGCGTCTGGGTCAGGAAGCCGCGCAGCGGGTCTTGCATCGCGATCGCGCGGTCGAGCAGCGGATCGGCCCCGGCGCGGTAGGCGCCCATCAGCACGAGGTCGCGGTTGGCCTCGTAGCTGGCGACAAGCGCGCGGAAGGTGCGCGCCGCGCGCTGGTGCGCGGGCTCGGTTATGTCGCTCATCACGCGTGACAGCGAGGCGGCGATATCGATGGCCGGATATTGCCCGCGCTGGGCCAGATCGCGCGACAGGACAACGTGGCCGTCGAGGATCGAACGCGCGGTATCAACCACCGGATCGTCCTGGTTGTCGCCATCGGCCAGCACCGTGTAGAGCCCGGTGATCGAGCCGCCCGAGGCGGCCGAATTACCGGCGCGCTCGACCAGCTTGGTGATCGTCGCCAGCGCGGAAGGGGGATAGCCGCGCGCCGCGCCGGGTTCGCCCAGCAGCAGCGCGATTTCGCGCGCGGCGTGGGCGACGCGGGTCAGGCTGTCCATGATCAGCAGCACCTTGCGGCCATGGGCGCGGAAATGTTCGGCCAGACTGGTGGCGAGCAGCGCGCCGCGAATCCGCAGGTTGGGGGCATGGGCGGCCGGGACGGCGACGACCACGGTGCGCGCCCGTTTTGCCCCGGCCATGTGCCGTTCGACGAAATCGGAAACTTCGCGGGCGCGTTCGCCGATCAGGCCGACGATCACGATCTCGGCCTCGGCGCCGGTGGCGATCATGTCGAGCAGGACCGACTTGCCCACGCCCGAGCCCGCCATCACCCCGATCCGCTGGCCGACGCCGAACGTGGTGAGGGCATTGAGCGCGCGCACGCCGGTATCGAACGGCTGGCGCACCGGAGCACGATCGAGCGCGCCGGTGCGGATGCCGCCGGCGGGCCATTCGTCGCGGAAATGGACCGGGCCGAGCCCGTCGATCGGGTGGCCCTCGCCATCGACCGCGCGGCCGAGGAACGCTTCGCCGACCGGGAGCATCCCCGGATGGCCTTCCGGGCGGACGCGCGAACCGGGGCGGAGCAGCACCGTATCGCCCAGCAGCATCATCAGCGTGCGGCCGTTGCGAAACCCGATCACTTCGGCGAGCGGCTCGCCCCGGAAATCCTTGTGCGGCCCATGCGCGATGCGGCACAGCGCGCCGACCGGCACCGAGAGCCCGCTGACCTCGATCAGCCCACCATCGCAGGCCGCGACGAGGCCATAGCGGTGGGGCGAGAAATCGGGTTGCGCGGCGGCAAGGTCGTCGAGCAGCGGTTCGAACAGTTTCAGCATGAATGGAACGCCTCGGCCAGGGCGCGGCGCCACTGGGCCGGGCCGTCCTCGACGCCGCCGGACTGGGTTTCGACCCGCAGCGCGCCGCGCTCCAGCGCGGGATCGGGGCTGAGCGTCCACTCGGCCGGAAGGCGCGGGGCGACCAGCGCAAGGTCTGCGGGGTGGAGCCGGATCACGCGCTCGTCATCGGCGCGCGCCAGCATCGTGACCGCCCGTTCGGTGCGCCTGGCCAGCACGGCGGGATCGAGCGCGAAGGGAACCAGCGTCGCCTCGCACAGCGCCATGACGGTATCCTGCAGGCGCTCGCGCAGGGTTTCGGCCAGTTCCGCATCGAGCCGGGCAAACGACAGGTCGAGCGCGGCATGGGCTTGCGCTTGTTCCGCCTGCGCGGCCTCGGCCTCGGCGCGGGCTTCCCGGGTGCCGTGGGCATAGCCTTCGGCCCAGGCCACCGCCACCGGGTCCGCCGCTTCGGGCGGCGGTTCGGGCGCGGGC
>VMTF01000096.1 GCA_013791705.1 Sphingomonadales bacterium | reverse complement strand
TGTCGCTCATGAACGTGTATTGTTCCAACCAATTCACGGTCATGAGATCTCCGTGGATCTCGGTCACCGACCAGAATGACGGAAACTGATCGGACCCTGCGGCTTCCTCGTCCTCAGCCTCAATACGCTCGAATGTCGCGATGTTGAAGAGTTCGTTTCCGCAGTCCTCTACCCACCGCTGGGCGGACGGAGCGACCGCGTCACAATCCCAAATAGCGTTCGTTTGAATGATCGCATTTACCTCCACATGGTCACCGACCACGGCCGTAACCGTGCCACCGGTCCATATGCTCGTCAGCACGGCGTTGTTCACGAGAGTGTTTCCGCCGGCCTCGATCCCGACCGAAACATCAACGCCGACAGCACCATCGTCGCCAATCTGGACGTTCGAACCGGAAACGTCTGGGACCTCACTCCCACCGGAGGGATGGTAAGCTCCGATGTCCGGAACTTCGTCGGCGAGTTGACCGTTGACGTAGATGCCATCGATATTTTCGTCATCCATGAACAGCTGGACATGATCGCCTTCACCGGAGGCTCCACTCAACTGTTCAATCACGGTTTCAATGACCGAAATGATCTCTCCAGTCGTTCCCGGGTTTTCTAATCCTCCAAGCGGCGAATGAGCGATAACCTCAAGCGCGGAGTCGATCACATCATTGCTGTCGATCGGCGCCGGTTCGAACCCAAGCCCATGTCCTCCAACGCTGACATAATCGTCGTCGGAAAGTACGATGCACTGGTTGAAGTGGTTGGCCACAGAACCCGGGGGAGCGATCTCAGACGGGGTGGATCTCGTCAGGGGAGAAGCGGCGACAGGCACAGTTTGAGCCGTCGGTCGAATGATCAAGTCGACCGCGTGCCCTGAATCGCTGCGCGCGGGGGAAACACTATCGGGCCAGCCCGGTTTGCCATGAGCGGGCCAATGTCCTGGCGTGGGGGATTGATATTTCAAATGGGGATCGAAACCGACAAATTCGTAAGGCGCGGAAAAACTCGTTAGACTCACTGGCGACGTAGCGATGACCGCATTTGGGGTCTCGTAAGAGAATTCCCTGTAGGCCTCCCTCATGCGTGCGTCCTCGACGCTAATGTGAAAGAATCCAACGAAATGGGCGATTTCCTCGGTGATTTTGTCAAGCATGGTGAAGGTGTGCTCCCTGTCCCGAATCGGCCCATGTTTCGTTGCCGGGCGGCTTGAGCGGGCTGCGCAGAAACCTGCGCAGCCCAGTGGCTTTCATGCCAAAGTTCGGGCGAGTGTTTGCTCGAACTCAGGTTCCGTCGCTGGTGTCTTCGCCGACAACGGAACTGGTGAGATCTCCGCCGACCACGGTCATGTCGATAGCGTTCTGCTGCAGGTTGGCCCCCAGTACGATCTCCTGGTTGAAGGCGCTGGTGTCGATCAAGCCATCGGCGCTGGACGAGCTCGAGCCCGTTACATAGCCATCATCGCCGTTGCCAGAGCCCCACGAACCGCCATCGCCGGCACCGCCATAGCCTGTACTAGCCGTTCCCCCCATTGCGCCGGCGCCAGCATCGCCGCCAAGGGCCCAGCCGCCAAAGGCGTCGCCGCCCGTGCCGTCCGCCCAGGCACCGCTGAGAGCTGCCCCGCCTTCGCCGCCTTCGGCCCAACCGTCCCCACCATAGCCAGCGCCGGTTGAAGCGCTGCCCGTGGCGGCTGCGCCGCCGATGCCGCCAGCCCCGTCGCCACCGTCGCCACCTACACCAAGACCGATGCCGCCACCGGCACCGAGGCCAGTGCCGCCGGCAAGCGCGTCGCCGCCATCACCTCCGTCACCTGCGTTCGAGGCGTTCCCGCCGGCCCCGCCGGCCCCGCCGGCTCCGGCCCCACCGCCAGCGCCACCATTGCCGTCTCCCCCGTCGCCGCTGGTTGCGTCACCACCATCACTGCCAACGAGGACGGGATTGACAAGACCGAGGACGGCGCCAACGCCTGCATTGGCTGCACCGCCGATCGCATCGCCGGCATCGCCGCCGTCGGCTGCCTGACCACCATCGGCATCCCCTCCGTCCCCGCCGGCATCACCGTTTCCAGCCGAGTTGGTGCCACCGGTGCTGCCGTCGCCGGCAAAGGCGAGACCAGCGCCAAGGCCCAGTCCGAGGCCAAGACCCACCCCAAGTCCTTCGGCGCCACTGCCTCCACGGCCACCGTCGCCGGTACCGCCGCTGGCGGAGCCGCTCGCGGCGCTGCCGGACGCACCATTTCCACCAGTCGCAGCGCCGCCTTCACCAGTACCGCCAGCGGCCATGCTGCCGGCCAAACCGCCCAAGCCGGAACCGGCGAAACCCGAACCGCCGATAGCGCCGCCGCCGCTGCCGCCGGCTCCACCGTCAGCATCGGCGCCATTGCCGCCGTCTCCACCGGATCCGCCTCCACTGATGCCTTCATCGGAGTGTGCGTCGCCGCCACTTGCATTGGCGTTCAGCGTGAACTCGCCATCATTGGTTACCTGGGCGTTGTCCAGCCGATCATTGTCCTGAAGGTTCGCGATCTGGTTGAAAACATTGCCGACATCATTGCCATTGCCGTTCAGCGCGTCGTTCAGAACGTTGTCGAACTGGACGTTGAACATGCCTTCGATGGAACTGCCACCACTCACGTCGATATCTGCGAAGTCATCGTCGTTGGGCAAGTAGCCGTCGAGCCCGACGTCAACGGTGACACCGACATCCACAGTCGAGGTGTTGACATTATGGTTGATATTCTCAGTGGCGTTGAGGTTCAGGTTCCCGTTGGCATTGCCGTTCAGGTTACCATTCCCGTTCCCGTTCAGGTTGTCATTTTCGGACTGACTGGTCTGGGATTGGGTCTGACCCTGTTCCGACGCCTGGCCCTGCTCTTGGCCCTGCTCTTGGCCTTGTTCCTGACCCTGCTCTTGGCCTTGTTCCTGACCCTGCTCCTGTTGCTGTTCCTGGTCGTCGTCGAAGAGATCATAGTAGAAGTTGGATTTGCCCGACATGGTCGTGGACCTCCGGTTCTGGCTCCGCGACAGCTTGACCGTCATTCATCTTCTTTGCGGTCTTGGCTATGCGGAAGGTTGATCTTGATGCGTCACGTCGAAAGCGGATGAAAACTGCAGGCCCGCTCATTCCTGCGTTCGTTGTAGTGCTGTGGAATTTTGTACCCTCCCTGTTGTGATCTAAAGCTCGCTTAGCTCCAACCGATGCGCGGCTGGACTTCTCGAAGCAGCCAAGGAAGTGTCTGCGCGTTGAGCAAAGAAGGTAAGTTGATAGATAGAGCTAGTTCCAATGGCCCGGGACCGGTCCATTTGCTGCACAGCGCAGCGCCCTAACCGTGATTGCACGGACTGGCGCGGACGCTCATCGATGCGGGATACTCATTGCCGCAGGGCCGCCAGCACTGCGATCAGACCCGGCAGACGTGGGATGCAGACCGCTGCGACAGGACCGCGGAATGTTGAAAGGATGGATCGTCCGGCCAGGTTCGATCGCGTTACTCGCCGAAAGGGGTAGCTAGTAACCGCGACCGACATCTTATGGTGTAGCTGAGCCTTACTTGTGCGCCACGCCGGCTTTTTGCTTTATTTTCCATAAAGATGCCTTGGCCTTTCCCGGCCGCGCGCGCCGTCGAATGGCCTCGCCAGTAGCTCCTTCGGACTATTTCCATTCGAGGTTTCTTGGTTTACCGTTTTCTAAAAGAGAGAGCGGAGAGGGTAGATACTAGCGCACTCCGCGATGCCACATTCGGGGAGGCTTGGTAGAATGAAACAAGTAGCGCTTCACGTACGAGGCAGCTGCGCAGATCTTGCGCCCTCCTCCGAGGCCATACCTCACATGCGCACACTTCTGTTCGTAGGCCCTTCGAATCTCATATCCGGAGCCATGATCGCGGCCATAGAGAAGGAGTTCCCCTTTCTCAGGGTGGAGCACGTCACCAGCCTCAGATCCCCACTGCACGAATTCGAGATACCTCTTCGCCTCCTGCTGGTCGACCTCCACCTAGCAGAAGAGCTGAGCAGTCTCGGGTGCGAGGTCCTGAAGCGTCATCCCACAAGCGCTTCCGCTCAGATCACTGTCG
>VMTF01000198.1 GCA_013791705.1 Sphingomonadales bacterium | reverse complement strand
GCTTCTCGTCCAGGTGCAGCGGGCCATCGGCACCGGCGGTGATGTAGGGCAGGTTGATCGTGTTCGCGGCGCACTGGGCCAGCGACGGAATGATCACGCCCGAATAGACGGACGCGAAGAATCCCTGGGGATCGGTCACCGGAGCGCCCTGGCCAATGACGGCATTGATGATGCTCGGATCAAGGGCGTAGAGTCCCGGAGCCGCGCCCGGAGAGTTGGTGCTGTTCACCGTGCCGCGGACCTTTGTATAATCGCCAATGGTAACGTTCTTGATCCAGTCGGTCGGCTCGATCAGCAGCGAAGCGCGATACGATTCGGTCGCGTATTCGTCGTAGTTGCGGTTGCCCGCAAGCAACTCGCCCGGCGTGGCTTTGAAGCCTACCACGTTGCCACCGCTGAGGACCGGCGCGATCGAATAGGGGCTGTAGAGGTAAGTCTTGATGTCACCGCCATCATGGCCGACCTGCGCGGCAAGGCGCAGCGCAACCTTGTCCTTGATGATCGGCACGTTGACCGCGCCTTCAACCTGATAATAATCATACTGCTGCATCGTCCCGGTGACGTAGCCGCCGAATTCGTGGCTCGGCGCCTTGGTCACGGTCAGCAGCGCGCCGCCGATCGAGTTGCGGCCGAACAGCGTGCCCTGCGGACCCTTGAGGACCTGGACGTTCTGCATGTCGTAAGTCTGGATCGGCGAACCGTTTGACGGTAGCGGCACGTCGTTCAGGTAGGTGATGACACCCGGCGACGAGTTGCCGGTCACCGCCTTCGACTGGGCGCGGATCACCACGAACGGGTTGGTCAGGGTGCCGCCGCCCGAGATCGTCAGCCCTGGCGCGACCTTGCTCAGGTCCAGCGTGCTGGTGATGCCTTTGGCGACCAGTTGATCGCCCGAAAACGCGGTGATCGCGACCGGAACCTTGCTGACGTCTTCCGCACGGCGGCGGGCGGTGACGATGATGGCATCGCCAAAGCCATCGCTAATTTCAGCCTGCGGGGCAGCCTGCGGGGCGACGGCGGGCGCCTCCGCATGGGCGGCAGTGGCAAAAAGTGCGGAAAAAATACCCGCTGACGCGAGCAAGGCGTGCTTTTTCATTGCATCCTCCAAAATACCGGCTCCCCTTCAAAGGAATCTCGGCTTGTCGATAACGTGCAAACACCCGGCCACAACTTCGACGGCGGTCGGATCGTCCGAACTTAAGTAAGCATCGTTGTATAGTCAGGGAGAAGCAATGCAATGGCCCGTTCCGCCGACAGGCCGGCAAAGTCCTGAAAACTCACATCTGTGGCTTCCAAGGCACACTTTGCCGGACTACCGGGCAGAAGCCGGGTTATCCGGTCAGGCCAGACGTGCGGTCTTGCCGGCCGCTGGACAGTTGCCAAGCGCCGATATTGCAGTGCACAAGCGGATCATGCGCATTGCCATCGTCGACGAAAGCGCCACGCGCGCCGCGGTGATCCAGGAGGGGCTCGCCAAGCGCGACGATTGCGAGATCTTCGTCGTGACCGAACGGCGCGGACTGGTGGCGCGGATCAGCGAGATCGCGCCGGACATCGTGTTGATAGACCTGGGCAATCCCTCGCGCGACGTGCTTGAGGAATATTTCACGGTCAGCCGGGCGCTGGCCCGGCCGATCGCGATGTTCGTCGACGAATCGGACGAGGAATCGATCACCGCCTCGATCGATGCCGGCGTTTCGTCCTATGTGGTCGATGGCCTTGCGCCGCACCGGATCAGGCCGATCCTTGATCTTGCGGTGAAGCGGTTCAATGCATTCTCGCGATTGCAGTCGGACCTGGCCGAAGCCAAGGGCAAGCTGGCCGAGCGCGAGACGGTCG
The DNA here is from genome assembly GCA_013791705.1 of Sphingomonadales bacterium. Classification (GTDB taxonomy): domain Bacteria; phylum Pseudomonadota; class Alphaproteobacteria; order Sphingomonadales; family Sphingomonadaceae; genus Novosphingobium. The sequence goes on along the minus strand of VMTF01000198.1, from coordinate 17,698 downwards.
ACCAGGCGAAGCGCATCCTGATGGACAGCAGGGGCCTCGGCGAACCGCAAGCCTATGCCGAACTGCGCAAGACGGCGATGAACCAGGGCAAGCGGATCGTGGAAATCGCCGAGGCGGTTGTAACCGCCCACCACCTGTTGGGAGGGAAATGATGCGTTCCGAACTGGCCGTAGGCTTCCTCCCGCTGGTCGATGCCGCCCTCCCGGTCCTGGCCCGCGAGCACGGCTTCGCCGAAGACGAGGGGATCAGCCTCACGCTGGTCAAGGATATGTCGTGGGCGACGGTGCTGGACCGGCTGCTCTATGGCCATACCGATGCCGCGCACCTCGTCGCGCCACTGGCGATCACCACGACACTGGGGCGCGGGCGCCCGGCGCAACCGATCAGCGTCCCGTTCGTGCTGGGCCTCAACGGCAACGCGATCACTTTCCGCAGCGATCTGGCAGCGCGGCTGGTGACGCCGGGCCGGCTGGGCGACCCGGTCGAAGTCGGCGTGAAACTGGCGGCGATCGTGCGGGAATCGATCGCCAAGGGCGTGAAACTGCGCTTCGGGGTGGTTCATCGCCATTCGAGCCACAATTACATGCTGCGCTACTGGCTGGCCGCTTGCGGCATCAGACCGGACGTGGACGTCGAGATGATGACCGTGGCGCCGCCCTATTGCGCCGATGCACTGGAAGCGGGCGAAGTCGATGCGATCTGCGTCGGCGAACCGTGGAATTCGGTCGCGGTCGAGCGCGGGGTCGGCCGGATCGTGCTGGTGACCGCCCAGATCTGGCGGCGCGGGGTGGAAAAGGTGCTCGCGCTGCGCCGGCCGGTGCTCGAGGAAAAGCGCGAAGCGACCGAAGCCCTGATCCGGGCGCTGATCCGCGCCGGACGGCACTTCGTCGACCCGGCCAACTGGGACCGGAACGCCGCCATCCTCGCGCGAAGCGAATACCTCGACGGCAACCCCGAACTGATCCGCCGCGCGATCGCCGACCGGCTGCTGCTCACCAAGGGTGGCGATCTGGTACATTTGCCAGACTTCATGTTCCAATATCGTGAAGCCGCAAACTTTCCGTGGGTCAGCCAGGCCGAGTGGCTCTACACGCAGATGATCCGCTGGGAAGGCATCCCGTTCACGCCCGGGGATGCGGCCAAGGCTGCCCAGGTGTTCCGCCCCGATGTATATCGCAGCGCACTACTGGGAACCGATGAACCTTTGCCCGGGGCCAGTTCCAAGGTGGAGGGCAGCCTGGGCCAGAAGACTGCCGTAACAGCTCAGCAGGGAGAGATGGTATTGGAAAACAACATGTTTTTTGATGGCATGTCATTCGATCCGACCGATCTTGAAGGCTATCTTCGCCGCCTGCCCTGAACTTTATTTCCTGCTGCATCGCAAAAAGAGCTTGCGCATCATGGGGCGAATCGCATACTTCTAGGGCAGGAAAACAGCAGCGCCGCCCAAGGATGGGCGAACCAGCGCACTGCAACCAGCAACAATTTTTTGCGTGGCAACGTCGCCGCCCGAACTGGCTCCAACTGGACCGGATCGTGGCGGCTTTTTTGTGTTTTTACTCCGGAACGGGGACGGCAGATGAGCAAGACAGGGAACCGGTTCAACATCAGCAAGCGCCGCATGCTAACTCTCATGCTCGCCAGTGTGGCGTTGGCCGGCTGCGGCAAGAGCGGCAAGCCGGAAGGCGAAAGCGTACAGGCGGCCGCGGCAAACGGCGCGGTCGAAAAACCGAACCTCAAGCTCGGCTTCATCAAGCTGACCGACATGGCGCCGCTGGCGATCGCCAAGGAAAAGGGATTTTTCGCCGAGGAAGGCCTCAACGTCACGCTTGAGCCCCAGGCAAACTGGAAAGTCCTGCTTGATGGCGTGATCGGCGGCCAGCTTGACGGCGCCCACATGCTGGCCGGCCAGCCGCTCGCGGCAACGCTTGGCATGGGCACCAAGGCCGATCTGATCGCCCCGCTCAGCCTCGATCTCAATGGCAACGCCATCACCATTTCCAACAAGGTCTGGCAGCAGATTGCACCGTCCCTGCCCAAGGGCGCCGACGGCAAGCCGCTGCACCCGATCCCGGCCAGCGCGCTCGCCCCGGTGATCGCCAGCTACAAGGCGCAAGGCAAGTCCTTCAAGATGGGCATGGTGTTCCCGGTCAGCACCCACAACTACTACTTGCGCTACTGGCTTGCGGCGGGCGGGCTCAACCCCGGCTTCTACACCCCGGGCGATGTCGCCGGCACCACCGATGCCCAGGTCCAGCTTTCGGTCACGCCGCCGCCACAGATGCCCGCCACGCTCGAGGCCGGCACGATCGACGGCTATTGCGTGGGCGAACCGTGGAACCAGGCCGCAGTGCAGAAGAAGATCGGGGTTCCGGTGATCACCGACGACCAGATCTGGCATAACAACCCCGAAAAGGTGTTCGGCCTGCGCAAGGACTTCGCCGACAAGTATCCGGGCACCACCGCCGCCGTGCTGCGCGCGATCATCAAGGCCCAGCAGTGGCTTGACGCCGAAGACGGGAAGAACCGCACCGAGGCCGTCAAGATCCTCGCGCAGCCCAACTATGTCGGCGCAGACGCCCAGGTCATTGCCGCATCGATGACCGGCAAGTTCACTTTCGCGCCCGGCGACACGCGCGAAGCCAAGGGCTTCAACATCTTCTTCGACAATTATGCCGGCTATCCATACTATTCGGACGCGGTGTGGTTCCTCACCCAGATGCGCCGGTGGGGGCAGCTTCCGGCCGACCACCCGGACCAGTGGTATTTCGACACCGCCAAGGCGGTCTATCGCCCCGATCTCTACATGGGCGCAGCCAAGGCGCTGGTCGAAAAGGGCACCATCCCCGCTACGGCCTTGCCGGAAACGGACGGCTACAAGGCGCCGGACTCCGGCTTCCTGGACGGCATCACCTATGACGGCAAGCGTCCCAACGAATACCTCGGCAAGTTCAAGATCGGCCTGAAGCAGGGCCAGTCGGTAACCGCGTCGGGCGTCAAGTAATCCTCTTAACTAACGGGAATTTGATATGGCCACTCTCCCTACGGGCAGCCTTGCAAGAGACGCCGGACAAGGCGCAGCGGCGATTTCAAACACCGGCGGCAGCGAGATCAAGAACGTGACAATCGATGTGTCGGACAACACCGCAACAGCCTCGCCAGCGCAGCCCGCGCTGCCCGGCCAGATCGGCGCCAAGCTGGGGGAGTGGGGCAAAGCCCTGCTTGCCCCGCTGGTCGGCATCCTCGCGTTTCTTGCGCTCTGGGCGGTGCTCGCTCCGCAAGTCGATACCTCGCTGGGCTCGCTGCCCGGCCCGGTTGAAGTCTTCGAACAGGGCGGCGCCCTGTTCGAAGAATGGCAGGCCTCGCGGGAGGCAGAAGCCGAATTCGACGCCGCACAGCAGGCGCGGATAGATGCGGGCACCCAGGCCGAAATCTTCCAGTATTCGGGGCCGCCGACGTTCCTCGGCCAGATTGGCACTTCGCTTAAGACCGTGGCGCTGGGCTTCTTCCTGTCGACCCTCATCGCGGTGCCGATCGGCCTCGTGTGCGGACTTTCGCCGCTGGTCAATGCCGCGATCAATCCGCTGGTGCAGATCATGAAGCCGGTCAGCCCGCTGGCCTGGCTGCCGATCGTGACGATGGTCGTCTCGGCGACGATCACCGGCACCGATCCGATGCTGCCCAAGAGCTTCGTGATCTCCGCGATCGTGGTCATGCTGTGTGCGCTCTGGCCGACGCTGATCAACACTGCGGTGGGCACGGCTTCGATCGACAAGGATCTGCTCAACGTCGGCCGCGTGCTCAAGCTCGGCTGGTTCGCCAAGCTGACCAAGCTCGTGCTGCCTTCCTCGCTGCCCTATATCTTCACCGGCATGCGGCTCTCGCTGGGCGTGGGCTGGATGGTGCTGATCGCGGCGGAAATGCTCGCGCAGAACCCGGGCCTCGGCAAGTTCGTGTGGGACGAGTTCCAGAACGGCAGTTCGCAGAGCCTCGCCCGCATCATGTTCGCGGTGATCGTGATCGGCCTGATCGGCTTCCTGCTCGATCGTCTGATGCTCGCCATCGAAAAGCTCGTCAGCCACAACCGCACAGTTTGAACCGCACGGTTTGAGCCACACCACCAGAGGAGACGACCGATGACGACGATCCTTTCGCTCAAGGGTGTTACCAAGAGCTACACCGGCAAGACCGGCGGCGTGACCAACGTCCTGGGCGGCATCGTCCTCGATGTGCGCGAAGGCGAGTTCATCGCGATCCTCGGCTTCTCGGGCGCCGGCAAGACCAAGCTGATGTCTGCGATCGCCGGTCTGGTCGAGCCCGATGCGGGCGAGATCCTGCTGAAGGACGAGGCCATCACCGGGCCGGGCAAGGATCGCGGCCTGGTGTTCCAGTCCTACTCGCTGTTCCCGTGGCTGACGGTCGCGCAGAACGTCTCGCTGGCGGTGGAAGCCGTCCACCAGGACCGGACCGCCGCCGAGCGCAAGGCCCTGGTCCGCCAGAAGGTCGAGCTGGTCGGTCTCGGGCACGCGATGGACCGCAAGCCCGCGCAGCTTTCCGGCGGAATGCGCCAGCGCGTCGCGGTGGCCCGGGCGCTGGCCATGGAACCCGAAATCTTGCTGCTCGATGAACCCCTGTCCGCGCTTGACGCCCTCACGCGAGCGAAACTGCAGGATGAAATCGAGCGGATCAGGGGCGAGGAGAAGCGGACCATTCTCCTCGTCACCAACGATGTCGACGAGGCGCTGTTGCTGGCCGACCGCGTGGCGGTGATGACCCCTGCCCCTGCGGCCCGGATCGGCCGGATCTTCGAGATCGACCTGCCGCGCCCGCGCGACCGCGAGGCGGTCAACGACCAGCCGGCCTACCAGGCCCTGCGGACCGAGATCGTGAACTACCTCGGTTCGCTGGTCGAACAGGGTGAGAAGCGGGCGGCTGCGGACGAGCTGCTGCCGAACGTGACGCCGCTGGATCTGGCACCGCCGCCCAAAGCCTATCGCGATGCGGCCCGGGGCGGAACCGAGCAGCGCTTTCTCGAAATCTACAAGCTGCACAAGGTCTATCCCACGCCCAAAGGTCCGCTGACCGTGGTCGAGGATTTCAACCTGATGATGAACAAGGGTGAATTCGTCTCGCTGATCGGCCACTCGGGCTGCGGCAAATCGACCGTCCTCACGATGGCGGCAGGGCTGAACGCGATCTCGAAAGGCGCGATCGTGCTCGACAACCGCGAAGTCGATATCGCCGGGCCGGACAAGGCGGTGGTGTTCCAATCGCCCAGCCTGATGCCGTGGCTCACCGCGCGGCAGAACGTGTCGCTGGGGGTGGAGCGGGTCTATCCGCACGCGACCCGGGCCGAGCGCTGCGAGATCGTCGATTACTATCTTGATCGCGTGGGCCTGGCCGATTCCATGGACAAGCCCGCCGCCGAAATGTCGAACGGGATGCGTCAGCGGGTCGGCATCGCGCGCGCCTTTGCGCTCTCGCCCCGGCTGCTGCTGCTCGACGAGCCCTTCGGAATGCTCGACAGCCTGACCCGGTGGGATCTTCAGGACGTGCTGGTCGAAGTGTGGAATCGCACCAAGGTCACCGCACTGATGGTCACGCATGATGTCGACGAGGCAATCTTGCTGGCCGACCGGGTGGTGATGATGACCAACGGTCCGAATGCCACGATCGGCAAGATTCTCAACGTTGATCTGCCGCGCCCGCGTGATCGCAAGGCGTTGCTCAAGGATCCGCAGTTTTATGCCTACCGCCAGGAAGTGCTGCACTTCCTGGCCGAATACGACCACGGACCGACCACCAAGGCGGCCTGAAAACAAGGGGATGCCTGACGGCTCACAGGTTCGTCAGGAGGGAACAAACATGACCAGGAAATTTGCCGTGGCGGCGCTTTGCGCGTCGTCGCTGACCATGGTGCTCGCCCAGCCCGCGCTGGCCGCACCCAAGCCGGGCGATCCGATCGCCGTCGGCGCCGGCCTCACGATCGATCCGATCATCGACGGGCGGCTGCGCTGGGAAAACGTCAACACCCCGACGGTCGATGCCGACGCGGTGACGATCCGGGTGCGCGCCGGCGCCGAACTGAAACATGCGAGCGGGATCTCGATCCTGGCCGAATCCGAGTCGACGCTCGGCATCCTCGACAATTTCAACGCCTTCCCGTTCCCGGTCGCGACCAGCCAGCGGCGCACGCAGTTCGCCGTGGTGGCCGATCCCCAGAACATCGAACTCAACCGCCTGCAGGTGCAATACAAGTCCAAGCCGTTGACGCTGACGGTCGGGCGGCAGCGGATCAACCTCGATGACCAGCGCTTTGTCGGCTCGGTCGGCTGGCGGCAGAACGAACAGACCTTCGACGCGGTGCGCGGCGAAGCGAAGTTCGGCCCCATCACCGCCGATGCCACCTATTCGATCGGCCAGCGGTCCATCTTCGGGATCGACGCCGGCCCGCGCCAGGGCATGGGCAGGGACTTCGTGTTCCTGGGCGCCGGCGCGAAACTGGGGCCGGTGAACGTCAAGGCGTTCAGCTACCTGCTCTCCTATGACGAAGCGTTCTTTTACGGCAACAGCTCGCAGACTTACGGCGCGCGCGCGACGGCATCGTTCCCGCTTGCACCCAAGGCCAAGCTGAACCTTGCCGCGAGCTATGCCCGCCAGAGCAACTACGACACCAACCCGGCCATATATACGGCCGACTATGTCGCCGCCGAAGCCGGCCTGGCCTACGAGGGCCTGGGCGTGATTGCGGGCTACGAACTGCTGGGCGGCGATGCAGCCGCAGGAAAGTCGTTCCAGACGCCGATGGCGACAGGACACAAGTTCAACGGCTGGGCCGATCTGTTCCTGGCCACCCCACAGACCCTTGCATTCGGCGGGCTGCAGGACATCTACGGCGGGCTTTCCTACAAGTTCACCGGGGTGAAGGCGCTGCCGGGGCTGAACGCTGCGGTCGTCTATCACCGCTTCGACAGCGACTATGGCAACGTGCGCTATGGCGACGAATGGGATGCCAGCATCGGCTTCAACGTCCGGAACATCGGCCTGCTCGCGAAATACGCCAGCTACAACGCCACGGGGTTCGGTGCCGACACGAAGCGGTTCTGGCTTCAGATGGAATTCGCTTACTGACAAGCAGGGTGGCGGACATGCTGCAGCGCGAAAAAAGGCTTGTCCGCCGCCCCCCGATTCGATATACCACCCTCATGCGAAATGGCCGCGTCCAAGGATGGACGCACGATTGAGCCGAACCGCAGAAATCACTGATCATCGCGTGGCAACGTAGCCGCCCGATCCTTCCCAGACCGGGGCGGACCGAGGCGGCTTTCTTGCGTTTGCGCGGTGCAGAAAAAGGGAATGCCGCCGTGAATGCGCCGATAACAATCGAAGGGCCGTCCGGAACGCCGGACAACCGCGAAAGGCTCGTGGTGATCGGCAACGGCATGGCCGGGTGCCGCGCGGTCGAGGAAATCCTCGCTCGTGATCCCGCCCGCTATGCCATCACCATCTTCGGCGCCGAACCGCGGGTGAACTACAACCGCATCATGCTCTCGCCGGTGCTGGCGGGCGAAAAGAGCTTCGACGAAATCGTGATCAACCCGGCCGAGTGGTATGCCGAAAACGCGATCACGCTCGTCTCGGGCGATCCGGTCACCCGGATCGACCGGGCCACGCAGACGGTGATCGCCGGCTCCGGCCGGGCCGAACCCTATGACCGCCTGGTCATCGCAACCGGTTCCGATCCGTTCATCATCCCGGTGCCGGGCAAGGATCTCGATGGCGTGGTCACGTTCCGTGACCTCGACGATGTCGACAAGATGCTCGCGGCGGCCGAACAGGGCGGCACGGCGGTGGTGATCGGCGGCGGCCTGCTCGGCCTCGAAGCCGCGCATGGTCTCAACTTGCGCGGGATGGAAGTCACGGTCATCCACCTGATGCCCACGCTGATGGAACGCCAGCTCGACGAGGCGGCCGGATGGCTGCTCAAGAGCGAGCTCGAACGGCGCGGCCAGACCATCCTGACCGGCGCGAACACCGAGGAGATCATCGGCAAGGACGGCAAGGTCGCCGGCGTCCGCCTCAAGGACGGCACCGAAATTGCAGCCGACATCGTGGTGATGGCGGTCGGCATCCGGCCGGCCATCGGGCTCGCCAAGGAGGCCGGGCTGGACGTCGAGCGCGGCATCATGGTCGACGATCACATGGTCACGTCCGATCCGGCAGTCATGGCGGTGGGCGAATGTGTGCAGCATCGCGGCACCTGCTACGGACTGGTCGCGCCGCTGTGGGACATGTGCCGGGCACTGGCCGATGCGGCCTGCGACGCGCCTTCCGGCTACGAAGGATCGGTAACCTCAACCAAACTTAAGGTTTCCGGAATCGACCTGTTTTCCGCCGGTGACTTCAGCGGTGGCGACGGCGCGGAGGACATCGTGATGCGCGACGCCGCGCGCGGCGTCTACAAGCGCGTGGTGGTCAAGGATAACCGCCTGGTCGGCGCGGTGCTCTATGGCGATACCGCCGACGGCTCGTGGTATTTCGACCTGCTGCGCAAGGGCGAGGATGTTTCCGACATCCGCGAGGCGCTGATCTTCGGTCAGGCCTTCGCGTCCGGGGGTGCGCTCGCGGACCCTAATTCCGCCGTTGCCGCCCTCTCGGACGATGCCGAGATCTGTGGTTGCAACGGCGTTTCCAAAGCCAGGGTCGTCGCCACGATCAAGCAGGGGGCTTGCAGCCTCGATGCAGTGCGCTCGCAATGCAAGGCCAGCGCCAGTTGCGGCTCGTGCACCGGCCTGGTCGAGAGCCTGCTCGCGCTCACGCTTGGCGATGAGGTGCAGGAGGGCGTAAAGACGCTGTGCAAGTGCACCACGTTCAGCCATGCCGACGTGCGCCGCCTGATCCGCGAAAAGCAGCTCAAGGCGCTGCCCGAGGTTCTCCAGGAACTGCACTGGTCGACGCCCGACGGCTGCGCCCACTGCCGCCCCGCGCTCAACTACTACCTGCTGTGCGAATGGCCGGGCGAATATCAGGATGACCAGCAGAGCCGGTTCGTCAACGAACGGATGCACGCCAACATCCAGAAGGACGGCACTTATTCGGTCGTGCCGCGGATGTGGGGCGGGATTACCAACCCCACCGAACTGCGCGCCATCGCCGACGTGGTCGAAAAGTTCAACGCGCCGATGGTCAAGGTCACCGGCGGCCAGCGGCTCGACATCTTCGGGATCAAGAAGGAGGACCTGCCCGCTGTCTGGGCCGACCTGAACGCCGCCGGAATGGTCTCGGGCCACGCCTATGGCAAGGCGCTGCGCACGGTGAAGACCTGCGTCGGATCGGAATGGTGCCGCTTCGGCACGCAGGATTCGACCGGACTGGGCGTCAAGCTCGAACGGATGACCTGGGGCTCGTGGATGCCCCACAAGTTCAAGATCGCGGTTTCGGGATGTCCGCGCAATTGCGCGGAAGCGACGATCAAGGACTTCGGCGTGATTTGCGTCGATTCAGGCTACGAACTCCACGTCGGCGGCAACGGCGGGATCAAGGTCCGCGTCACCGACTTGCTGTGCAAGGCCGCCACCGAAGCCGAGACGATGGAAATCTGCGCGGCATTCGTCCAGCTTTACCGCGAAGAGGCCTGGTATCTCGAACGGACCGCGCCGTGGATCGAACGGGTCGGGCTCGAATACGTCAAGGCCGCGCTGTTCGATGATCCGGACAAGGTGAAGCGTCTGGCCGCACGGTTCCGCCACTCGCAGCAGTTCATGCAGGACGACCCCTGGGCCGAGCGGGCCGCCGGCAAACATGCCGAACTGCACCAGCACCTCGCCGAGGTGCGCCCGTTTCAGATGGAGACCGTGTGATGATCGGTGATTGGCTCGATATCGGCCCGGTGGACCAGATTGCCCCCGGCCACGCGCGGACCCTGCCGGTGCGCGGCGGCGAGGAAATCGCCGTGTTCCGCACCCTCAACAGCGAGTTCCACGCGATCGTCAACCAGTGCCCGCACAAGCAGGGACCGCTCTCGCAGGGGATCGTCCACGGCGGTGTGGTCACCTGTCCGCTGCATGGCTGGAACATCTCGCTCAAGACCGGTGAAGCGCTCGGCGATGACGAGGGCTGTGTCCCCGTGATCCCGCTCAGGGTCGATGCCGGACGCATCTATCTGCTGCGCTCGGCGGTGATCGGAAAGCGGGCGACGGCGGCATGACGGGCCGCGCGGTCCGCACCACCTGCGCCTATTGCGGAGTAGGCTGCGGCGTAAGCGCGACCGTTACCGGTGAGCGTACCGTCACGATCAAGGGCGATGCCGGGCACCGGGCGAACTTCGGTCGCCTGTGCTCGAAAGGCACGCACCTGGGCGAGACGGTCGGGCTCGAAGGGCGCCTGCTGACCCCCGAGGTGTTCGGGCGCCAGGCCGGCTGGGACGAGGCACTGGATCTGGTGGCAACCCGGCTGCGCGACTGCATCGAGCAGCACGGGCCGGACAGCGTGGCGTTTTACGTATCCGGCCAGTTGCTGACCGAGGACTATTACGTCGCCAACAAGCTGATGAAAGGGTTCATCGGCTCCGGCAATATCGACACCAACTCGCGCCTGTGCATGGCCAGCGCGGTCGCCGCGCACAACCGCGCGTTCGGCGAAGACATCGTCCCGTGCACCTATGACGACCTTGAAGCAGCCGATCTGGTATTGCTGGTCGGCTCCAACACGGCGTGGTGCCATCCGGTGCTGTGGCAGCGGCTTGAACGCGCGCGCGAACAACATGGCACCAAGCTGGTGGTGATCGATCCGCGCCGGACCGAGACGGCCGAACAGGCCGATCTGCACGTGCCGGTCGCGCCGGACGGCGACGTGGCGTTGTTCAACTCGCTACTCGCCGAGATGCAGGCGCGCGGCCTGCTCGACGCGGACTACCTGGCCGAGCACGTGAATGTGCCGGAGGATTTCTGGGCAGGACTGACCGGCGATCACGGAATCGCCCCGGATACGTTCCGCTCGCTCGCCGATCTGGTCGCTGCGCATCCCAAAATGGTGACGATGTTCTCGATGGGAGCGAACCAGTCGGTCAGCGGAACCGACAAGGGCAATGCGATCATCAATCTCCACCTTGCCACCGGCCGGATCAACCGGCTCGGCGCGGGGCCGTTCTCGATCACCGGCCAGCCCAATGCGATGGGCGGGCGCGAAGCGGGCGGGTTGGCCAACATGCTGGCCTGCCATCTGGGCTTTTCGAAAGCCGAGCGGGCGGACGTGGCGGCGTTCTGGCAAACCGACCGGCTCTGCACCGGCCCCGGGCTCAAGGCAGTCGAGATGTTCCAGGCGATCCATGAGGGCCGGATCAAGTTCGTGTGGGTGATGGCGACCAATCCGGCGGTATCGCTACCCGACGCCGGCTTCGTGCGCGAGGCGCTGGCGCGCTGCGAAACCGTGGTGGTTTCCGAAGCGAGCGCCGATACCGACACGACCCGCCTTGCCCACGTTCTTTTGCCCGCGCTGGCGTGGGGCGAGAAGGACGGCACGGTAACCAATTCCGAACGGCTGGTCAGCCGGCAGCGGCCGCTGTTCGATCCGCCGGGAGAAAGCCTGGCCGATTGGCAGATCATGAGCGCGGTGGCCCGGCGGCTCGGCTGGGGCGACGATTTTGCGTGGGATTCGGTGGCCGGCATCTTCCGCGAATATGCGGCGATGACCGCGCTGGCCGGGCGGCATGGCAAAGTTCTGGACCTGACCGACAAGGCGCAGCTCGATGACGCGGGCTTTGACCTGATGGAGCCGTTCCAGTGGGGCGGCGCCTTCCCGCTGGCGAACGGCTATGCCACTCCCGACCGGCGCGCGCGGCTGGTTACGGTGCAGGCCCCCGAGCCGGCGGCGGCGAACCCTGACTTTCCTTTCCGCCTGAACAACGGCCGCTATCGCGACCAATGGCACACGATGACCCGCACCGGCTGGAGCGCGACCCTGTCGCAGCATCGCCGCGAGCCGCTGCTGGAAGTGCACCCGGCCGACGCCGCAGCGCGGGGCCTCACCGCAGGCGGCCTCGCCCGGATCGTGACGGCGCAGGGAAGCGCCGTTTACCGGGTCGCGCTGAGCGACGGCCAGCGGCGTGGCGACCTGTTCGTGCCGATGCACTGGACCGACGTGACGGCGGGCGGCGGGCGGACCAACCGGCTGCCCGGACAAGGCGTCGATCCGGTTTCGGGACAACCCGGCTACAAGAACACGCCCGCGCAAGTCGAACCGCTCAAGCCCGAATGGCGCGCCTTTCTGGTCAGCCGCGAGATCGCCGCGTTCGAAGGCCTGATCTGGTGGGCTCGGTCCCGCGTGGCCGGGGGCTGGCTGTGCGAACTGGCCGGCGACGGCGCCTGTGACATCGCCCGAATGCTGCCGGACGGAGCACGGATCGAGGCTGCCGACCACGTGCGCGGGATGCGGCGGGTTGCCGTGCAGGACGAAACCGGCGCACTGCTCGCGGCCCTGTTCGTGACCCGCAGCGGCGAACTCCCGCCGCGCGAATGGGTGGCCGCGCAACTGGCGCAATCGGCCGCCTCGCCGATCGAACTGCTGGCCGGACGAGCCAGCACCCCTGCCCCCGATCGCGGGCCGATCGTCTGCATCTGCCACGGCGTCGGCGAAAACGAGATCGCCGCTTGCGGTGCGGGCACGGTCGCCGAAGTCGGCGAGGCCACGCAGGCCGGAACGAATTGCGGCTCGTGCCGCCCGGCGATTGCCCGGCTGCTGGCCGGACTGGAACTGGTGGAGGCGGCCGAATGAGCGCGATCCCGATGGAAGACTTTCCCGGCGGCATGGTCTGGCTGGTCGGCGCGGGGCCGGGTGATCCCGAACTGTTGACGCGCAAGGCCGAGCGCTTGCTGCGCGCGGCGACGGTGGTTTTCTACGACGCTCTGGTCGGCCCGGAAGTACTGGGCCTCGCGGGCGCCGGAACGCGGCTCGTCCATGTCGGCAAGCGTTCGGGCCGCCACTCGAAGGACCAGGCCGCGATTGACCGGCTGATCGTGGAGGCCGCGCTGGCCGGCGAACGGGTGGTGCGCCTCAAGGGCGGCGACCCGGCGATCTTCGGCCGGGCGACCGAGGAACTGGAGGCTTGCCACGCTGCCGGCATCGCAGCGCGGATCTGCCCCGGCGTGACGGCGGCGAGCGCGGCGGCGGCCAGCCTCGGCCTCTCGCTGACCTTGCGCGGCCTCGCCCGCAAGCTGACATTCGTTACCGCCCACGCCCGGGCGGGCGAGCCGCTTGAGCTTGACTGGCAAGCGCTCGCCGATCCCGACGCGACACTCGCAGTCTATATGGGCAAGGCGGCGGCGGGCGAGGTTTCGGCACGGCTGATCGCCGCCGGGCTCGATCCCGCCACGCCGGTGGCGCTGGTGGAAAACGCCAGCCTGCCGGGTGAACGCCGCCTGCTCACCCGGCTCGATCATCTGCCGCTCACCGCCCGCGCGGCGCTGGGCCAGGGACCGGCGCTGTTGCTGATCGGCCGCGCCATCCGCTCCGAACGCGATGATGCAGGTGCGCTGATTCGGGACGCCGCAATCGGTGCCCTGCGCCGGCCGGAAGTCCAGCAGGCCGGCTAGCCGGCGCACGCTTGGCATCACATCATGCCCTCGGAACGCCGCGCATGCTGTGCTAGCGCGGCTCCGACAAGGACCAACGATGCCCCGCTGCCGAACCGCATTCTCCCATGCCCGCCTGCCCGTCCTGATTTTCGCTGTCGCGCTGAGCGGCCCGCTCGCGAGCCCGGCCGGTGCGGCGGACCGCTTGCCGGCGCCGGACGGCGCCGAAATCGTCATCACCGGCCACGGCCTGGCGCCGCCGCCCGCCGCACCGGCCTATGACACGATCACCCTCCGGCGCGAACAACTGGACAGCAGCGCATCGGGCCGGATCGAGGACGCGCTCGCTTCGGTTGCGGGCTTCCAGCAATTCCGCCGCTCCGACAGCCGGTCGGCCAATCCGTCCGCGCAAGGAGTAACCCTGCGCGCACTCGGCGGCAACGCGACCAGCCGCGCGCTCGTTCTGCTCGACGGGGTGCCATTGGCCGATCCGTTCTTTGGCTACATCCCGTTCAACGCGATCGACCCTGCGCTGCTGGCCGGCGCGCGGGTGACACGCGGCGGCGGCGCGGGTTCGTTCGGCGCGGGCGCGGTCGCGGGGACAATCGAACTGACCAGCGCCGGGCCAGGCGAACTGGGCCGTGCCGCCGCGTCGGCTTTCATCGATGACCGGGGCGAGACAACCGCCTCGGCCGCGCTCGCGCCCCGGCTGGGCGCAGGTTTCGCGGTGCTGTCCGGGCGGTGGGACCGGGGCCAGGGATTCTGGACCACGCCCGCCGCGCAGCGCGTGCCGGCGAGCGTGCGGGCGCGCTACGATTCCTGGACGACCGGGCTGCGGGTGGTGGCGCCGCTTGATGCGGCGACCGAACTCCAGGCGCGCATTGCCGCGTTCGACGACCGCCGGACATTGCGCTTCGCCGGCGCGGACAGCAGTTCATCAGGGCTGGAAGCCAGCCTGCGGGTGGTGGGCCGAGGGGCCTGGCAGTTCGAAGCTCTTGGTTATGTGCAGGCACGTGACTTCACCAATGTGGTGATAAGTTCGTCCACCTTCCGCAAGGCGCTTGATCAGTATGCCACGCCCTCGACCGGCCTCGGCGGAAAACTGGAACTGCGCCCGCCGGTCGGACAGGATCATGTCCTGCGGCTTGGCGCGGACTTGCGCATGGCCGATGGCAGCGCGGCCGAAGCTTCGTTCAATCCCGCCGGCGCGATCACCGCGCTGCGCCGCGCGGGCGGGCGCAACAGCGACCTTGGACTCTACGCGGAAGACGACTGGACGTTCGGCCCGCTGCGGCTCACCGCCGGCCTCAGGGCCGACCGCTGGGCGGTGACCGGGGGCACCTTCCGCCAGACCGATGGGGCCGGACTGGTGAGCGACGACCTGAGCTATCCCGACCGGCGCGGCTGGGACGTCGGCTTGCGGGGCGGGGCCGTGCTACGGGTAACCCGCGCACTGGCCATGCGCGGCGCGGCCTACAGCGGATCGCGCCTGCCGACGCTGAACGAGCTTTACCGGCCCTTCACGGTGTTCCCGGTGCGCACCCTTGCGAACGCGGCGCTCGCCAACGAACGGCTCGCCGGCTTCGAGGCAGGGCTCGACTTCACCCCGGCACCGGAACTGTCGCTGTCGCTCACCGCGTTCGACAATCGCGTCGATCACGCGATCGCCAACGTCACGATCGGCACCAACCTGCGTGAGCGGCGCAATATCGATGCGATCCACGCGCGCGGCCTCGAATTCGGGGCGCAAGTGCGGGCGGGCCAGGCAAGTCTCGACACCTCGCTCGCGCTGACCGACGCGCGCGCAAGGGCGAGCGGCGCCTCGGCCTTGCTTGACGGCCTGCGTCCGGCCCAGACGCCGGAAATCGCGGCCAGCGCCACACTTAGCTGGAACCCGCGCCCCGGCTGGCGGCTGGCCGCCACCTTGCGCCACACCGGCGCGCAGTTCGAAGACGATCTGGAGACCGATGAGCTGCCCGCCGCGACAACGGTGAGCGCCTATGCCTCGGTTCCGCTGCGGCGCGGGCTGGCGCTGGTCCTGCGCGCGGAAAACCTCACGAACACGGGCGTCATCACCCGCAATCAGGCCGGCTCGCTCGATCTTGGCGCCCCGCGCACGCTCTGGGCCGGACTTTCGGCACGACTGTTCTGACGCATTCGGCGCGCGCGTGCGCAAGCTCAAGAAAACCAATTGCGTCGCGCCCCGCCCTTTTGTACACGCGCCGCCTGCCCGCCTCACACGGCGACCGGGCATGCCGCTTTAGCTCAGTCGGTAGAGCACATCATTCGTAATGATGGGGTCAGGTGTTCGAATCACCTAAGCGGCACCACCTTCCCAAAAACACTTCCCCTGGGAAAATCATCGACGCCCTATGAATGGCCGTCAGGCTTATCGGAGCGATTTTGCCTGCTGAAAGGCCGAAACCCAGTCCATGATGAAACGGGGCGAACACCACGAAGTGTTCGCTCAGGCGGCTCAAGTATTCCCACGCGAGCCAATCGGGGTCCGCACCGGCGTGCAGTAACACAAGCCGCCGGCCGCCGCCGGCCCGCATGATGTCCGCAGTCACGCCGGACAGGGTCAGCGCTTCGACGCCGGGCATTTCCACGCTGGGCCGCCCTGCCAACTGACGCACTCCCACGCCCATCATGTTCATATATGTGAACTATTCCACAATGCAGGAAATCATTTCCGCTCGGCTGGATGCTCGTCAAAATTCAAACTGAGGCACTACTCCCCTTGCTCCGATGCCTGCCACTCCGCCTGACGCGTCGTCGCGATCCGCTGGCCGTTCAGCCGAACGTTGACAACCCGGAAAAGCCGGTGAGAAATCCCAGCAAGCCAAACCAGATAACGCCGGCCCCCAGCAAAATGACCAGCGTTGCGGCAAGCACGCCGCAACCTTTGGCCGGATCGATAAATGACATCGCGACGGCGCAAGCTAGCCCGATCACGCCCACGCAAAGGAATATGACCTCGTAGGTCGCGAACATATCAAATCATCCTGTGTATCGCGGTCTTATACCCAATTCTCATGCAAGGTGAACCTCGCAACCACGAACGAATGGCGAGACGGAGAATGAAATTCACAAATCGTGCGAACAAGATGTGATCGGACAACGATCAAATCATTGGTCCAACTTTGAAATCGCCCGCCTTGCAAGCAGTTCTGACGCCCCCGGCGCTCGCGCCTCGCAATTTGGAACAGAGCCGACAGGCACACGAATGAAGACATCAAACGCACGAATCGCCTGCCCGGCCATTCCTGCAGCGCCAGGTTCGCGGACTATCCAACAGCCAGGCAAGGGCCGGCCGATAGCTAAGCCGGGGCCGGCATCCCGTCAGTTGCGCGGCGCAGGTGTCGCCAGCCACGCCTCGTTCAACGCGCGCAGTTGTTGACGGATGCACGCCTGTCGCTCGCCATTGCTTTTGTGCAGAGCCCATTCGAGCTGATGCATGGTCGCTGAGATCCGTTCCGCGATAGCGACGTGTTCGGCAGGCGCCGACGCGACGCGCAATTGATCAATCGCGGAGAAAATCGATCCGCGCAGGCCCGGCGCCACATTGGATGATGCCTTCAAGGCATCGAGTACCCTGAAAACCTGAGCGTATCCGTCAATCGCTGCGCCGGTCGGCATTGCGCACCTTCTCGTTAACCACTCGCCCTTCCTAAGCCGGACATGGTTAACAAGCTGCAAAGCAGCGGCCCGCAATACCCCGAATGAACCGGGGCCATACTCCCGCTAGCTCCGCGACATGGCGTCGTGGGAAGGCGCGACCGGGAACACCCCGCTGGGCGGATAGGGCACAATCATCGTGCCATCGGGAGCGGCCGTGAAGGTGGTCTGGGTCGGATAGGCGAACTCGATCCCGCGCTGGTTGAAGGCCCGCAGGATGCCCAGCGCGACCTTCTGGTATTCCGCCTTGGCCATGGCAATCTCCGCGACTTCCGCCTCGAACAACAGTTCGAAATCGAGCGAACTCGGCCCGAATGCGGTGAAGTTCGCGCGCACGAAAGTCAGCTTGGCCTGCTCGACCACATCGCGCATCATGCTGGGAATGGCGTCCTCGATATGTGGATCGGTCTGGTAGATGACGCCGACGTTGATCTGCATCCGTTAATAGCTGC
>VMTF01000116.1 GCA_013791705.1 Sphingomonadales bacterium | reverse complement strand
GTGTTCCGGCGGATCGGCATCATTCACGAAGATCACCGTTACAACGCCGTGATGCGCGATCTGTCCAAGACGGGCGCGCTGGTCGAAGGGTTGCTCGGCGTTCCGCTCGGCACCGATCTCGTGCTCGATCTGGGTGCCGGCCAGCTTGCGGTCGGCAAGGTGACACGCTCGCAGGACGCCCAGATCGCGATCGAGTTCGATACGCCGCTGGTCAACGACGGTTCGGGCGGGTTGTGCACCCGTCACCGCGTTTCGCCCTATGCCCTTGCCGCAGCCGGTATGCCGAGCAACCCTTCGACCAGCGCGCCCGTCTTGGACAGATCGCGCATCACGGCGTTGTAACGGTGATCTTCGTGAATGATGCCGATCCGCCGGAACACGGTGCGCCGGTCGCTGCGGTAGCGATCCGGGCCGTCCGGTTCGATCTTGAAAGTGCCTTCCGCCATCCGGTCGAGGATGATTTCGTTCTTCAGCGCCTTTGAATAGATCCAGCCCTGAATGAAGAGGGCACCCTTGGAGCGGACCAGTTCGAGCTGATCGAACGCCTCGACCCCTTCGACGGTGGTTTCGATGCCTAGCGCGTTCGACAGGCCGATCACCGCGCCGATGATCTTGGCGCTGTTCTGGTCCTTGAGCGTGCAGGAATCGACGAAGCTCTTGTCGACCTTGATCTTGTCGAACGGGGCCGAGCGCAGATAGCTGAGCGAGGAATAACCGGTCCCGAAATCATCGAGCGCAAGCCGGATGCCAAGCTGCTTCAGCGTCTTGAAGGTCTGGTCGACCGCCTCGCTGTCGCCCATGAAGATGCTCTCGGTCAGTTCCAGTTCGAGCCGGTCAGGCTCCAGCCCGGTAGCCGCAAGCGCGTCGATCACGGCATCGGGGAAGGCCGGGTTGGCGAACTGCAGCGCCGAGACATTGACCGCCACGCGGACCGATTTGGGCCAGCCTGCGGCATCCCGGCAGGCGCGCCTCAAGGCCCAGTCACCCAGTTGGATGATGAGATTCGAATCCTCGGCAATCGGAATGAACATGGCCGGGCTGACATAGCCCCGCTCCGGGTGTTCCCAGCGCATCAGCGCCTCTAAGCTCACGACCAGATTGTCATCGACCCGCACGACCGGCTGGTAGTGCATTTCGAGTTTGTCGTCGGCCCGCGCCTCGCGCAGATCTTCCATCAGCAGGCGGCGCTCTTCGGATTCGTCCTTGAGATCGGCGGTGTAGAACCGGTACTGGCTGCGGCCGCCGTTCTTGGATGCGTAGAGGGCAAGGTCGGAACTGTGCGTGAGCTCCTCGCGCTCAAGCCCGTCATAGGGGGCGATCGCGACGCCGATGGAGGTGCCGATGATCGCGCGCTTGTCACCGATCGGATAGGGCTGCGAAACGATCTGGATGACCTTGTCGGCGATTTCGCCCAGGGTTCCCCGGTCATCGATATCAGGCAGGATGATCTGGAATTCGCCGCCGCCAAGCCGCCCGATCTCGCCCCGGTCGCCGATGATCCTGGTCAGCCGTTCCGCGACCTGCTTGAGCAGTTCGTCGCCGGCCTGGTGGCCCATCGTGTCGTTGACGTGCTTGAACCGGTCAAGGTCCAGCATCATCAGGGCGCAACTGCGCTTGGCGGCCTTGTAGGACGCGAGAATGCCGTCCAGCCGGCGGTTCATGCGGTGGCGGTTGGCCAGGCCGGTGAGCGTATCGTACTCGGCCAGCCGCGAATCCTGCAGCTTGCGTTCGTATTCGACTGACACGTCCTTCGCGCTGCCGCGATAGCCCAGGAACCGGCCTTCCTGATCGAACTTGGGCTGGCCCGAAATCGACCACCAGACCTGCCTGCCCTCGTGCTTCGACCTGCCGAGCGCAAGGCGGACCACCAGATCGACCAGTTTGTTGCGCGCGCTCAACTGGAACTTGAACGGCCGATCGGACTTCTCGTCGGGATTGTCCGGATCGACCTCGAACAGCGTCGTCAGGGGCTGCGCGAGCAGGTCCGCCAGCGGCAATTTCAGCTTTTCCGCAGCGCTGCCGGAAATGTAGATCAGGCGGCCATCGGCATCGCTGGCCCAGAGCCAGCCGAAGCCGGAACGTTCGAAATCATCAAGAATTTCAAGGCGGCGCGCGCTGTCCACACCCGTGACCACGGCAACCTCGCCGCCGGGCGCGGGCGCGTTCCCGGCCGGCGTGAATCTCAGCCCGGCGAGTCCGCTCAGGATACCTTTTGCAGCCATTGGGCCTCTTGCAGCTCCCGTCCTCAGACGCAGAAATCGATCTTGTCGGCCATCGATAACGAAACTTGGTTTACAAGTTCTAACCTTAGCCGAACTTTTACCATGTTTTTAGGCACAAGTGCCCGAGTAACCGGCCTTGCCGCGCGCTTTCGCCTGGTATTCGTGACCGGCCCGGTTCCGGCGATCATCCGATCCAGTCAGCCACCTGCCTGGCCACATCGTTTGCGGCTGCGTTGAGCGCGGGACCAACCTCCCTGGCCTTGGGCGCGACATTTTCGACGCGGGCTTCGAACCGCTTCGTTGCGACCAGGTCGCCCGGCCCCTCGCGGATCGCATCGTAGCGGACGACGACCGCGCGCGCCTGAGCATCATAGCCCAGGTCGAGCAGCCGCCCCGCGAGGCGCGTGCCGCCGCCGGCGCCCGCACCCGAATCCTCGACGACAAGCCGCGAGCCATTTGCGCGGATCGCCTCCGCCAGCAAGGTGCGGAACAGCCGCGCCGGGCGTTCGACCCACATCGCCTGCTTGAGATAGGCGACCTGAGCGGCATCGACCGTGACGGCGACACGCTGGACGGACAGCCGGCGATCCGTCTCCGGATCAAGCACCACGATCGCGCCCTCGGACGTCCCGGTGGTCACCGTGCCGGCCGGCGAACTTGCCGCCGGGGTCAGCGTGAGGAGCGTATCGGGCACCTTCTGCGCGCCGAAACTGACGCAGCCGGAAAGGGCGAGCAACAGCGCGGCGGGCATGGCGGCCGTGAGGAAGGTGCGGGCTGGCATCGTCGGGATGATCCTCATCGCGAGACCTGGCATGGCTGGCAGGCGCTTCATGGCTTGTAATCCGGCAGCGCCGGCGCGCCGAGTACCGCTCCGGCGCCCTGATCGTCGATCTTCTCGGTGATGTTGCGCAGCGCCTGCGTGGTCGCGCGCAGATCCCGGATCGCGGACTCGGCAGCGGGGAGCGTCGAGCTGGTAAGCCGCTGCGTGGCCGGGCGGGCATCGCCGAGCAGCCCTTGCAACTCGTCCGCCGCCCGTTTCGCCGAAGCCAGCGTTTCACGCATTTGCTTGGCCAGCGGCTCACCTTCCTTCTGAATCAAGGCGTTGGCCGATCCGGCGACCTGTTCGAAACCGGCGAGCGTCGTCGTCGCCTGCCGCAGGGTAATCTGCAGTTCCGCCAGGGTGCGATCAAGCTGGGGCGAGGTTTTGGCGAGGTTGTCGGTCAGGCGGTCGGTATTGGCGAGAATGCCCTCGATCGACTTCTGGTTCTTGTCGGACAGCAAGGTCGTAAGCCGCTCGGTCAGCGTCGACAGGCGTTCGAGCAGCAATGGGGCGCTGTTGAGCAAGGCGCCAAGTCCGCCACGCCGGGTGGGGATGACCGGCACGCCTTCGGGGCCGGGCTCGGTGATCGGCGCCGCGCCCTTGACCGCGCCCTCGAGCTGGATGGTGGAGACGCCGGTGAAGCTGCCCTGGATCGTCGCGGTGGTCCCGAGCAGGATCGGCACCTGCTTGTCGACCCGGATGCGCACGCGCACGAAGCTCGGATCCTTGGGCCACAGCTCGATCGACTTGATCTGGCCGGCCGGAACGCCCGCGAACGCTACTTGCGAGCCTTTGGACAGGCCATCGACGGATTGCTTGAAGAAGATGTCGTAATCGTTCTGGGCGCCCTCGTTCATCCGGGTGATCCAGATGATGGACGCGGCGATCAGCGCCAGGAGCGCCAGCGTGACCGCTCCGACCCAGACATGGTTGGCTCTGGTCTCCATCTAGCTCACATCCCCCATTGTGCCGGGCTTGTCCATGCCGGTGCTGGTGCCGACCTCGCCGGAAGGCAGGTCCGGCCGGCCGGATCCCGCGCGATCGCGGCTGTCGTTGGCGGCCCTGCCCCTGGGCCCGTTGAAGTATTCCTGGATCCACGGGTGATCGGTGGCGAGCAGTTCCGGGATCGTGCCGACCGCGATCACCTGGCCATCGGCCAGCACCGCGACGCGGTCGCAAATGGCATAAAGCGTATCAAGATCGTGCGTGATGAGAAACACCGTGAGGCCAAGTGTTTCCTGCAATTCCTTGGTCAGCAGATCGAACGCGGCGGCGGAGATCGGGTCCAGCCCGGCAGTGGGCTCGTCGAGAAACAGCAGTTCGGGATCGAGCGCCAGGGCGCGGGCCAGACCGGCACGCTTCTTCATGCCGCCCGAAAGCTCGGACGGATACTTGTTGACCGTGTCCTCGGGCAGACCCGAAAGCACGACCTTGAAGCGCGCGATCTCGTGGAGCAATTCGGCGCTGATCTCGGGGTAGAATTCCTTGAGCGGCACTTCGACGTTTTCGCCCACGGTCAGCGTCGAGAACAGTGCGCCGCCCTGAAACAGTACGCCCCAGCGCGAGCGGATGTCGATATCGTCGTCGTCCTGGGCATCGGTGATCGAACGCCCCAGCACCTCGATCGATCCGGCATCGGGGATCTGCAACCCGATGATCGCGCGCATCAGCACCGACTTGCCGGTGCCCGAGCCGCCGACCACGCCGATGATCTCGCCCCGCCTGACGGTAAGCGCCAGGTTTTCATGGACCGTGTGCGTGCCGAAGACGGTGCGCAGACCCTCGACCACGATCGGGAATTCCGGCGGCTGCGGCAGGGCGGCGGCGGAATGTCCGCCGGGCGGGGGTGCGGGGCCGTCGTCGCTCATCGACCTAGCCCCAGCCCAGCTTGGTGAAGAACACCGCGAAGAAGGCGTCGAGCACGATCACCATGAAGATAGCCTGGACCACGGCCTGCGTGGTCCGCAAGCCCACTTCCTCGGCATTGGCCTTGACCTGCATCCCCTGATAGCACCCGGTGATCGCGATGATCATGCCGAAGAACGGCGCCTTGATCAGCCCGACCCACACATCGCGGATCGGCACGACTTCCTGGATGCGCATGAGGAAGCTGAAAAACGGGATGCCAAGCGCGAAATTGGCGATGAACGCGCCGCCGATAATGGCGAGGATCGCGGCATAGAAGCCCAGCAGCGGCATCATCAGGGTGGCGGCCAGCACGCGCGGGATGATCAGCGCCTCGAACGGCGAGACGCCGATCGTGCGCATCGCATCGATTTCCTCGGTGAGCTTCATCGTGCCGATCTGCGCCGCGAAGGCCGAGCCGGAGCGGCCGGCGACCATGATCGCGGTCATCAACACGCCCAGTTCGCGCATCGAGAGGCGCCCGGTGAGGTTCACGGTGTAAACCTCGGCGCCGAACTGCTGAAGCTGCACCGCCCCCTGCTGGGCAATGACGATCCCGACCAGAAAACTCATCAGGCCGATGATGCCGAGCGCCGAGACTCCGACCAGTTCGAACTGCCGCACGATCGCGGTCATGCGCAGCCGTGAGGGGTGCCTGACGAGAGACCAGGCCGAGATCAGCATTGCGCCGAAGAACCCGGTGACTCCGACCGTTCCCGCGCCCAGGCCGACGACCATGCTGCCCACCGCCTCGGGCACGCGCACGATTACACCGGGTCGCGGCGGATTGACGTCGGCCGTGTCGTCGGACTTCGATACCGCGGCAATCAGGCGGCTGGCTTCTTCGCTCCCGCCGGTGATCTCGGCGGCGTTGTCGCGGGCGAGACGCCATGCGACCCACGCGCCCACCGTGTCGATCACGCTGACGCCGGAAAGGTCCACCCGGGCGACCGGCTCAGTCAGCGCGCGCAGTTCCTGATCGAGCACGCCGACGCCGGCCACGGTAAGCGGCCCGGCGAGCGCGATGGTTACGGCGCCGCCTTCATCGCTGCTGGTCGTGAATTCCGCCCGTTGACTCATTGCCAGCGGTTCATGGGGGAAATTGCGCCGTGCGACAAGGGCGCGAGGGGACAGGTGGCGGTGCGGTGGCTTGCGCGGGCGTGAGGGCGCTGGCAAAGCGCCGGACCATGACGACCGAAATACCCGACACCATGCTCGACAAGACCTTCGATCCCGCCGCGATCGAGGCGAAGTGGTATGCCCACTGGGAAACGAACGGGCTGTTCCGGCCCGAACGCCCGGAGGCCCAGCCCTTCACCATCGTCAATCCGCCTCCGAACGTGACCGGATCGCTCCATATCGGCCACGCACTCGACTACACGCTGCAGGATATCGTGATCCTATACGAGCGGCTGCGGGGCAAGGACGCGCTGTGGGTGGTCGGCACCGACCATG
>VMTF01000128.1 GCA_013791705.1 Sphingomonadales bacterium | reverse complement strand
GAGCCGCGCATGTCAATCACACTCATTGATCGGGTTCGCCAACTGGTCACCACCGGCGACATGACCCGCGCCGGCCTCGCGCGTGCCGCAGGCCTTCATGCCAACACCCTGCGGGACTGTTCCGAGCCCGACTGGAACCCGACCGCCGAGACCCTCGGCAAGCTCGAGCGGTTCCTCCAGGCGAATGACGACGCCCCGGTGCTCGTCCCGATCGAGGAGATCATCGACGAAGCGCGCAACGGCCGGATGTTCGTGCTGGTCGATGACGAAGACCGCGAGAACGAAGGCGATCTGGTCATTCCCGCACAGATGGCGACTCCGGCCGCGATCAATTTCATGGCCACTCACGGCCGGGGCCTGATCTGCCTGACGCTGACCGGCGAGCGCTGCGAACAGCTCGGGCTGGAACCGATGAGCCGCCACAACGGCACCCGGCACGAAACGGCCTTCACCACCTCGATCGAGGCGCGCGTAGGGGTTACCACCGGCATCTCAGCCGGCGATCGTGCCCGCACGGTCAGCGTCGCGATCGACGGGACCAAGAGCCGTGACGACATCGTCACTCCGGGCCACGTCTTCCCGCTGCGCGCCCGCAACGGCGGCGTGCTGGTCCGTGCCGGCCACACCGAGGCTGCGGTCGACATTTCGCGCCTCGCCGGCCTCAATCCCTCGGGCGTGATCTGCGAGATCATGCGCGACGACGGCACGATGGCCCGCATGGACGACCTCGTCAGCTTCGCGCGGCTCCATGACCTCAAGATCGGCACGATCCGCGACCTGATCGCCTATCGCCGCCGCCACGACCGGATGGTCGAAAAGAGCGCGGAAATGCCCTTTACCAGCAAGTGGGGTGGCGACTGGAAGGCCAGCACGTTCGTCAACAAGGCCAATGGCGACGAGACGATGGTGCTCATCAAGGGCCGCGTCGATCCCGATGGCACCACGCTGGTGCGGATGCACACCCTGTCGATGTTCGCCGACATCTTCGGCGAACTCAGCGAACGTGCCGACCTGCTGCATCGCTCGATGGAAATCATTGCCGAGGCGGGCGCCGGGATCATCGTGCTGATCAACCGGCCGATGAAGGGCATCATTTCCAGCGCGTTCCGGATCAAGGAACAGATCCGCGCCGGCGAGACGCCGCCGATCGAGGAACTGCGCGATTACGGCGTCGGTGCGCAGATCCTCGCGGAACTGGGCGTGCACGACATGATCCTGCTGACCAACACGCACCATTCGCTGATCGCGCTGGAGGGCTATGGCCTGTCCATCGTCGGCGAGCGCCGGATCGACTGAAACAGGAAACTCACCACTCATGGCACGCATTCTCATCGTCGAGGCCCGGTTCTACGACCACCTGAACGACATGCTGGTCGCCGGCGCGCGCGCCGCGATCAAGGCGGCCGGCCACAAGGCCGAGGTCGTCACCGTCCCCGGCGCACTGGAAATTCCCGCCGCCATCGCGCTCGCCGACCAGACCGGCGACTATGACGGATACGTCGCGATCGGCGTGGTGATCCGGGGCGAAACCTATCACTTCGAAATCGTCGCCGGCGAAAGCGCGCGCGGGATCATGGCGCTCACCATGGACGGCGTCCCGATCGGTAACGGCATCCTGACGGTCGAAAACGAGGCCCAGGCGCTCGTCCGCGCCGATCCGGCCCAGAAGGACAAGGGCGGCGAAGCGGCCAGCGCCGCGCTTGCGCTGCTTGCGCTCAAGGAAAAGTTCGGCGCCTGAAATTCCCCCGCGCGGCGGGAACCTGTGCCGCTCTCCGGCGCTTCCCCGCTGCATGGATGGTCCGCTTGAATGGTTCGGCGCGGCCGGGGCGTTTGTCGCCGCGGGATTGATCGCCGCAGATCTTGGCCGCCGGGTGACCGGCTGGGCATTCGTGCTGTTCGTGTTCGTCTCGATCGCCTGGGTGATCGCGGGCCTCGCTACCGCGACCTGGTCGCTGGTGATCCAGAACAGCCTGTTGCTCGGCGTCAACACCTGGGGCGTCTGGCAATATCTGCTCAGCCCGACCCGCAAGCGCGAGATCGAAAAGCAGGAAAAAATCGCCGAGCAGGCCAGGGAAGAAGCCGAAGCCGAAGCCGAGACGGCCGGTCCAGCCTGATGGTGCCCGCTTCTGCGGGCAGCCACTCACATCACCAGATCACCACGCGATCTTCCGGCGGCAGGAACAGCTTGTCGCCCGGCTGCACGTCAAAGGCACGATACCACGCGTCGATGTTGCGCACAGTCAGCGCCCGATATTGCGCCGGAGCGTGCCCGTCAGTGGCCAGCCGGCGCCGCAGTGCCTCATCGCGGATCTTGCTGGCCCAGCTCTGCGCAAAGGCGATGAAAAACCGCTGGTCTCCGGTGAACCCTTCGATCACCGGCGGCTCCTTGCCCTTGAGCGAGGCGCGGTAAGCATCATAGGCGGCGGCGAGCCCCGCGACATCGGCGATGTTCTCGCCCAGGGTCAGCTTGCCGTTGACGGAGATGTCCGGAAACGGATGATAGGCATCATACTGGTCGGCCAGGGCCTTTCCGTTGCGGTTGAACCGGGCAAGATCGGCGGCGGTCCACCAGTTGCGCAGCTTGCCGGTGGCGTCGAATGCCGCGCCGTTGTTATCGAAGCTGTGGCTGATCTCGTGGCCGATGATTGCGCCGATCGCGCCATAGTTGAACGCCGGGTCGGCCTTGGCATCGAAGAACGGACGGCGAAGAATTGCGGCAGGAAAATTAAGCGCATTCTGGACCGGCAGGTTCACCGCATTGACCAACTGCGCGTTCATCCACCATTCGCGCCGATCAAGCGGCTTGCCGAGTTTTGCCAGTGCCTGCGCATAACGTACTTTTTCCGAGACGATCGCGTTGGCATAGGCGGCCCTAGGCGTGACGACGAGTGCCGAATAATCCTTCCACGTATCGGGATAGCCGATGCCGACTTCGATTGAGCGGACCTTCTTGGTCGCTTCCTTGCGGGTGGCGGGCGCCATCCAGTCGAGCGTGTCGATCCGGCGGGCGAACGCCGCCTTGATATTGCCGACCATGCCCTCGATCTCGGCTTTGGCTGACGCGGGGAAATATTGTTCGACGAACAGCTTGCCAAGCGCGTCGCCAAGCGCCGCATTCACCGCATCGAGCGCGCGCCGGGTTCGCGGAAACTGGGCGGTCGTCCCGTTCAGCACGGTGCCGTAAAATGCAAAATGATCGGAATCGAGCCGCGCGGGCAACACATCGGCATGGCTGTTGAGCTGGTGGAAGGCCAGCCAGTCCTTCCACGCTTCAATCGGCTCTTTCGCGACCAGCGCCGAAAGCCGGGGAATTGCCGTTGCGTGATAGGCGGTGAAGCGATCCTGCTGCCCGAGCCGCGCAGCCGTGAAAAACGCCTCCCAGTCGATCCCGGGCGCCTGTTCGTCGAAGTCCGTGCGGGTCCATTCGGTCGCCGAACCCTGGAAGTCCTCGCTTTGTGCGCGCGTCGCGTGAGCCTCGGCGATCCTGACCTCGAGCGTATAGATCCGCTCCGCCCGCGCCTTTGCGTCAGGCAGGCCGGCGTCGGCCAGGAACCTTGCGATATAGGCTCGGTACTTTTCGCGAATTGCCGCCATTTTCGGAGCGGACGAAAGATAATACTCACGTTCCGGCAGACCGAGGCCGCCTTGAAGGAGATAGGGCATGACCTCGTCGCTCCCGAGCGCCTTGGTGACGAATACGCCAAACAGGTTTTCGGTCTGGAAGTCGGTGGCATTGAGGGGGTCGACGTCGGCACGGAGCTGCTCGCCCAGCACGCGCGACAGGCTTTTCACATCGGTGATTGCCGCAAACCGGTCGAGGTCGAGCTGAGCGGGACGCATCCCGGCTGCGTCGATCGCCGCCGTATCGAGATAGGCCGTGTAAAAGGTCCGGATCCGGCCGGGATTGCTGTCGGGAGGCGCATCCCCCTTGACGATGTCGTCGATCAGGCGGACGAGTTCCCGCTCGGTCTGCGCCTCGGCGATGGTGAATCCGCCGATCGACGCGCGATCGGCCGGGATCTTGGTCTGGCGCAGCCAGGTTCCGTTGACATAGGCATAGAAGTCGTCGCCCGGCTTGATGGTCTTGTCCATCGCCGTGACGTCGATGCCCAGGCCGGTTCCAGGATTGCGCGCCTCATAGGTCTCGTCGGCCGGGCTGCACCCCGCCAGCGCGAGCGTGCCAAGGGTGGCGAACAGAAACCCCGCCAACCGGCCTGTAGACCATGGCGCTGAGCTATGCAGAACGTCGGGCCGGGCGGTGCGCAGTATTGTCATCAGTCCTCTGGCAACCCGGCATCGTGCCTGTTCGGGACGAACGCTATAGGCGCTCGGCGGAGATGCCGCCACCCGGAAATGCTGCGCAGCGGTGCGCAGGCTCTGCGACAAGGGCATGGTTCAGGCCGGAATCCGGCACGATTCGGATCGCTGGCCGTGGGCGGTTTGCGGACCGGCTCGCGCAGTCCGGATTTTCACGCAGGAACCAGATAAGGATTCCTGCACTCATTGGCTCCATAACGGTGCAATACGGGAGGGCCATCAAGCGTCCGACAGCGGAAGGCGCCATGTCCGAATTCATGCTCATATTGTCAGCCGGAGAAGGACGCATGTGGCCGCCACTGCCGAGCAGCGACGACCCGCAAACGATCCTGCTCCGACTGGTCGCGTGCTTGCGCGACCTTGACCGGATCGATGCGGGCCTGGCTGCCGCCTACCTTGAAACAGCCATCCAGCATTTGCGCAGCCAGTTCGATCTGGATCGAGACCCCTCGGAAACGGAGTAATCTCCGCACTGACGGCGTCATTCCTGCGCTAGGTTTTCCGGCATGATTGCACACTCGCCGATCGTCGGTGGTCGTGCTGCGCGGAGGCCAGTTCGAAAGTGGTGATGAACGGTGGCGAAATGGATCAACCTCCCGTCTGCGCGCCTCATGCCGCTGAGGCTTCTCCGTTCGGTCAGTTCCCGAACGAAGGCGACGGTCCGGAAGGCGTCAGGGCGGACGGTTTCAGGCCGGACGGTTCCGGGCGCGGCGCCAGGCCGCCGCATGATGAACGCCAGATACCGGCGGCAAGTCATACCCGGCGGTTGATTGCGGCAGCGAATGAACTGCTGGCGCTCGCTGCGGAGCTTGAACACGAAGCGGCGCACCCCGGCGAGATCAGCCCGGGCGCGCCAGCAGCGCGCGCGGGTGGATACCTGCCCGGTCAACTGGAAGACGATGTGCGTTGGTTGCGCCACGCCCGGCGGACATATCGCAATCGCCGCACCCGGGGCACCCTGTTCGGCGACGAGACAATGTTCGGGGAACCGGCCTGGGATATCCTGCTCGATCTGTTCATCGCCGCCAAGGAAGGCAAGCGCGTGCCCGTGACCAGCGCCTGCATCGGCGCAGCGGTGCCGACCACCACGGCGCTACGCTGGCTGACAATTCTGGAAGAACGCGGCCTGGTGCTGCGCGAGGCAGACACAAGCGACGCCCGCAGGATCTTCGTGCGCCTGTCCACCGATGCCTATGCCAAGCTGGTCGGATACTTCGCGCAGGCCGCAAGCGCCGATGTGGATGAGTCGGTGAATGCCGCACGCACCCATGGCCGCACGACTGAGCGTCCACGCGGGTAAAAAGAGGCCTGGCTCGACATCCGGACGCTCGCACCAGCCCGCATCTTTCGCGCGGACGGCGCTCCCGAGTCCCCCAACCCCCGAGCCCGCGCCGATCGACGCGCTGCTTTGTAGTGGCTCAGTATTCGAATTCATGCGAATGCTCGGCAAAACAATAGCGCGAGGATGATATGGACAGTGCAAATCACAAAGTTAAGCTGACTCCCGGCAAGGCAGCCATCGCCCTGGTGTTCGTGGTGATTTGCGTTGTCGCTTATATCGCCCTCGCACTCGCGCTGGCGATCGAGCCGTTTTATCCCGGTTTCTTTTTCGCGTTCTATTTCGCCGGCCTCAAGGGCGGCGATCTTGGCGAATTTCCTGCCGCAGTGGCCGGTTCACTCGGCGGCCTGCTCGTGGCCGCGTTGCAGCACATCCTGCCCGAACACTTCGGTACTGCCGGGATGGTCGTTGCCCTGCTCGTGATTGTCGCCGCGATCTACGCCTTGCTGATGGAATGGGCGGCAATCGTGATCAACAACGCCTTCATGCTGATGCTGACGGTCGGCACGATCCCGGCGGTCGTCAAGGAATCTGCCTATCTCGGCATGGCCGAATCCGTCGTGCTGGCGGCGGTGTTCCTGTGGGGGCTGTTGCAGGTCGCCGGCCTGCTCACTGCCCGCGCCAAACGCGCCGTGCAAAGTGCCTGAACAATCTGGCCACCGGTGTGCGCTGATATAGCGCGTACCGGTGGCCGGTCAGTTCAAGCAAGGCGCCCGAAAGCCGACACCCCGGCATATTTTGCCGCGCTCCCCAGTTCTTCCTCGATGCGGATCAACTGGTTGTATTTGGCTAACCGGTCCGACCGGGCGAGCGAACCGGTCTTGATCTGGCCGCAGTTGGTCGCGACCGCGAGGTCGGCAATGGTCGCATCCTCGGTTTCGCCCGAACGGTGCGACATCACGGCGGTGTATCCGGCGCGCTGCGCGATCGAGCCGGCTTCGAGCGTTTCGGTCAGCGTGCCGATCTGGTTGACTTTCACCAGTAGCGAATTGGCCAGCCCCTGCCCGATCCCCATGGACAGGCGCTTGGGATTGGTAACGAACAGATCGTCTCCAACCAGTTGGACCTTGTCGCCGATCTTGTCGGTGATCGCCTTCCAGCCTTCGAAATCGTCTTCGCTCATCCCGTCCTCGATCGAGCGAATCGGATAGTCGGCCGCCAGCTTGGCCAGGTAGTCGGCCATTTCGACCGGCGAAAGCGAAAGCCCCTCGCCGCTGATCTCGTACTTGCCGTTCCGGAAGAACTCGGTTGCCGCGCAATCGAGCGCCAACGCCACGTCCACGCCCGGCTTGAAGCCTGCCTGCTCGATCGAGGCCATCACGAAATCGAGCGCGGCGCGGGTGCTCGCAAGATTGGGGGCAAAGCCGCCTTCGTCGCCGACCGCCGTCGCCAGGCCCTTGTCATGCAGGCTCTTCTTGAGGGTGTGGAAGATTTCCGCTCCCCAGCGCACCGCTTCGGCCAGCGACGGAGCGCCGACCGGCATGATCATGAATTCCTGGAAGTCGATCGGATTGTCGGCGTGCTCGCCGCCATTGATGATGTTCATCATCGGCACCGGCAGCACGTGCGCCGAGACACCTCCGACGTAGGAATAAAGCGGCAACCCCCGCGCGTCGGCGGCAGCCTTGGCGACCGCGAGGCTGACGCCGAGTATCGCATTGGCGCCGAGGCGGGCCTTGTTCTCGGTGCCGTCGAGATCGATCAGCGAAAGATCGACGTCACGCTGGTCTTCCGCATCAAGGCCCAGCAGTGCCTCGGTAATTTCGCCGTTCACGGCTTCAACCGCCTTGAGCACGCCCTTGCCGAGATAGCGCGACTTGTCGCCATCGCGCAGCTCGACGGCTTCGTGCGCGCCGGTCGATGCGCCGGAGGGCACGGCGGCGCGGCCGAAGCTGCCGTCGTCAAGCAAGACATCAACCTCGACGGTCGGGTTGCCGCGGCTGTCGAGGATTTCGCGGCCATGAATGTCAATGATGGCGGTCATTGGTATACGCTCCCTATTTGCGATGCCTTGTGGGAAATCGCACGCCCCTTGGCCGAAGGAACCTTGGCAGGCAAGCCGCGTTGCCCCATCATAGGGATGCTAGCGAACATTTCATTCACGCGCGCGCCGCTTAGGCTTCGCCGACAAGGGATCTTCGCGCAGAGTGCCCTGGTTGGCGAACACTGGAAACAAGGATTGATCATGGCCGAGAACACCGAGACCCCGGAAACGACAAAGTCCGCCCGGAAGCCCCGCTCGCCCAAGGCGGAACCGGCGACGAATGCGGTGGTTGCCGATGCCGGCAGCGAGGCGAAAGCCAAGTTCGCTAAGGCGCTTGAAGAAGCCAAGGCAGGGGCGGCAACGCTCGGCAAGCAAGCCCAGGATACCGCCGACGAATATCGCGAAAAGTTCACCGACAAGAGCGAGGCCCTGTTGGAAGACGCCAAGGCGATGAGCAGCCAGGCCAAGGAAAAGGCAGCGGCGCTGGCGCAGGAAGGAAAAACCAGAGCGGTCGAGGGGATCAGCACCGTATCCCGGATCGTGGCTGACAACGCCGGGACGATCGACGAGAAGCTCGGGCCAAAGTACGGCGACTATGCACGTTCGGCAGCCAAATCGATGGAAGACGCGGCAGCTAAGTTGGAAGCCAAGGATCTTGGTGAACTCGGCGACGACGCCCGCCAGATGGTCCGCAAAAGCCCGGGCCTCGCGATCGGGATAGCGGCTGCGGCCGGCTTCTTCCTGTCACGGTTGTTCAAGGGTTCGGACAAATCCGACAGTTGATGGTCCGAATGTTTGACAGTCCGGGCTGCTCGCGGCTTTTCTGCGATCGTGACCATGACACCTGAGCCAGACGAGCCCGCTGCTGCAGAGCGCGACGACGGAATTTCATCGGTTATTTCCGATGTGCGCCAGTTGGCAGCCGAAGCGAAGACGTTCGCGGAAGCGGAACTGGCGTTTCAGACGTCGCGCGCACAGTTCGCCGGTGCGGCTGCGGGCAGGATCGCGCTCTATGGACTTGTGGCGCTTGTGCTGGCGGTGTTCGCGCTCGGTGCCCTTGTTGTGGGCCTGTTGCTGGCACTCGCCCCGCTGGTAACGGCCTGGGGTGCGACCGGAATCGTTGCAGGCGGCCTGGCGCTTGCGGCCCTGCTGTTCGTGATTCTGGCACTGGCAAAATGGAAGCGCGTCAAAGCTGCAATCGTCGAAAAGGGCAGAGAATGAGCGCTAGCGAGCGGCAGTTGGCCGAAGACAAGGCCACGCGTGAGGCAGCTCGGGCCGTGCTCACCGCCAGGCTGGCGCGGGTAAAGGGCGCGCTGGACCAACGGAGCATCGGCGCGCGGATCGGCACTGAAGCACTCGGCCGGGCAAAGGCCACTGCGGACCAGACCATGACAATCGCCAGTGAAAATCGCTGGGCAGTTCTCGCGACGGCGACCGCGCTGGCCGGCTGGTTCCTGCGTAAGCCGTTGATGCAATGGGCAGCCCCAATTTCGGACAACGTTTCGGAAGCAACCGGCGAGGAAGAAATCGGCGCGGAGGAAACCGTTGCGGGAAAATCCGGCAGCCCGTGGCAACGTTTGCGTGACTGGACCGTGCGAAAGGTGAAATCATGAACGACAAGCGCAACGGATCGGACAAGCGCGCGGCGATCCGCCGCAAGATCGAGGCTTCGCAAGTCGATCTGGCCAAGGTGCGTCCACCCGTGGATGCGGCTCCGGAAGCCGGCTTTACCAACGTGGCATTGGGACATCCGCTTGCGCTGGTGCTGGGCGGACTTGCGCTTGGGGCGGTCGCTGGCGCGCTCCTGCCGAAGTCGCTCGGGCGCCGGATCGGCAAGGGAGCTGTCGCCGCTGCCACGATTGCTGCGGAGCTGGGCCTGGCATATGGCCGGCAGGCGCTGGAAAAGACGAGCGAGGCCGCGCGCGAGGGACGACAAAAGCTCGGCACCCTGGGCGAGACGGTCGGTGACGAAATCGTCATTTACGGCAAGAAGGCGGCCAACAGCGTCGATCTGGAGCCGGCCCGCGAGAACGGGATGAAGCTTGCCCGAAAGGTGCGGAAACTTACTTCGCAGTTGCGACACTGACACTTGGAAGATCGCATATGTGAAGCTACAGAGAGCCCTCCTCTCTCCCAGGGTGCTGTACACAATGCATAAGCTTCACCTCGTCATGGGCGGTCGCGTCGCCGATCCCCAGACCCTTGATTTCGTCGATCTCAACAAGATGGATCTCGTCGGCGTCTACGCCAACTATGCCGAAGCGGTCGAAGCCTGGCGCGGCCGTGCGCAACGGACCGTCGATGACGCGGAAATAAAGTATGTCATCGTCCATCTGCACAAACTGCTCGAACCGGACGTGCCGCTCGATCCTGCAGCCTGAGTTCTCCCGCCGCCCAGCAAGAAAGGCGCCGGATTGACCGGCGCCTTTCTGGATTTGGCCTCAGCGCAGCGGCAGAGAGGCGTGGTCTCGCGCGGGTTCAGATGAACTCGATCTTGTCGACCACATAGAACCGGTCACCCGAAGGAACCGTCACCTCGATCTCGTCGCCCACCTTGCGGCTGATCAGTGCGCGGCCGAGCGGGGAATTGTAGCTGATCCGGCCAACCTTCGCATCCGCCTCGGTCGGCCCGACGATCTGGTAGCGGATCGGCTTGTCATCTTCGTCAAGCAGGGTGACGGTGGCGCCGAACACGATCCTGTCGCCCGAAAGCGTTGCGGGATCAATGAGCTGGGCGCGGCTGACCTTGTCCTCAAGATCACCGATGGAGGCTTCGACCTGGCCCTGCCGTTCCTTGGCGGCATGGTATTCCGCGTTTTCGGAAAGATCGCCATGCGCGCGCGCTTCCTCGATCGCGTCAACGATCCGCGGCCGTTCTTCGCGCAGCGCCTTCAGCTCGGCGACGAGCCTTTCGTAGCCTTCCGCCAGCATCGGCAGCTTTTCGACACTCGCCATAACCCTGTACTTCCTCCTGTCGCGTGCCTCAGCGACAGATATTCGCTGCCGCAGCGCACCAAAACCGCGCAATACGGCAAAGTTCACCTGTCGCGATTTGGGGGAAACGCGTTTTGGTTCAGCTATAATAGGCCTGAAGCGAGCGCACTTCAAGTTGCGCCCCGCGCAAGGCGGAAATCGCCTCTACTGCCGCGCTGGATGCCGCCGCGGTGGTGAAGTAGGGCGCCTTTCCGCGCAACGCCGCCATCCGGATCGACTGCGAGTCCTTGTGGCTTTGCCAGCCTTCGGTCGTGTTGAAAATCAGCGCCACATCGCCATCCAATCTTGTCGACGATATGCGGGCGCCCTTCCGCGACCTTGTTGACGTGGTCGACCGGGACTCCGGCATCCGCCAGAAACCGCTGGGTGCCCCCGGTGGCAATGATGGTGAAGCCAAGACCGACCAGCTTCTTCACCGCCGGCAGGATCACCGCCTTGTCGCTGTCCTTGACCGAGACGAAGACTACGCCGCTGTCAGGCAGCAGGGTGCCCGCGCCGAGTTGAGCCTTGGCAAAGGCCGTGGCGAAATCCTGCGCGATTCCCATGACTTCGCCGGTCGACTTCATTTCGGGTGAAAGCACCGGATCGACGCCCGGGAAACGGGCGAACGGAAACACCGCTTCCTTGACGGCCATGTAGCCGAATTCGCGCTTGAACGGCGGGAACGTGTTGAGCTTCTCGCCGGCCATGACCCGCGCCGCGATCTTGGCGACCGGCTGACCGATCGCCTTGGCCACGAACGGAACGGTGCGCGAGGCGCGCGGGTTCACCTCGATCAGGTAAACCTCGCCATCCTTCACCGCGAACTGGATGTTCATCAGGCCCTTGACCTTGAGCGCGAAGGCCAGCGCCTCGGCCTGCCGCTCCATTTCGGCGATGATGGCAGCCGGCAGGTTGTAGGGCGGCAGCGTGCAGGCGCTGTCGCCCGAATGGATCCCCGCCTCCTCGATGTGCTGCATCACACCGGCCACGACGACCTGTGTCCCGTCGCACAGCGCATCGACGTCGCACTCGATCGCATCGCGCAAATACTGGTCGATCAGCACCGGGCTGTCGCCCGAGACCTGCACGGCGGTCGCGATGTAATCATCGAGCTGGGCGATGCTGTCGACAATCTCCATCGCCCGGCCGCCGAGCACATAACTCGGCCGCATCAGCACCGGAAAGCCGATGCGCTGGGCCACCGAAACGGCCTCGTCGCGGCTGCGGGCAATCCCGTTGGCCGGCTGCTTGAGCTTGAGTTTCTCGACCAGCGCGGAAAACCGCTCGCGGTCTTCGGCCAGATCGATCGCGTCGGGCGAAGTACCGAGGATCGGAATCCCGGCGTCTTCCAGCACCTGGGCGAGCTTCAGCGGGGTTTGCCCGCCAAACTGGACGATAACGCCGAGCAGCTCGCCGGTGGCCTGTTCGACCCGGAGAATTTCGAGCACGTCCTCGCCGGTAAGCGGCTCGAAATAGAGCCGGTCGGACGTATCGTAATCGGTCGAAACGGTCTCGGGGTTGCAGTTGACCATGATCGTCTCGTAGCCGGCTTCCGCGAGCGCGAAGCAGGCGTGGACGCAGCAGTAATCGAACTCGATCCCCTGTCCGATCCGGTTCGGGCCGCCACCAAGAATGACGACTTTCCGGCGGTTTGAAGGCGCGGCCTCGCATTCAGGCTCACCGAAGCTCGGGGCTTCATAGGTCGAATACATATAGGGCGTGACCGCTTCGAATTCGGCGGCGCAGGAATCGATCCGCTTGAACACCGGGTGGATGCCGAGCCGCTGGCGCAGCGCGCGCACTTCCCCTTCGGAAGTCGCCCCGGCCAGCCCCTTCAGCGCATCGTGCAGCAGCCCCGAGCGCCGTGCCTGGGTTTCTCCCAGTCCGCCCGCGACGCCGACCGAGCGGACAGCCAGCGTGGCGAGGCGCTTGTCGGAAAAGCCCATCGCCTTCAGCCGGCGCAGCCCTTCGGCTTCCAGCGGTAGCCCGTGCTCGACGATCCGTGCTTCCTCCGCAATGATTTCGGCGATCTGGCGCAGGAACCACGGGTCGTAATGCGTGACCGCGTTGATCTCGTCGACCGTGAAGCCCTCACGCATCGCCTGCGCGACGTTCAGCAGCCGGTCGGGCGTCTGGCGCGACAGCGCGGCGGTGACCTCGTCGCGGCCCGCACCTTCGAGCGCAGGGACGCGGTTGAAGCCATCAAGCCCGGTTTCGAGACCGCGCAGGGCCTTCTGCATCGATTCCTTGAAGTTGCGGCCGATCGCCATGACTTCGCCGACTGATTTCATCGCGGTCGACAGCAGCGGCTCGGCGCCCTTGAACTTCTCGAAGGCAAACCGGGGGATCTTGGTGACGACATAGTCGATCGTCGGCTCGAAACTGGCCGGGGTGGCGCCGGTGATCTCGTTGGTGATCTCGTCAAGCGTGTAGCCCACCGCCAGCTTGGCGGCGACGCGCGCGATCGGAAAGCCGGTGGCCTTCGAAGCCAGCGCGGAAGACCGCGAAACGCGCGGGTTCATCTCGATCACGATCAGCCGGCCGTCCTTCGGGGTGACCGCGAACTGGACGTTCGAACCCCCTGTTTCAACGCCGATTTCCCGCAGCACGGCGATGCTCGCCGAGCGCATGATCTGGTATT
>VMTF01000092.1 GCA_013791705.1 Sphingomonadales bacterium | reverse complement strand
GGTCTAATAGTGTTGGGGGGCCTGATGTTAGTTTGACAAATAATGGCGGCGCGGTTCCGGTTGATGGGGGCGGCTGGCATTTTGGGTGTGAATTACGGAATTAAGGTGCACTGTCACCGTAATTCCTGTCACCGTAATTCCCTGTCACCGTAATTCCTGCCGCGCGCTTCTGATCTGGCCGGGGCAGACGCTGGCGGTGTTCGTGGCGGATATGCGGGGCTGATCGGATGATCGCATGATCGGCATAACCGCAACCATCCATCACCCCCGCT
This sequence comes from Sphingomonadales bacterium, assembly GCA_013791705.1. Classification (GTDB taxonomy): domain Bacteria; phylum Pseudomonadota; class Alphaproteobacteria; order Sphingomonadales; family Sphingomonadaceae; genus Novosphingobium. Next base: position 11,500 of record VMTF01000092.1, on the reverse strand, counting down.
CAGCCTGAGCGGGTTTTGGGAATTGTGGATTCAGTAAAGTGGCACCGTAATTTGCGGCCGTCAGAAGAGGTTGCGTGTCGCCCCGCCGTCAACCCGGATGGTCTCGCCGGACAGGAAGCTCGCCCGGTCCGAGCACAGGAACGCCACCACCGCGCCCATTTCTTCCGGCTGCCCGTCCCGGCCGATCGGGTGTGAGTTCGAAAAGGCATCGGGCGTGAGGCCGTGCGCGGCGATATAGTCGTTGGCCAGATCTGAATCGAACGAGCCGGTGGCGATGGTGTTGCCGGTGATGTTGTAGCGGCCATATTCGTGGGCCATCGTCTTCATCACGGCGGCGGCGGCAACGCGGATGTTCTGCGAATATTGCGGATCCTGCAGATGCGGCGACTTCATGCCGACCGTGCCCAGCGTGACGATCCGCCCCCAGCGCCTGGCCTGCATCGCGGGGATCACTTCTTTCAGGAAGCGCACCAGCGACAGCACATAGTATTCATAGGCCAGCACATATTCGGATTCCGCGATCGCCTCGAGCCCGCTGATCAGCGTGGGCGACGGAGGGTTGACCACCAGCACGTCGGGATCGCCAAAAGTGGCGCGGCACTGATCGACGATATGACGCACATCGGCCTCGCTGACCATTTCGGTCGCCAGCCCTTTGACCTTGCCGCCAGCCGCTTCGACGCGCGCGACCGCCGCCTCAACGATGGCCGGTTGCCGCCCCGTCAGCACGACCGACGCGCCTTCCCGCGCCAGTTCCTCGGCACAGGCCAGCCCGCAGCCACGGCTGCCTCCTGCCACGATCGCGACCTTTCCGGCCAACTTGAAATCCATTGCTCTCTCCCTCTGTTGCTGCGTCTGTCGGCGCTATGCGGATTGCGGCGCCGCGCATGATTCCGGCGGCATCAACCAGCCGTCCAGCCGCCGTCGACCGGCAGGCCGATCCCGGTCACGAAGCTCGATTGCGGCGAGGCCAGCCACAGGATCGCCGCCGCCACGTCATCGACCTTGCCGAACCGGCCGATCGGGTGCAGCGCGCTCAGTGCTTCGAGGAAGCCCGGCTTTTCGGCGCGCACCTGGATCAGCGGGGTATCGATCACGCCGGGGCAAACCGCGTTGATCCGGACGCCGAGCGCCGAATATTCGAGCGCGGCCGACCGGGTCAGCCCCATGACCGCATGTTTGGTCGCCACATAATCGGCCGAGTTGGCCCGTCCGACCAGCCCCATCGCCGAAGCCAGATTGACGATCGCGCCGCCGCCGGTGCGCAGCATGACGGGAATTTCGTGGCGCATGCACTGCCACACGCCCTTGACGTTGGTGCTCATCACCCGGTCGAAGTTTTCCTCCGGGATATCGGCAAGCGGTACGCCGCTGCCGCCGATCCCGGCGTTGTTCACCGCGATGTCCAGCCGGCCATGGCGGCTGACCAGCGCGTCGATCATGGCCGCGACTGCGGCGCCATCGCGCACATCGAGCGCAAACGGCAGGGCCGTGCCCGCGCCGCCGCTGCAAATCTCGCTCGCCACGCGCTCTGCGGCTTCCGCCGACATATCGCTGACGGCGACGATCGCGCCTTCGGCGGCGAACGCCCGCGCGGTCGCCTCGCCGATGCCCGATCCGGCCCCGGTAATCAGGACAACCTTGCCCGTGAACGTTCCGCGCGGCGCAGCGCTATCATCAGTTGTTGCCATGTTTCAGGTTTCCCGTCCCGGTGTGTGCACGCGATTGGCGCGAGTGTGACGGCTGCGTCAGCCCCTCGCGCCCTGCGTTGCGATGCAAACTGCCGGGAAACTGCCGCGCGGTGCTAGAAGCCGGCGTTCTTTCGCGCCCATACCTGCCCTGATTCCATTGCATCGGCCGGCACGCAATAGCCTTCTTCCCGAATCACCGCCGGCCAGTTTGCCAGCAGCGTTTCCGGGGTCAGCGCCGGGTCGTGAAACCCGGGCGGGTTGGCAAGGAACATCCGGGCGACGCGGCCTCCGCCGGCATTGATGAGTTCGCCGTTGACCGGGCATTGTTCATGGGTGAGCACCGCTGCCGCAGGCGCCACCGCTTCGGGCGTGCAGGCGGCCTGCCACGGATCGATGTCCGTGATGGACACGCTGGCGGCCGCAGAGGCGGTGATGGCATTGGGGGCGATGGCATTGACCAGGATGCCCGACGGCGCGCCTTCGAGCGCCAGCGCCTTGGTCATGCCGATCACTGCGGCCTTGGCCGCCGCGTAGTGCACCATTCCGGCAATCCCGTATGCGCCGACGGTGGAGGACGTGAGCAGGATGCGGCCATAGCCCTGTGCCACCAGATGCGGCCAGGCGGTGCGGACCAGGTTGAACGGCCCGACTGCATCGACCTGCAGTTTTTGCGCGAACAGTTCGGCCGGGGCGGTGACGGGCTTCATCTCCCCGCCGCCGGCATTGCAGATGATGATATCAAGTCGGCCGAACCGCTTGAGCGCCAGATCGACCAGCGCGGCGCACAGTTCCGGATCACCCGCATCGCCGGACAGCGTGGCAACTTCGGCGCCGGGGATGGCCTGGAGTTCGGCCGCCAGTTCATCGAGCGATCCAAGCGCGTTGAGCACGAGTTTTGCGCCGCGGCGCGCCATGAGTTCGGCATAGGCCCGCCCGATCCCGCGCCGCGCGCCGGTGATGATTGCTACCCGGCCGTCAAATCGAAGTTCGTTCATGTCTGCATCCTCCAAAGCACTGATTCTCTGGCTGCGGGCTACTGCCCGGCAGCCCTGCTTTCGCCGATTTTGTGATATCACCTATAGATATCGTTCATCATGCCGCGCGATGCCCGGACCGCGCCCTGCGGCTACCGGTCCGGGTTTTCATTGCCGCCGTTCCGGTCAGGATGCGGCCATCCTAGAACAGGCTGTGCGATGCGCCACCATCAATGCGGATGACTTCGCCGCTGATGAAGCCGGCCCGGTCGGAGGCCAGAAAGGTGACGAGCGCGGCAATGTCCTCGCCGTGGCCGAAGCGCTGCATCGGCGTCATCTTGACGAATGCCTCGGGATCGTAGCCGTTGCGTTCGAGATAGTCGGTCGCGAGCGCGGACTGGATCGCTCCGGGTGCGATGCTGTTGGCGGTGATGTTGTATCTGGCGAACTCGAAGGAGATCGTCTTGATGATTGAAACCGACGCGACCCGGGTGTTCTGGTGCGGCATCGGAACATCAAGATGCGGGGTCTTGACGGTTGATGCCAGCTCGATGATCCGGCCCCAGCCGCGGGCCTTCATCGCGGGCAAAACCTCGCGGGCGAGGTTCACCAGCGACATCGTGAACATCTCGTGGGCTTCGAGATATTCTTCGTTCGTGATCGCTTCGAACCCATCGGTCATGCTGGGCGAAGGGGGGTTGATGACGAGGATATCGGGTTCGCCAAACGCCTCGCGGGCCGCATCGACGATCCGCTTCGCGTCGTCGACGCTCACCATGTTGGTGGCCAGGCCCCTAACCTTGCCGCCGGCGGCCGCGATGGTGGCGACAGCGTCCTTCACAAAATCCGGATTGCGTCCGGTCAGGACCACCGCCACGCCTTCCGCCGCCAGTTCGGCTGCCACCGCCAGGTCCGACCCCCGGCTACCGCCCGCCACAACCGCGACCTTGCCGGCCAGTTTGAGATCCATTGCGCCTGCCCTCTTTCCCATGCTGCGCTGGCGGGCGAATGCTCCCGCCAGCGAAAACGCGCCGTTTCACGGCTTCCGGGAAAGTGCGCTGAGGCATGGCCGGGCGCGAAGCAAACACGATCGTTTGTCTGTGGGTCAGCCGCCATCTGCCGGAGGTTTGGCAAAGGCGCCCGGCACGGGCGCTTGCAGGGACAGCGCTAGGCGCGAATTGCGTCGAGAAAGAACTGGCTCATCAGATTGCGCCAGCTTTCCTGGGAGACTTCCGAAACCGGCCCGTCATGCATCGCGAAAACGGTTCTGAGCGAAAGGCTGCCGACGATGACGGTGGTGATGAGAAAGAAGGCCATGTGCGCATCGAGCGACCCTTTGATGAGGCCGAGTTCCTGTCCGGCGATCAACGGCGCCGCCAGTTTTTGCAGCACTTGCCGGCGTGTCTCGGGAAGCCTGGGGTCCATGCGCAACTGCGCGCCGTGATGCAGGCCCTGATCGACCGAGATCACGATGAATTCCGGATTCTGTTCGAGGTGATCGAGATAGGCCAGGAAGAACTTCCTGATCGATTCGATCGGATCGCCATCGTCAATGTCGACCGCCAGCATCTTGATGAAGGTGGCGTGAGTCATCTCGCGAACGGTAATCTCGTAGAGCCGCTCCTTGCTCTCGAAATAGTGATAGACGAGCTGTTTGCTGGTCCCGGCGGCCTGGGCGATCGACAAAATCTTCGCGCCGTCCAGTCCCTTGTCGCCGAACTCCTGCTCAGCGGCCTCCAGGATCCTTTTCAGCATGGGAGAGAGTTCGCGCATTTCAGGGCTGGTCCTTCGATCCGGTTCCCGCCGCCGCCGGGCGGCCTTGCCCGCAATAGTAGGCGATGGGCCCGGGCGGTCCACCGCGATTGATTGCTGCCGATTTCGGCTGGACATTTCCGCGCCGCTCGCCTTAGCCGCCGCGCCATGACCGCACACAAGGATGGCGACCCGACGACGATCAAACGGCTCTATGGCCGCGCCAAGGGCAAACCCTTGCGTGCCGGGCAGCAGGGGCTGGTCGACAAGCTGCTGCCGCAGATCGCCGTGCCCGAGGAAGGCCCGATCACGGCGGAGCGGCTGTTCGGCCGCGCCTGCCCGCTCCATTTCGAGATCGGCTTCGGTGGCGGCGAGCATCTGGCGGGACGGGCCGACATGCTGCCCGATCACGGCTTCATCGGCGCCGAACCGTTTCTCAACGGCGTTGCCCAGGCGCTGACCCATCTGGACGGAGACCGCGGAAAGCACCCGCCGATCCGCAATGTCCGCATTCAGCATGGCGACGCGCTCGAAGTGCTCGAACGGGTGCCGGACGGGGCGCTGTCGTTCGTCTATCTGCTCCATCCCGATCCCTGGCCCAAGGCGCGCCACGCCAAGCGGCGGATGATGAACGACGGGCCGGTGAAGCTGATCGCGGCCAAGCTGAAGCCGGGCGGCGAGTTTCGCTTCGGCACCGATCACCCGGTCTATCTGCGCCACGCGCTGATGGTGATGCGCCGCCACCGCGACCTGTTCGACTGGTTGTGCGAAAAGCCGGACGACTTCCAGCAGCGGCCGGGCGGCTGGCCCGAGACGCGCTATGAAGCCAAGGCCCGGCGGCTTGGCCACGAGGTGTGGTATTTTCGCTGGAAGCGTACTGAGGCGTAGCATAGCGTTGATTTTTCGACCTTTTTTCTGAGCCTTACTGCGCTACACTTGCAGTCTCTTGGCGGCTTTTTCCGCTTCGGTGATTGCTGGGTGATTGCTGGAAAGCACCTGCGGGAGGCTCGAAAATGGCTACAGGAAGAATAGGTAAGCGCGTGGTCGATGCGATGCGCTCGGCCGGCGTTGCCGGCTTCTTATGGGACGAGGATATCAAAGGCTTCGGGATGAAGGTCACTTCATCCGGCGCGGCATCCTACGTCCTGCAGTATCGAATGGGTGGGCGCGAATCCAAGACGCGCCGATATACGATCGGCGGACATGGCTCTCCCTGGACACCCGCTACGGCACGAGCAGAAGCTGAGCGGCTGAGTTTGCTCATTGCGCAAGGCGCCGATCCTACCGAAGCGGAAAAACAACGACGCCGGGAGGCCGTCGATCTTGCCTTCGACAACTATGCCGACCGTTTCGCACAGTCATGTACGGGCAGCGGATGCGCCCAGTCGATGATCGGCACGGTGACGCTGTGTTTCTTGCCATCGACGAATTCGGTGACGGTAATGCCCAGCGTGATGGCGTTGTAGAGCTTCTCGTTGGCGGTGATCAGCCCTTCGTTGAGCGCGGGCGAGGTCAGCTCACGGACGATCTGGTCGATCGCGTTGGTCGAAAGCGGATAGGTTCGTCCCTTGTAGTCGAAAGTCCGCCGCCGCAGCTGCTCGACCAGCACATCGCGCAGCACCACACCCTGGTTACCGCCCCGCGCGGCGAGGCAGGCTTCGGGCGAGAGATACTCCCAACCCAGCGAGACCAGCGTTGCGAGGGCTGGGATAGCCGCGTTCGGCCAACGCGCCGATACCGTGAACGAGTTCTAGGGGACTATGCTGACGGCGAGCGAGGTTTTCGACCAGGCTCATAACGAAGCAATCCTCCTCGCTCGCTTCGACGATGATCGCGGGGATTGCGCCGCTCGGATCAGAGGGCCTTCATGCTTTGCTTCGGTCCGTTCTTCACTCGGCCGCATCAGTCCAATGCCTTCATGTCACCGGGAAATGACACTCTCTGACTCTCAAAAGTCTTATTGAGTCTTATTGGGAGATCAGGCGTATGTCGTTCACCGAGAAAGACCGAAAACTTCGGTCGAAACCCGGAAATAGTTTTCCTGAATTGTCGCCGTCGACATTGAGTGCCGCGCTCGCACTCGCGTTAAAGACGGAGTTTGGCGCCCTTGCGTCATCGGTAAAAACTGTCGCAAGGCTGACGAATTCGAATGAGCGAGCTGTGCGCAACTGGTTCGACGGCAAGAATAGTCCGAGTGCGGACAATCTGGTTATCCTGATGCACCATTCCGACCAGATATTGCGGACGGTGCTCGAACTTGCCGACCGACGTGATCTCGTTCTCGCTGTGGGGCTATCTGGGCTGCGCGCGCAGTTGGTCGACGTGCTCGCTGCTATCGACAGCGCACAGAGCTGACTCGGACAGGTTTGTCAGATCAAGAGGCGGTTAGAGAGGGCACAGGCTTCGATGAGCGCAGCTTGTCCGCTTGGGCGACATCTGCCATTTTAGAGGCACTTGGGTTGCCTCAATATGCATGACATATCATGTGCAATTGACGGAATACGCATGATATGTCATCTACGATGCTATGCCACGTGCTTCCAGAGTTGCCAGCGGACTGCCGCCCCAGAGCCTGCGCGCCATCGCGCAGCTGGGCAAGGATATCGCGCTCGCGCGGCGGCGGCGCAAGCTGCCGCAGCGGCTCATGGCCGAGCGTATGCTTGTATCGGTGCAGACGTTGCAGCGCCTGGAGGCAGGCGACCCGACGGTCGGCCTCGCGGTCCTTGCCAGCGCACTCCATGTGTTCGGTATGACCGCGCGTCTTGCCAGCCTGGTTGCCGCCGACAGCGATCGCGCGGGCATTAGCGAGGATCTCGCGCGTCTCCCGAAGACGACCCATGCCTCGGATGTCGATGATCTGGATTTCTGATCCGTCATGGTGAGCGTGCGCACCTATGTCTTTGTGTATCTGCCCGAAGGTCCGGTTCCCGCCGGGCTGCTCACCATGACCGACGAGCCGCGCAACAAGTTCGCGACATTTGCCTATGGCCGCCGCTATCTTGAACGTCCCGACCGACTGGCGGTCGACCCGGTTGCGCTGCCCCTCCACGACGCGAACAGCGGCCATACTTTCCGCACGGAAGAGGGCTTCGCGGTCTTCAACGCCATCCGCGATGCAGCCCCCGATGGCTGGGGCCAGTATCTCATGTACAAGGCCATGGGTGACCGGCTGCCGAACGAGATCGACCTTATCCTCGCATCAGGCGAACACCGGGTTGGTTGTCTGGCCTTTGGTCCGACCCCAGAGCGCCCGCAGCGCATCACACCTTGGGGCGAAGGCGATGCGCCGGGTGAACATTTCACGCTCGAAGAGCTGGCCGAGGCGGCTGAGCGTGCACAACATGTCGATGAACTCGATGAAAATTTGCGGCGACTGCTAACGGCTGGATCATCGCTTGGCGGTGCGCGCCCCAAAGCCGCGACCGAAATCGGGGCCCAGCCTTGGATCGCCAAGTTCCAGGCACGCAACGACAGCTTCCCCGAATGCCGGGTGGAATATGCCACAATGCGGCTTGCGACCGAATGCGGGCTGAACGTGCCCGCGATCGATCTCAGACGCGTACTTGAACGAGACATCTATCTGATCGAGCGGTTCGATCGGATTCCACATGGCAATTGGATGGAGCGACGGCATTTCGCATCGGGACTGACCATCCTTGGCGCACATGAAAGCGAAGTCAGCCGCTACAGCTATGCCGACCTTGCCGGCGCCCTCCGTCAGTACGGCACACAAGTTCGCCAGGACTTGCAGGAACTGTTCAAGCGCATGGTGTTCAACATCCTCGTCACCAATGACGACGATCACTTGCGCAACCACGGCTTCCTTTATGACGGCAATGGCTGGCGCCTGTCCCCGCTCTACGATGTCGTGCCCAAGCCGCAGGTTGGCCTCGAACGGCGGCTGGTGTTGGGCGTGGGGCCAGAAGGGCGCAGTGCCACGCTCGAAAACGCCCTGGCCGGAGCGGCGGTGTTCGATCTCGGCCTAGACGAGGCCGAAGCGTTGGTTGCCGAAATGCGCGCTGTGGTCGCCGCACGCTGGGCGCCGCTGTTCGAGGAAGCCGGACTGGACCAGGCCGACCGGGGACGTTTCGCGACTTGCTTCCGGCTGGCAGGCAACCATGAATGAGCGGAATGCTCCTTCCTGTGACCATGCTGACAGGACCTGCCTCAACCAACATGAGCTGATCCGGAAATACCGCTGTAACGACTGCGGCGCGGTGATGATGTGCGCGTGCGACGAGGCATTCGGACGCCGCTTTCTGGCCCATCAGTTGAACGAAGGCTGTGAGTTGGAAACGCAGGAGCGCATTACGGTAACGCACGGGTTCCAGCCAGCGATCTGCAGCGAATGCCGGGGTCTGCAAGCCGACCCGGCACCCGCTGCGGCCATTCCTGGGCGCACCAGCAAGATCAAGCGATACTACTGGCGTGAGCTCTTCTTTGCCGAGCGCTCCGCACAGGCCGACTGGGACGTCGAACATCCCGATGCGAGTGACGACGAACGCCGCTCGGCACACGAGAAAATCGAGAGGACTGTCCTCGAAGACATTAAGGCACTGCATGCGAGCGCGCCCAAATATACCTTTGCCGAGAAGTCCCAGGCCGAGGTGATCGTGCAATTCAGTGTAGAGGTCGAAGCACTCGAAGCGACATACGCCAAGGGCGCGAAGAAGGGTGCCCAGATCGTCAGCGGCGACGAGGTCATCAGCCCTGAGGAATTCGCTTCACGTCACTATGCCGCGCAGGGTTGGCAGGTTTTGCGACTTGAGAGCGTCCCGTTCCACGTACTGTTCGGCGCAATGACCTGGCTGCTCATTCAGGGCTACGACGACCCGCTGTGCCAGATGGTCAGCTTCGGCGACCGCGTCGCGTTCGAAGAGAAACGCCCTGGCGAGATGATCTGGACGCATCTTCCGAGTGATTTCGGCTCCAAGGGATATGGCGAACGACGTGCCAATGCGATCGATGAACATTTCGACCAGATGTTGCTCGACGACGATCCGCTCTGGTTGTTCGACTACTGGCTGGAGCCGAGCGAAGGGCTGCGGCAATATCTTTGGGCACATCGGCCCGAGGACGTCGCGCGAGCACGGCGCTTGCTCGAAATCTTGCCGTTCGAGACGACCAAGGCAATCCTTCGGTATCTCGTCGAAGGCTATTGGGACCGCTACCTCGGCTGGCCCGACCTGCTCTTGTATCGCCAGGGGGAGTTCAAATTCGTTGAGGTCAAATCGTCGAACGACAAGCTGAGTGAGGAACAGAAGTCATGGATTGGCGACAATCACGACATCCTAAAGCTGCCCTTTGCCATCGCAAAGATCCACAAGATCACCTGATAGGATGGAGCAGGATTCATCCCGTCGCCACTCCAAAACGGTGATTGCTGGGTGATTGCTGGAGCAATTTTCGACCCTCAAAATCTCACAAAAATAATATGGAATCAATATGATACTTGAGATGCAGCACGAAGTCTGGTATTTCCGTTTCCGGCGAAAGTGATCCGCAGGGCTTCACTCCCGCACCCCACGCACATCGGCATGAAGGTTTCGCTTTGCCGCCCGCTTGAAAATCTGTTTCGCGGATCATCGAAAAAACTCTATTAAATCACTCGACATTAGCGAGTGGAGTCGATTCGGTGGAATTCAGCGGTTTCGACTTATCGGCGTTGCTGCCGTTCATTGCCGTGGGCTTTGCCGCGCAACTGGTCGACGGGGCCTTGGGAATGGCCTTCGGGGTGATCTCGAATACCTTGCTTGTCGCCGTGCTTGGCGTGCCTCCGGCCCTTGCCTCGCAGCGTGTGCATGTGGTCGAATGTTTCACCACGGCCACCTCCGGAATCAGCCATCTGTTGCACGGCAACATCGATCGGCGGCTGTTTTTCCGCCTGCTGGTGCCCGGCGTGATCGGGGGTGTGACCGGCGCTTATGTGCTGACTTCGCTCGATGCCTCGGTCGTCAAGCCGTTCGTGCTGCTCTATCTCGCCAGCATCGGGCTCTACATCCTGTGGCGCGGACTGCGGGAGGCGCCGCGAGTACGCGATCCCCGCTACATTGCCCCGCTGGGGCTGTTTGGGGGCTTCCTTGATGCCGTGGGTGGCGGCGGCTGGGGCCCGGGGGTGACGTCGAACCTGCTGATCCAGGGGGCCGATCCGCGCAAGGTCATCGGGACGGTCAATTCGGTCGAATTCTTCCTCACGGTCAGCGTATCGGCCGCGTTCATCTGGCATTTGGGCATTGCCGACGTTGCCGGCGCCACGCTCGGTTTGCTGATGGGCGGCATCGTTGCCGCACCGATCGGCGCATATGCCGCCAAGCGCTTCAACCCTCGCCACCTGCTGGTGCTGGTGGGCGGTGTGCTGACCCTGACCAGCGCCTATGGCATTTGGCACGCATGGGGGTGAGTGAGCCAGCCGGCGGCGGGGGTGTTACACCAGTCCGGCCGTCTGCAGCAGCAGCCACAGGCCGATCGCCAGGAACAGCAGCGCGGCGACTGTCCGCACGGCCTTCAGCGGGATGCGCTGGTTCAGCGCATGGCCGACGAACACGGCGGGCACGTTGGCCAGCATCATGCCGATGGTGGTCCCGGTCATGACCGGCAGCACGCTGTGGAAGCGGGCGCCCAGCGCGATCGTGGCGATCTGGGTCTTGTCGCCCATTTCGACGAGGAAGAAGGCGATCAGAGTCGTGACGAACGCGCCGAAACGGGCGGGCTTTTCCGCTTCGTCATCATCCAGCTTGTCGGGGATCAGCGTCCATCCGGCCATGAGGATGAACGAGATCGCGACCGCATAGCGGAACCAGCGGCCATCGAGGATCGTGGCGGCTTGCTCGCCGAGCAGCGCGGCGAGGAAGTGATTGGCCAGCGTTGCAAAGAAGATGCCGGCGACGATCGGCCAGGGACGGCGGAAGCGCGCGGCCAGCACGATCGCCAGCAATTGCGTCTTGTCGCCGATCTCGGCGAGCGCGACGACGAGGGTGGAGGTAAGCAGGGCTTCCATGGCAAGGGGCTCCCCGGCCCCGGGGGGGGGGGGGGGGGGGCCCCCCCGCGGCCGGCCCTCCGCCCCCCCCACCCCCCCCCCCACCC
>VMTF01000030.1 GCA_013791705.1 Sphingomonadales bacterium | reverse complement strand
CGGCCACCCAAGCCATTTTATAATATGGGTGGCCGGGTGGGGGAGCGGGCTGGTGCCGACTGATGCATCTAGAGTTCCCGCAGCACCCGCGCCGGGCGCGCGCGCAGCAGCGGGAGCGAGGCGCCCAGCGCGAAGGTGAGCACCAGGATCAGCCCCGCAGCCAGCACAGCGAGGATTTCAGCCCAGTTCGGCAGCCACTCGAAGCCGAACCATTTCACGACTATCAGCCAGCCGATTGCGCTGCCCAGCGGTAGCGCAACCAGCGCCAGCAGCCCGGCCAGCACGCCGTATTCGCCCAGCAGGAGCCGCAGCAACTGGCCCCGGCTGGCGCCGAGCACGCGCAGGATCACCGTGTCGTAAGTCCGCGCCGCCCGTGCCGCCGCGATCGCCCCCAGCAGCACCGCGATGCCCGCCAGCACCGCGACCGAGGCGGCGGCGAGAATGGCGAGGCTCATCTGCGTCAGCAGCACGCGCGCGTCCTTGAGCACGCTGCCGATCTCGATCACCGAACTGGCCGGAAACGCCTGCACCAGCCGCCGCAGCAGGCCCGCGCGCTCGCGCCCCGGGGGCAGGTCGATCGTCGCGGCGAGGTTGTGGGGCGCGTCGGCCAGGGTATTGGGGCTGAACACCAGCACATAGTTGAACCCCAGCGAATCCCAGTCGATCCGCCGGAACGAGGCGATTGTCGCGGTGCGCTCGACCCCCAGCAGGCTGACCGAAAGCCGGTCGCCAAGCTTCAGGTCCAGCACGTCGGCCAGCCGCTCGTCGATCGAGACCAGCGGCGGGCCGGTATGGCCGGCCGGCCACCACTTGCCGGCGGTGAGCGAGTTGCCCTCGGGCACCGCGTCGGCATAGGTCAGCCCGCGCTCGCCGCGCAGGGGCCAGGCATCGTCCGGGATCGCCTTCAGGTCGGCGACACGGGTCATTCCGCCGGGCGGACCATAGGCGAGGATCGCGCCGCGCAGGTTGGGCACTATCCGCACCTGCGCGCCCGGCACCGTCTGGTCGATCGCGGCCCGGAACTCCCCGGCGCGGTCTTTCGGCACATCAAGCACGAAGAAATCGGGCGCCCGCTGCGGCACCCGCGCGGCGATATTGGCATCGAGGCTCGATTGCACTGCGGCGAGCACGACAAACGAGGACAGCCCGAAGCCGAGCGCCGTCACCAGCGCGCCGGTCTGCGCGCCGGGCCGGTGGAGGTTGGCGAGCGCGGCACGCAGCAACGGGCGGCGAACCCGCGGGAGCCGCGCCACGCCCTGTTGCAGCAGCCAGCCGAGGCCGGCCAGCAGCGCCAGCGCGCCCGCCGCCCCGCCGAGGAAGAAGAACGTGACGCGCGGCTGCGCGGCGGTGGCCAGCGCCAGACCCGCAATCGCGGCCAGCCCCAGCCCGACCGGCAGGTAAGCCGTCCGCCACGATGCGCCGAGCGGGCTGACCCGGGCGCGCATCAGCGCCATGGCGGGAAACGCGCGCGCGCGCGCCAGCGGCGGCGCGGTGAAGACCAGCGCGATCAGCAAGCCGTAAGCCGCCGCCCGCATCAGCGCCGGGGCATCGAACACCAGCCCCGGCGTGACCGGCAGCAGGCTGCCCAGCGCGCGGCCCAGCAGGGGCGTGACGAGCAGGCCCACGGCCAGACCCGCCGCGATCGCGACCAGCGCCGCCGTGCCCACCTGCAGCAAGGTGATCCGCGCGATGTCGCCGCTGGTGGCGCCGAGCACCTTGAGCGTGGCGATGCTGGCGCGCCGCGCATCGAGGTAGGACGCGACGCCCAGGCCGATCCCGATTCCGGCGATGACCAGCGCGGAGAGGCCGATCAGCACCAGGAATTCGCCCATCCGCGATACGAAGCGGTCGGTGCCGGGCGTGGCCCGATCGCGCGTCGTCAGTTCGAACCCGGCGGTCGGGAACCGGCGTTTGAGGCCGGCGGCGGCCGCATCGGGATCGTAGGCCCGGTCGAACGCGACGCGGGCGCGCGTGCGGAACTGCGAGCCCGGCGCGACCAGGCCGGCGGCGGCCGGAAATTCGGCCCGCACGATCAGCGGCGGCCCCCACGCGAAGCCTTCGCCCAGCCGGTCCGGCTCGTCGGCGATCACGCCGCCCACCCGCAGCCGCGCGCTGCCGATCATGAAACTGTCGCCGAGTTTCAGCCCGAGCCGTTCGAGCGCCCCTTGCGCCAGCCATGCCGATCCCGGCGGCGGGGCGCCCACGGTGCGGCCATCGGCCAGCCGCAAGCGCCCGATCAGTGGCCACTTGTCATCCACCGCCTTCAACTGGACCGGCGCGGTGAGGGCGTCCGCGCCGCTGCCCGCCACTGCCATGGCCTGCAGCCTGGTGCCGGTCGAGACCGTGCCCAGCGCGTCGAGGGCGGCATATTCGTTTGCCACAAGATCGCGTTGCCACACTTCGACCGCAAGATCGCCGCCGAGGATCGCGCGGCCCCGGCTCGCCAGTTCGCGCTCGATCGATCCGGTCAGCGTGCCGATCGCGGACAGCGCGGCCACGCCAAGGAACAGGCAGACCAGCAACAGGCGCAGGCCCTTGAAGCGTGCGGAGAGATCGCGCCGGGCGATCCGCCACGCGGCCGGCCAGGTCAGCGCCGCGCTCACGCCCGGGTGTCGGAAACGATCCGCCCGTCAGCCAGCGTGACGATGCGGTCGCACCGCTGCGCGAGGGTTTCATCGTGCGTGATGATTACCAGCGTTGCCCCGGTTTCGGCCCGGCGCGCGAACAGCAGATCGATGATCGCCGCGCCGGTGGCTGCATCGAGATTGCCGGTAGGCTCGTCGGCGAAGATCAGCGCGGGGCGCGGGGCGAGGGCGCGGGCAATCGCGACGCGCTGCTGCTCGCCGCCCGAAAGCTGGGCCGGATAATGGTCGATCCGGTGGGCGAGGCCGACCGCAGCGAGTTCCTCGGCCGCGCGTTCCCATGCGCCGGGCAGGTCGGCCAGTTCCAGCGGAGTCGCGACGTTCTCGCGCGCGGTCATGGTCGGCAGCAGGTGAAACGCCTGCAGCACGATCCCGATCCGGCCGCGCCGGGCGCGGGCCAGCGCATCCTCGTCGAGCGCCGAGAAATCCGCGCCCGCAACCTCCAGTTCGCCGCTGGTGGCGCGTTCGAGCCCGGTCAGCAGCGCCATCAGCGACGACTTGCCCGAACCCGACGGCCCGAGCAGCGCGAGGGTTTCGCCACTCGCGACGGACAGGTCGACCCCCTTGAGGATGGTGGTCTGGCCGAGTGTCAGGGTCAGCTTGCGGGCGGAGATGACGGCGGGGGTGCTGGCAGTGGGAGGAATGGCGGCGGGGGGAATGACGGATGATTTCACCGTGACGGGATGGCATGGGAACGGGAAGTGCGGCAAGGTGGGAAAATGTACAGGTTCGTATCAGCCGCACTCGTTCCGGCGCTGCTCGCCGGATGTTCGCAGTCCGCTCCGCCGCCTCCCGAACCGGGCGAGTCCGCTTCCGCCGCGCCCGCGACCGTGGCCGACACGCCTCCGGTGATGGGGCCGGAGCGCCATATTCTCGCGGTCGGCGACAGTCTGTTCGCCGGCTATGGCCTGGCCAACACGGCGGACAACTATCCTTCGCGGCTCGAAGCGGCCTTGCGCGCGCGCGGCGTCAATGCCCGGATCGCCAACGCGGGTGTTTCGGGCGATACCAGTGCGGCAGGGGCCGAACGTTTCGCCTTCGTGCTCAAGAACCAGCCGCAAAAGCCCGACCTCGTGATCATCGAGTTCGGCGGCAACGATGTGTTGCGCGGGCTGCCGCCCGAACAGACCCGCGCCAACCTCGCCCGGATGCTGGCCGAGGCCAGGGCGGCGGGGGTGCCGGTGCTGCTGATGGGAATGCTCGCCCCGCCCAATCTGGGCGACGGGTTCAAGCGGGAGTTCGAGCCGATCTATCCCGAGCTTGCCCGGGAATTCGGGGCGAAGCTGGTGCCGTTCTTCCTGGCGCCGGTGATCGGCAAGCCGGATCTGGTCCAGCCCGACCATATCCACCCCAACGCGGGCGGAGTCGCCGAGATTGTCGCCGCGACGGCGGACACGGTGGCGGGAGCCTTGCCGCCGCCGAAGTGACGGTCAGACCCGTTCCACCGCTCCGCCCGTAACCCGCCAGGTTGCCGCTTCGCCCGCAATCGGGCTGAACGGGGCAAGTTCGGTGCCGGTGAACCATACTTGCGCGGTGCCGCCGCGCAGGCGATCAAACAGCGCCTCGCGCCGGACCGGATCGAGATGGGCGGCGACTTCATCAAGCAGAAGCAGCGCGGGCCGGTCGCTTTCGAGCAGGCCCGCGTGGGCCAGCGTGATCGCGATCAGCATCGCTTTCTGTTCGCCGGTCGAGCATTCGGCGGCGGCCTGATCCTTGCCCGCCATGGAGACGGTGAGTTCATCGCGGTGCGGCCCGACCAGCGTGCGCTGGGCGGCGCGATCGCGGCGGCGGCTTTCGGCGAGCGCACCGGCCAGCGCCGCCCGGGCCGTCGGTCCGCCCGGCTGGTAAGCGAGATTTGGACGGGCAAAGGGGCTGTCCGGCAGCAGCGCCAGCGCGGCGCCGAGCCGGTCGACGAGCCGCGCGCGGGCGGTGGCGACAAGCGCGCCGACTTCGGCAATCTGCGCCTCGACCGCGTCGAGCCAGACCGGGTCGGGCTCGGCCGGCTCGCCCAGCAGGCGGTTGCGTTCGCGCAAGGCATTGTCCAGCCGCGCGGCGTTGCGGGCGTGGGCCGGATCGAGCGCCAGCACCAGCCGGTCAAGAAAGCGGCGGCGCGCGCCCGCCCCTTCCATGAACAGGCGGTCCATCGCCGGGGTCAGCCAGCCGATCGACAGCCACTCGCCCAGCCGCACGGCCGGAGCCTCGGCCTGGTTGACGTGCACGATCCGCCGACCGGGCCGTTCCGCCGCGATCCCGGTGCCCAGCCGGATCGGACCGGCCGGGGTGGCAAGGTCTGCGCTGACCGCGAAGCTGCCGGAGGTGGGGGCGGGGGCCTCAGCGCCCGGTGGCGCCGGCATATAGGCGCGGTGGGCGGGGCGCCGCCCGCGGGCGGGGGGGCACACCGCGCGCGCGTGG
>VMTF01000016.1 GCA_013791705.1 Sphingomonadales bacterium | reverse complement strand
GGGCTGGTGCCGCAAGGAAAGGCCGAAGGGCCTTTCCGCACACATCAAACGACTCCGGATGCCAAGGGCGCACCCGACAAAAACTCCGGGCCTTTCCTCACCAATCATAAAACTCACCGCGCGAGTGCGCCGCCGGCATCGCATATCAGCCTTCCCGCCCGGCACAAACTCTCCTAAGGCCCACCCATGAGCGAGCAGGTTTCCTTCGGCTACGAAGAAGTCTCCCCCGAGGAGAAGACCCAGCGGGTCGGCGCGGTGTTTTCAAGCGTCGCCAAGAAGTATGACGTGATGAACGACGCGATGTCGGTCGGGATGCACCGCTTGTGGAAAGATCGCTTCGTGCGCCGGGTCAAGCCGCGCCCCGGCGAGGCCATTCTCGACATGGCGGGCGGCACCGGCGACATCGCGTTTCGCATGGCGGCGCACGGGGCTTCGGTCACAGTGTCCGACATCAATCAGGATATGCTCGATGTGGGGATCGAGCGGGCGCTGGAGCGCGGGCTTTCCGAAGATTCGGGCAGCCTGGTGTGGTCGCGCCAGAACGCGGAGGAACTGTCGTTCGGGGACCGCTTCTTTGACGCGTACACGATCGCTTTCGGCATCCGCAACGTGACCCGGATCGACTGCGCGCTGGCCGAAGCGCACCGCGTGCTCGCTTATGGCGGACGGTTCTTCTGCCTTGAGTTCTCGACGACCGAGTGGCCGGGCTTCCGGGAAGCCTACGACGCCTATTCGCACAAGCTGGTCCCCAGGCTCGGTCAGGCCATCGCGGGCGATGCCGAAAGTTATCGCTATCTGATCGAATCGATCCGCCGGTTCCCGCCGATGAAAGAGTTCGAGGGGATGATCCGCGCAGCCGGATTTGCCCGCACGAAAGTCGAGCCGATCCTGGGCGGGCTGGTCGCGATTCATTCCGGCTGGAAAATTTGATCGCCCCATGACCGCGTCCGTCACGCATATTTTCCGGCTGTTGCGCTGGGGGCGGATTCTCGCCCGGCACGGCGCGCTGCGGATCATCGAAGCCGGGCCGGCCACGCCCGGCCCGGTCCGGCGGCTGTGCAAGCTGGCGCGGCTGGGCACAATCCAGCCGCGCCAGCCTGACTATGCGGCGGCATTTCAGGCGATCGGGCCGGCCGCGATCAAGCTTGGCCAGACGCTGGCGACCCGGCCCGACATTGTCGGCGCGGAAGCCGTTCACAACCTGCTGACCCTGCAGGACAGCCTGCCGCCGGTGCCGTTCGAGGCTATTCGCACCGAGATCGAGGCCAGCTTCGGCGTCCCGCTCGAAACGCTGTTCGCATCGATCGAGGTGGTCGCGGTCGGCTCCGCGTCGATCGCGCAAGTCCACCGTGCGGTGACGACCGACGGCCGGACGGTCGCGATCAAGGTGCTGCGTCCGGGCATTCGCGAGAAATTCGCGCGCGACATCGCGACGTACGAGTGGGCGGCGGCCCATCTCGAAGCGTTCGGCGGCGAGGCCCGGCGGCTGCGTCCTCGGCAGGTCATTGCCAACTTCAAGCGCTGGACCGCGCGCGAGCTGGACCTGCGGCGCGAGGCGGCCTCGGCCTCGGAACTGGCCGATGCGATGAAGAGCTTTGCGGGCTATCATGTCCCACAGATTGACTGGGACCGGACCAATGGCCGGGTGATGACCATCGCGTGGGTCGACGGGGTCAAGCTGAGTAACCTGGAAGCGTTGCGCTCGGCCGGGCACGATCTGCCCGAGATGGCTCGCCGGCTCGTGCTCGCCTTTCTCACCCAGGCGATCAGCGCCGGGTTTTTTCACGCCGACATGCACCAGGGGAACCTGTTCGTCCGGCCAGATGGCACGATCGTAGCGATCGATTTCGGCATCATGGGGCGGATCGATCGCCGGGCGCGGCAATGGCTCGCGGAAATTCTCTATGGCCTGACAACCGGCAATTATCGCCGGGTCGCCGAAATTCACTTCGAGGCGCAATATGTGCCGAACCACCATTCGGTCGACGAATTCGCGACCGCGCTGCGCGCCGTGGGCGAGCCGATGCGCGGCAAACCGGTCAGCGAACTGTCGGTCGGGCAGATGCTGGATGGCCTGTTCGCGATAACCCGCGATTTCGACATGCAGACCCAGCCGCATCTGCTGTTGCTGCAGAAGACCATGGTCATGGTCGAAGGGCTGGCGACCACGCTCGATCCGGCGATCAACATGTGGGACGTCTCGGCACCGTTCGTGAGAAGCTGGGTCCGCGACGAATTGGGGCCGGAGGCCGCCATTGCCGAACGGCTGCGGACGGACGTGGAAACCCTGTTGCGCATTCCCGAACTGGTCCGCCGCATTGAGGACCGTTTCCCGGGCCGGGGCGGGGCACCCGAAGCGCCGCCGTTGCCCGAGGTCGAGCTGATGTGGGAGCGGCGTCAACCTCATGGTAACCATGCCGGGGTTAGCTGGCTGGGTTATGTCCTCGCAGGGGGCCTTGGGGGAATCTTGACGTGGATCACGATCGCAAAGGGCTGGCTGGGTTAGCCCTCGGAGCCGCCACCGCTTCCGTTCCCGCATACGACCGCTATGCCCGTTGGCCGCAGGGCCTGGCCCGTGTGGCGCTGGCGATTTTCGCCGTGCTGCTGGTGCTCGCGGCCTGGGCGCCGGGCTATGCCCCGCCGCAACCGGCGCCGCCCAAGGTTACTGTCACCGACACTGCCGGCAAGGCCCATGTCGCACAGGAGGATGACAACGACCTCCGCCTCTATCGGCTGATCATCGCCCGGGTAGAGCGCGGCGACAACTATTACGTGGCCGCGACCGAGGAGCAGCGCCGCAACGGCTATCCGGTGGCGCCGGGCCTGACGGTGCGCTTGCCGACGCTGGCCTACCTGTCTGCATGGTTCGGTCCGGCGGGAATGATCGCGCTGCAAAGCGCACTGTTCGCGGCCATGCTGCTGGCCAATTTGCGGCGGCTCGGGAGCGAGCCGGGCGGCCAGCGCCGGGTCGCGCTGGGGCTGGCGCTGTTGATGTGCGGCATCGCCAGCGGGCTGAACCACCGCTACAACGTGCTGCACGAGATCTGGGCGGCGCAGCTCATCGCGCTGTCATTCGGGTTGCACCGTCCGGCCGTTGCCCCCGGCAAGCCGGGCAAGTGGTTCGGCGCGCTGCTGGCGGCAGCGGCGGCGCTTGCGGTGCGGGAACTCGCCTTGCCGTTTGTGTTGCTGATGGCCGCCTATGCCGGCTGGCATCGCCGCTGGCGCGAGATGGCGGCCTGGACGGCGCTGATTGCCGTGTTCGTCGCGCTGCTGCTGGTTCACCTGCATTTCGCCGAGGCTCAGGTTCGGCCGGGCGATCCGCAGTCGCCCTCGTGGCTGGTCATGGGCGGCCTTTCCAGCCTGCTCTACAAGGTCAACAATTCGACGTTCCTTTCGCTCCTGCCGGTCCAGATTGCGGGGCCGCTCGTGATCCTGGCGCTGTTTGGCTGGACTTCGTGGCGGACGCGGATGGGGGATTTCGGCGCGCTCCTGACCCTGGGCTATGGCGCCGCCTTCATGCTCGCGGGGCGGGCCAACAATTTTTACTGGGGCATGATGCTGACGCCGATCCTGTTCATGGGCGCGGCGTTCCTGCCGCTGGGTCTGCCCTCGCTGTGGCGGGCGGCTGCGCTGGGCCGGACCGGCCCCCGGCTTGCGGACAGTCCGGCCTGATGAGCGCTCCGGTTCTGGCGCCGTTCGACCGCTACGCGCATTGGACGCGCACTCCGGCGCGGCTGCTGCTGGCGCTGGTGGCGGTGCTGATCGCCCTGGCGGCGCTGACTCCGATCACCTCGGGCGAAGGCATTGCCCGCCCGCCGAGCCTCACCGGTGAGACGGCAGCATCCGGCGGACAAGTCCGCGAGCGTGACGAGGATCTCAAGCTCTACGACGATGTGATCGCCCGCCTGAAACGCGGCGAAAACTATTACGCGGTGATCGCGCAGGAACATCGCCGCCACCATTACCCGCTGCATCCCGGCTTCGCGGTGCGCCTGCCGACGCTGGCCTATGCCGAGGCGCTGCTGCCACCGGCGACGCTGATTCCGCTCTCGGTGCTGCTCATGGGCGCCGTGCTGTTCGCCTGGTGGCGCCGGCTCGGGCCGGAACCCGCCGGCGAGCCGGGCGCCGCCCGTTTGCGGTTGATCGCGCTGGCCGCGCTGTTCTTCGGCGTTTCGATCGGGACGACGCGCTACTTTTTCGTGCTGCATGAACTGTGGGCGGGGCAGTTGCTCGCGTTGTCGTTCGGACTGCACCGGCCCGGCCAAGGAAAGTGGCTGGGCGCATGGCTAGCTGCCGCTGCAGCCCTGGCGATCCGCGAGCACGCGCTGCCATTCGTGTTGCTGATGACGGCTTTCGCGCTGTGGCACAGGCGCTGGCGTGAGGGCGCGGCGTGGGCGATGCTTGTCGTCCTGTTCGTTGCCGCGATGGCGGCGCACCTTCACGTTGTCGAGGGCCTCGTGCGGCCGGAAGACCCGCCGTCCGCCTCGTGGCTGACGCTGCGCGGGCTTAACGGCTGGCTCTCGCCGGTGATCCTGTCGAGCAACATGCGCTGGCTGCCCCACTTTATCGCCGGACCGGCCGTGATCCTGAGCCTGCTCGGCTGGTCGGGCTGGCGTTCGGCGGCGGGCGCGTTCGGGACGCTGCTCTATCTTGGCTATGGCGCCGCGTTCATGATCGCGGGGCGGCCGGACAATTTCTACTGGGGCATGATCGTCGCCCCGGCGATGTGGATCGGCCTCGCGTTTGCGCCGATGGCTCTGCGCGGTCTTGTTTCCGCGGCATTCCCTGTGCAGAAGGCCTGAATCATGGCCGGACCGCGCATTCTCCTCATCGTCGGCGGCGGCATTGCCGCCTACAAGTCGTGCGAACTCGTGCGGATGATCCGCAAGGGCGGCGGCTCGGTCACTTGCGTGCTGACCGCAGGCGGGGCGAAATTCGTCACCCCGATGGCGCTCGCGGCGCTCAGCGAGAACCCGGTTCATACCACGCTGTGGGATCTCAAGAACGAGGTCGAGATGGGCCACATCCAGCTCTCGCGACAGGCCGACCTCGTGGTGGTGTGTCCGGCCACGGCGGACCTGCTGGCCAAGATGGCGGCGGGCATCGCCGATGATCTTGCAACCACGCTCCTGCTCGCGACCGACAAGCCGGTAATGGCCGTGCCCGCGATGAACGTTCGGATGTGGCAGCACGCCGCGACAGCCCGCAATGTCGAGACGCTGCGCGATGCGGGCGTATTCGTGATGGAGCCTGAGGAAGGGGCGATGGCTTGCGGCGAATTCGGTCCGGGCCGCCTGCCGGAGCCGAACGCGATCTGGCGGCTGGTCGCCGAATGGTTCACCGGCCCGGACGCATTGCCGATGCAGGACGCCGGCGAATGGACGCCGGTCTTGCCCGGTCCGGGCGGGGTTGTCGGCTTCGCGGACTTTGGCGCCGAAGAAGATGGCGATGAAGGTCTCGATATCGGTCTTGGCGGCCTCTCGGGTTCGCTGATCTCGCGGTCGGGCAAACGCGCCCAGCCGCTGGACGATGATCTTGCCGCCGCCGCCTTTGCCGAGATGGCCGGAACTCCGCCGCCCGAAGCGCCGCCCACGACGGACGCGGTGCCTGATCTCGCGGGGAACCCGCTGCTGATGAAGAAGGGCGGAGCGCGCGCGGCCCCGCCAACCGATCCCGAGGCGTTGAACCATCTGACCAGGCCGGGCGCCGAGCCCGAGCCCGTTGCCGGCGACAATCAACCGGTCAGCGTCGGCAAGGCTGGCCGCCAGTCCGCACCCCAGGACGCGGAGCCATTCGTCAAGCCCGAGGACGGGCCGCTGTCGGGCCGCCATGTGCTGGTCACCGCCGGGCCGACGCACGAACCGATCGACCCGGTCCGCTACATCTCCAATCGCTCGTCCGGCATGCAAGGGTTTGCCATCGCGGCTGCGGCGGCGCGGCTTGGTGCGCGCGTGACGCTGGTGAGCGGCCCGGTCAACCAGCCGACTCCCCCGGGGGTCGACCGGATCGATGTCGAGACGGCGCGGCAGATGAACGATGCGGTCAAGCACGCGCTGCCCGCCGATTGCGCGGTCATGGGCGCGGCCGTGGCCGACTGGCGGACCAAGGACACCTTCAAGTCCAAGATCAAGAAGCGCGGCTCGGCCCCGCCGGTGCTGGTTCTGACGGAAAATCCCGATATCCTCGCCGGTATCGGAGCGATGCCCTCGCAGCGGCCGAAGCTGTTGATCGGCTTTGCGGCAGAAACCGACAAGGTGCTCGAACATGCGGCCGAGAAACGCCGCCGCAAGGGTGCCGACTGGATCATCGCGAACGATGTCTCGTTCGATGCGAAGGGTGGCAGCGTGATGGGCGGCGCAACCAACACCATCCACATCGTCACCAGCGACGGGGTGGAAGACCTGCCCGAGATGCCCAAGGACGAAGTCGCCGCCGCGATTGTCGAGAGGATTGCCGATGCACTCGCCCAGTGAGCCCGTTCCCGTGATGGTCAAGCGCCTGCCGCACGGCGAAGGGCTTGCGCTGCCTGGCTATGCGACCGACGGCGCCGCCGGAATGGACGTCGTTTCCGCGCAGGACGTGACAATCGCGCCGGGCGGGCGGCAGGCCGTGGAGACCGGCCTGGCACTCGCGATTCCGCCCGGCTTTGAAATCCAGGTGCGGCCCCGCTCGGGCCTTGCGCTCAAGCATGGCGTGACCGTGCCGAACACGCCCGGCACGATCGATTCCGACTATCGCGGCGAGCTCAAGGTCATCCTGATCAACCACGGTGCGGCCGCATTCGAAATCCGCCGGGGAGATCGCATCGCGCAGCTCGTGCTGGCTCCCGTGACGCGGGCCAGTTGGCTGGAAGTCACGGAACTCGATGAAACCGCGCGCGGCGAAGGGGGCTTCGGCTCGACCGGCGGGGTGGTTTCACTGGGCAACTGAGGGCGCCCGGAGGCATTGCCCCGGAATGTTGTTCCGATCGGATGCCCCGAGGCGGGCGCGGGTCGTCTCAGCGCTTGGTCGTCTTTTCCGGCGCGACGGTGATCCTTACGGTTTCCCCGGAGTGACCCGGAAAATCGGTGAACATCGCTTCGATGAGGTTCGGCACCAGGTATTGCAGCCGGTTGGAGGTCGAGACGGCCTCTGCCTTGCCCTCGAACAGGCGGGCGCTATCGGCCTTGCGGTCGATCTTCAGGGAAATGCCGCTGGTGTAGATGGTCTCGCTATCGACGCCTGTGTCAAACCACTGATCATACCAGCCATAGCCCCAGCCGCCGTAAGGGCTGAAGCGATATGGCCGGCCATAGTAGCCATATGGCTGCAGGCCGTACCACGGCCCCCAGAACGGATCGCGGGCGAAGCCGGTCGAGCGAATGCGCTCGCGCCCCTTGTCGACGCCGTAGTCGAAGTGGACCAGCATCGTCGCATTGTCGGGATCGGTCGGCGTGTAGCCAAGCCGCGCCATCTGCGATTCCACCAACCGGGCATATTGCGCGAACTCCAGGCCGCCGGCGAGGGCCGGATCTTCGGGTACGACCGCGAAAGTCTGGCCGGATGGGGCCGGAAGTTGCGACTGGAACCGCTTGACGTTGGCATTGAAGCCGGTCGCGCAGGCCGAAAGACTGGCCAGAAGCAGCGGAATTGCTGCGAGACGCAGGGTGCGGCCCATGGTCAGGAAATCGGAAGTACCGGAACCGGATGGCTTGGGGAACAGGGACATGTTCAATCTCTCCGAGGTATTCGTTCACCCGGTCCAGGTGTCCGCTTGCGTGGGCATGGTTATGCCGCAACCAATAACATGCCGTAACGCGCGCGCACTGAACAGGCCTTGAATACGCGCGCTGGCGCGGCGCGGCTAGCTGCGGATCAGCCCCAGCGCGGAATAAGTACGGTCCAGCGTCGGCCCGGCCACCGCGCGAGCCCGTTCGGCGCCCTGCCGCAGGATCGTGTCGAGCGCCGTCCGGTCTTCCCGCAGCGCCAGGAACCGCGTGTTGATCGGAGCGAGGCTTTCGACCAGAAGCTCGCCCAGCGCCGGCTTGAACGCGCCGAAGCCTTTGCCGCCGAACTCGGCTAGCACCTGGGCGACCGATTGCCCGGCCATCGCCGCATAGATGCCGACGAGGTTCGCCGCTTCCGGCCGGCCGCTCAGCCCTGCCGCCTCGGCTGGCAGCGGCTCGGGGTCGGTCTTGGCCTTCTTGACCTTGCTCATCAGCGTATCGGCGTCGTCCGTGAGGTTGATGCGGCTCATGTCGGACGGGTCGGACTTCGACATCTTGGCCGAACCATCGCGCAGGCTCATGATCCGGGCCGCTTCGGGCGGGATGATCGGCTCGGGCAGCGTGAACACGGGGGCTTCTTCCGTGGCGAAGTCGTTGTTGAACTTCTGGGCGATGTCGCGCGCCAGTTCGAGGTGCTGCTTCTGGTCCTCGCCCACCGGCACGTGGGTGGCCTGATAGAGCAGCACGTCGGCAGCCTGCAGCACGGGATAGGTGAACAGCGCGACCGAAGCGCCCTCGCGGTTCTTGCCGGCCTTGTCCTTCCACTGCGTCATGCGGTTCAGCCAGCCCATCCGGGCCGTGCCGCTGAGCAGCCATTGCAGTTCGGCATGGGCGGGAACCTGGGTCTGGTTGAACAGGATCGAGCGTTCCGGATCGATCCCGCAGGCGACCAGCGCGGCGACCATTTCGCGCGTGTTCGCGCCAAGCTCGGTCGGCACGTGCGGCATCGAGATCGCGTGGAGATCAGCGAGGAAATACAGGCATTGGCCGCCTTGCGCGGAAAATTCGTCCTGCATGCGCACCCAGTTCCGGATCGCACCCAGATAGTTGCCGAGGTGGAGATTGCCGGTGGGCTGGATGCCGGAAACGATGCGCATGGAACGGGACTCTTACGAAACGGGGCGGCGGCGCCGCAGGAGAAGCGAAATGTCGTTCCGCGAGAAAGCCCCGAGAACGATGGCCGCCGCGCCATAGACCAGCATCCCGGCCGAAACCAGCGCGGCCAGCGCAGCGAACCGGACCGGCCAGGTGCCATGGAGCCAGGGCATCAACTGGCCTTGGGTAGCCCAGAGCACGCCGCCCATCGCCAGCGCGGCCAGGGCAAGGCGCGGCACCCGGCGCCGGAGCTGCGCATCGGCAACGAAATGGCCGCGCTTCACCAGCGTGTAATAGAGCATGGCGACGTTCACGGTCGAGGCGATCGCGGTCGCGAGCGGCGGCCCCATGTGTTGCAACGGCACGATCAGCGCGAGGTTGCCGACCAGGTTCACCACCATCGACAGCATCGCATAGCGCACCGGTGTTTTCGTATCCTGCCGCGCGTAGAACCCGGGAGTCAGCACCTTGATGAGAATGTAGCTCGGCAACCCGATCGAGAAGGCGGCCAGCGCCTGCGCGGTGAAATGCGTGTCTTGCGCCGTGAAGCGGCCATAGCCGAACAGCGCCGCCGCGATCGGCTCGCCGCACAGCACCAGCGCGACCGTGGCGGGCAGCGACAGAAACAAGGCCAGTTCCATGCCCCGGTTCTGCGTTTCCATCGCGGCGGCTTCCTCGCCGGCGCCGAGTTGGTGCGAGATCGTGGGCAGCAGCACGGTGCCAAGCCCGATGCCGATCAGGCCCAGCGGCAACTGGTTCAGCCGGTCGGCCATGTAGATGTAGGTGACCGAGCCGTGAGCCAGCAGCGAGGCGGCCAGCGCGGTCGAGATCACGAGGTTGATCTGCACTGCGCCGGAACCGGCGGCGGCGGGCCAGATCAACGACAGCAGCCGCTTGACCTCGGGCGAGAGACGCGGGCGGCGCAATTTCAGGCTCACCCCGTTATGCCGGCACGCCCAGGCCAGCCACAGCAATTGCAGCAGGCCCGAAACCGAAACCGCGATGGCCTGATTGCGCGCGGTCACCAGCGGATCATCGGAATGGAACAGCAGCAACGCGGCGACCAGCGTGGCGTTCAGCAGGATCGGCGCGGCCGCGTTGACCCAGAACTTGTTCAGCGAATTGAGGATCCCGCCGAGCAACGACACGAGGCTGATCAGCATGAGGTAGGGAATTGTCAGCCGCGACAGTTGGACCGCGAAGGCGAACTGATCGTGACTGACGCCGTTGAACTTGCCCGAGAGCGCGAACGTCACCGGCCACGCGAAAATCTCGAGCACCACGGTCATGACCAGCAGGACCGGCAGCAGCATGGCGAGCGCGCTTTCCGCAAAGGCCAGCCCGTCCTTCAGGCCCTGGCCTTCCGGATCGGCCACCTTCTGGTTGAACATCGGGATGAATGCCGCAGCGAACGCCCCTTCCGCGAAAAGCGCGCGGAACATGTTCGGCAGGCGGAACGCCACCAGGAAGGCGTCCGAGGCAAAGCTCGCGCCGATATAACGTGCGAACAGGCTGTCGCGCACAAGTCCGAGCACGCGGCTGATCAGGGTCAGTCCGCCGATCGTGCCGGTGGCCCGCAGCAGATTCATGGGCGGAGAATCATCGGGCCACCAAGCGCGATCGTGGCGCGGGGCGGGTCAGGCGTGACCGGCCGGTTCGGCATCTGCGGTCTGCTGGGCCTGGGCAAGCTGCTGCAGGTAGAGCCCGTTGAAATCGATCGGTTCGAGCAGGACCGGCGGATAGCCTGCATCGCGCACCGCATCGGCAAGGATGCGGCGGGCGAACGGGAACAGGATGCGGGGCGCTTCGCCATAAGTGAAGGCGTGCATCTGTTCGGGGGCGAGCCCGCGCATGCCGAGGAGGCCGCAATAGGCCAGCTCGATCATGTAGGCGGTGCCGGCTTCGGACTTGGCCGCCATCGTGATCTTGAGCTCGACTTCGTGGATTTCGCTGTCGACCGGGGTCGACTGGATGTTGAACTGAACGTCAAGCTGCGGCGCATCCTGCCACTGGTAGGACTGCGGGGCGTTGGGATTCTCGACCGAGAGATCCTTGACGTACTGCGAGATGATCCCGGCGGCCGGACCGGTATCCTCGCCATTGGGGGCAGGTCCGCCCGCGCCGTCGAGGTTGAGGTCGGAAATGACGTTGCCTTCATCAGCCATCTGCGGGTCTTTCCTGTGTCCACTGCGTAAGGTTGGGGCGCGCGTAGCATCAGCCGGCCCGGGCGGCAATGACCGGCGTCGTGCCGGCGCAATTCATGGCGAATGCATCATGCTGTCCGGCCGGTCGATGCGCCATCGGCCACGGCGCCGGATTTTTGCGCCGATACGGTGTTCGCCGGCCTCGTCTTGTCGCGAAAATTGCACAGAGATGGCGATCATGCGTTGTTCATTTGTCAAGCTTACCTATCTGATGCAGAGTGCGTAGTTAATGCCGTGTTCCTGCGGCCGACAATGAAAGTGTATGATGTGACCGTCGAAGTCGTCATCCTGGCCTTGATCGCAGCCTTCCTCGGCCTGCGGCTCTATTCCGTACTCGGCCGCCGTGCCGAGCACGAGGAAGAGACGATCCAGGGACGGTTCGAAGCGAAAGGCGATGCGAACAGCCCGGTCGCGCCGCGTGCCGTGGCCCCGCGCCAGCCCGATCAGGCGGCTGCGCCGGCCAATTCGTTGCGCCCGGCCGAATTGCCCGGCGTGGCGCCCGCTGCCGAGCGAGGGCTGCGTGACATTGCCGCAGCCGATCGCCGGTTTGACGTGCTGCAATTTCTTCAGGGCGCGAGTCAGGCTTATGGGATGGTGCTCGATGCATTCTGGAAGGGCGACAAGGCGCAACTCGGCCAACTGTGCGACCGCGATGTCTGCCAGGGCTTCGTCGCCGCGATCGATGCGCGCGTTGCCGCCGGTGAAACGCTCGAAAACCGCCTGGTGCGGATCGAGGACGCGACGATCGTCGACGCCAGCCTGCAAGGCGCATTGGCGCGGATTACCGTGCGCTTCACCGCTGACATCGCCTCGGTCACCCGCGATGCGCAGGGAACGATGATCGCCGGCTCGCTCGACGACGCGGTCGAGGCGCGGGACTTGTGGACGTTCAGTCGCGACGTCAATTCCGTCGGTCCCGACTGGCTGCTCGACGAAACCGACGAAGCCTGAGCCGACGATGCGGTGGAGGAAGTTCGCGGGCCTGATCGCGCCGCTCATTCTCTCCGCCTGTACCATCATTCCATCGTCAGCGCCGCCGGGCGGACCGCCCCCGGCCCCTGGTATTGCGCCAACCCCGCCCGCTGCGCCGCTCACTGCGGTCGACGTGGGTGTGCGGCCTGGACCGGCAATCGAGACGCTCGCGCTCACAGCGGGCCAGCCCGGCGCAGCGCTGCGGTCCTTCATCGAAAGCTGCAAGGTGCTGCTGGCCCGCACGGATGGGAGCGGACTGACTCGAAACGATGACTGGCGGCCGGCCTGCACTGCGGCGCCAACCTGGTCATCGGCCGGTGCGGCCGGCTTCTTCACGTCCTATTTCGAAACGGCACGGGTGGCCGACGGGCGAACTTACATCACCGGATACTATGAACCGGAGATCGCCGGAATCCGTACGCGGCAGCCGGGCTACGATGTCCCGGTCTACAAGGTGCCGCCCGATCTTGTTCGCGCATGGCCCGAAGAAACGCCGCCGGAGCAGCGCGTGGGCCGGCCGCCGCTTGGCCGGTTCGATGCGGACGGGCGTTTTCAGCCCTATCACGACCGCACCGCGATCGAAGCAGGCGCCCTTGCCGGCAAAGGCCTGGAGATCGCCTGGGCGGCCGATCCGATAGAATTGTTCTTTCTGCAAATTCAAGGGTCTGGCCGTCTGATCGGGCCAGATGGAACCGTTGTCCGGATCGGTTACGCCGGGCAGAATGGCCTGCCTTATACCGGGATCGGCCAGGTGATGCGGGATCGCGGCCTGATCGGTGAAGGCCCCGGCCAGTACCCCGGCTCAATGCAGGGCATCATGCGCTACCTGCGCGAACATCCGGAGGAGGGGAAGGCGCTGATGCGCCTGAACCGGTCGTGGGTCTTTTTCCGCGAACTGACCGGCGACGGTCCGATCGGCGCGCTCGGCGTGCCGGTGCGGCCGCAAGCGAGCGTGGCCGCCGATCCGCGAATGGTCCCGCTCGGCGCACCGGTGTTCCTGACCACGGATCGCGTGGAAGTGAAAGGCCTGTGGATCGCGCAGGATACCGGCGGGGCGATCAAGGGTGCCAATCGCTTCGATTCGTTCTGGGGCGCAGGCTCGGCCGCGCGGACTATCGCCGGCGGAATGTCGGCCCGCGGCGATGCCCTTGTGCTGCTGCCCAAGGGCACGTTGGCGCGACTTTCCAGCGCCGGTCGCACCGCGCCAGCAGCGGCGAGGTGAGCCGTCCCCCGCGCGGGCTGAGCCGGGATGAAGCGGATTTGTGGGCCAGAGTGGCCGCGACCGTG
>VMTF01000165.1 GCA_013791705.1 Sphingomonadales bacterium | reverse complement strand
GTCCGCGGGGCCTGGTCAGCTGGGCGCGGTCCGATTGGGCGCGTGAGTTGCGCCGGGGGAGTTGCGCCGGGTCAGGTGGGCCGGGTCAGTTGGGCCGGGTCAGTTGGGATTGTCTTTGCTTTCGATTCGCGTGGCCAGCACGCGCAGGAGTTCCGGCAGCTCTTCATGCATGCCGAACATCTCATAGAGGTTTATTGTCGCGCCGAGCATCGCCAATGCGACAGTCTGCCCCGGGTGACCGAGTGCGACCAGTCGCGCGTAACCATTCATCATGGTTTCGCTGATTTCGAAAAACTCGGAGAAATGTACAGAGCTATTATTATCCATGAGCAACTCATGCAATTCCTCCAGCACTTTACGCGACCGGTCTGGTGGCTTCGCCATCTGTTCCTCGCGAGTTCTGGACCAAGAGATCAAACGAAACGAAAGACTGTTGCAGAATTAACCTGAGACCCAACGTACTACGGTGCGACCCGGCGACACTGCGATGAGGGCAATGTACAGATTCGTACGGCCAGCGATAGGCTGCTAGCCCTCCGTAGCCGAGCTTTCCCCAAGTGAGTTTGTCTGAATCCTTTGACTTAGTCCGCAAGGATAGGGTGAGCCCTCCTCCGATGGGATGCCTCGCCAGGTCAAACGCGGGAGACGGCAGTCTCTCACGAGACAGTCGGGCCCTGCATCAGTGCTTTCAGCTCGTTCGTATCGTCGGGAAGGCATTGCGAGCGATCGGGGCGCTGCACTTTCTCGCAGTCCCACAGGGCGAGCATCATGCTGGACGAGCCATCGCGGGCAAAGATGAACAAGGGCCGGTCGCGCTGTCTGCCCGGCAAGCCGGAATTGCGCGCCGCCTGAGCGGCGTCGGCGTAGCCGAGAATCTGGCAACCCTTGCCGTCGGAGCACTGACCAAGTGCATCAAGCGCCCAGCGGCCACTCGGCTTGTCATTGTCGACCGTCATGATGATGGCCCCCCCGGCAACCGGCGGGCGGCCGAGGGCCGAAGCAGGCTGCGCGGGCGCCGTTGTCTCGGCAAAGGCCACCGGGGCGGCTGTAATTGTGACGTTTGCGGTTTCGGCAAGGTCGCTTTCGGTCGGCCGCGCCATCAACGCGCCGCTCTCGTCCACGCCCAGGCGGGCAAGATAGGTGTCACCTTCCGGCGAGGCCGTGCGCGTGCCGCTGGATAGTGTGCCTCGTGCGCCGGGCCAGCGATAGAAAATGTGGCGACCGATCTGGGCGAGGCGTTCGAGCTGGCCGCTCCACCACGGCGAAACGTAGTCGGCATGGTAATGTGTTGCCTGCCGGACGGTTTTATCGACAGCGCCGGCCAGTCCGGACTCGGCAGTCTGGCGGGCCAGTTCCCAGCTCGCAGCCGACGGTCGGCGGCGCTGGAGCGAACCGTCGCAGGTGAAGGTGAACTGGCACCCGGTCGCCCTGTCCGATCCTTGAAACACGACTCCGCACACGGTTTTGGGAAAGCTCGGATGCTTGACCCGATTGAGCACCACCTGAATGACCGAACGCTGGCCTTCCGGATCATTGCCCGCCTCGTACCACGCTGCAGCCGCAAGGCACGTAACTGCCTGTCCACGCGCGTTTTTCGAGCCGGAAAACTGAAACGGCAGCGCCGCGGCCTGGTCCGCAAACGGACCGTGCGGCGCGGAGTTTGCGCCGGCTGGCGAGAGCAATCCGTGCAGCGGCCCCGACCCCGCATACGCTTCCGCTGCGGCCGGAGCGGATCGCGCCGACTCTGCGGCAGCGGCGAGGCGGGCATCGGCCGAGAAGGCATTAAGCGTCGCGAAAATCGGCAGCGCGACGACGACGAGGGAGCCCAAAGCGATCCGCCGCGACGTAGTTCGGTCGTGGAACAGGGTCGCCAGGGCAAGGCGATGGGCGTTGGTCACGGACGGTATCCTGAAAGCATCGCGCACTCGCCTCCGGAGACAACGAATACATGCTAATGCCACTTCACGGCCCGGTGTGGCGATTTCGCAAAAGGGTTATCTGCGGACTAATCCGGCGTAGGCTGCCGCGATCGCGCGTGGTTCGATCCAGTCCGTCCAAAGTCGGTATGCACCTTGGCAAACTTTCAACGTTTGCAAACCGCTCTGGGCGCCGATTTGCACAAAAGGGCTAATCCCTCTCCCACCCGCCGAAGTTTCGCGGATTCTGGTAAGTCGGGACGATGAACTATCAGGTCCGCCAGCCATTTGAGGGAGCCGGCGCCGCTAAGGCGCGCGGTAAAGCGGTGCCAAACGCGGCGGGGTGCAATGCCGGCGAAGCACCAGCAGAACCGGATGGCCGGCGGTTGCGCTTCAGTATTGTGATTGCCAACTACAACTATGCGAAATTCATTCGCAGCGCGATCGAAAGCGCGCTGGCGCTGGATTGGCCGCATGTGGACGTTGTCGTCGTCGATGATGGATCGACTGACGGATCGGTGGACATCATCCGCAGTTTCGAAGGGCGGGTTGTCGCCAGCTTTCAGGCCAATGCCGGGCAACGGGTTGCCAACAATGTGGGTTTTGCCCTCGCACAAGGCGACGTGATCGTATTCCTCGATGCCGATGATGTGCTGGAGCCCGGTTTCGCGCGGGAAGTGGCCGCAGTCTGGAACCGGCGGATCAGCAAGGTCCAGGTCCAGATGATCCGGGTCGATGCGCAAGATCGGTCACTGGGCTCGCTGCTCCCGCAGATTGACCGCGTTCCGGACCCTGCCGAGATCAGAGCCTGGGCGAGTGCCACAACCGAATACCCCACTCCGCCGGGTTCGGGGAATGCCTATGCCCGGGACTTTCTCGCAAAGGTCTTTCCGATCGGTCCGGACCATGATTCTTCGACCGATTCGACTTGCCTCGCTCTGGCGCCATTGCTGGGGGATGTCGTAACCGTGCTCAAGCCTTTGGCGCGATATCGCCAGCATGGTGCCAACGACAGCAACCTGTTCGCGGAGCCGGGGCGGTTCGGGCGCGAAGTCGGCCGGGCGATGGCACGGCAGCGGAGCGTGGAGGCGACGTTGCTGCGGCTCGCATTGCCGTTGCCGTCATCGGCGGCCTTGCGGCGAAATCGGCATCTGCTCCAATTGCGCGTGGCATCCTTGCGCTTGCAGCCCGAGCGGCATCCGCTGCCGGACGATGGCCGCATCGCGGCGCTATGGGATGCCGTCCGGTGCCTGTTCGGCCCAGGCATCGATCCGCTGCGCAAGCGACTGATTGTCGCGGCGTGGTCCGCGCTCACCCTCGCGGCGCCCCGGCCATTGGCAAAGCGGCTGATTTCATTGCGGTTTACCAAGGGCGGCCAGAATCCTGTGGCGTGAATCCTGCGTCCTGAATTCCGGTCGCATGCCGGAGCAATCGCGGCCGCAGCGAGTTCCGGTTGGGCGAGCGTAATACCACTTATGGATAGATTGCGGCTCATTCCGACGAGTGGCAAGTTCAACAAACTACGGTCACCATTGGACAACACGCCCAATTTTTCTTATTGTCTGAAGGGTGTCCGCGATGGAAGCATCACGCAACTTCGGGTATATCGAATCCATGCCACACGACAATCTTGCTGAAAATCGCGCGGGATCCGAAGTTCTGGATTTGAGTGTCGAATTCGAAGCCGTCGAAGAAGGCTCGCAGGCGGCCCCTCAGTCGCCCACGCCGGTCCGGCGCGCGGATATTTTCCTGCTTGAGCAGGAAGTTGTTTCTGATGAAGGATTGCTTCAGCATGAGACGAAATTCGCGGATCCTTGTATCAAGGTGTTTGTCGGCCAGGATCGGACCCGGCCATCAGTCACGCAGCCGTCCGTCACTCGCCCGGCGGAACCCGTGATCGACCTGGTCGATCTTTCCAAGCCGGCAAACACAAGAGTCGCGCTTTTGTCGTCGTTCCCGACAACGGAGTTGACCCGCCAACTGGAAGATGCGCGCAAGTCTGCGGTTGAAGCGCGCACGAGCGAGGATCGCTCGCATGATGTGCTCTATCGCACGATCGAGCGGGCCTATGATTTCGCGCTTGCGGCTGCCGAGGCTCCGGCCGAATTTGCGGCAATTGTCGAGGAGGCCGGTCTGGTCATGCAGGACCGTGCGCCGATGACGCCGATCGTCAAGCTCGTCTTCGGGGCGGAGTATGACAAGACCCGGCTGGCCGAATATGCCACCGCCCTGGCCTATGCGAAGCGTGCTGGAGTCAAACGCGGCGTGTTCAGCGATTATCTTCGCCGTGCGCCGGGCGGCCTGAAAAGCGTGGTCCAGGCGGAACGTCGCTTGCGCCGGCAGGAGAGCGGCAAGGCGATTTCAGCACGGACCGAGCCGAAGGCCTCCCTGGTAAAGCAACTGCGTGAACTGCCGATGGGCCTGCTGGGCGATCTTCCGGAGGATGGTGACGAGTTCGTGCTGGTGGTTGCCCGGCGTTTGCCGGGAGGGAAGGTTGCCCTGCTCGGGGAAGTGCCGCGCGACATCCCGATGCTGGAACGGGCGGCGAACCAGATGCTCGGAAAATTGCGCTGAAATCCAGGCGCAACGTCCGTTCAACGGGGGGCAGTTAAGCGGAGGCAACAGGCCGTTGCAGCCTACACCCGGTGCCGAGGCGGCCGAAGGGACGTGATAGCGTCAACTCCGGATGGGAGCGAAAGCCGATGATTCTCCACACCGGCCAATTCACCGCGACCAGAAGCGTGCTGCAAGGAGCAGGAGGCCCTATGAAAACTTTGGCGCTCATCGGAACCCTGTTGTTGTCGGCAAGTGCGGCAGCCCCTGACGTGCGGGGCGATCCCATCGATCTGTGCGATTTCAGCCTCACCTTTGAGGACAGCTTCGACGAAATGAGTATTTCCGCGTGGGAGCTGAACGGAAAGCGCTGGATGGCGCATACGCCGTGGAGCGGAGATTTCGGGGATGCGGCGTTTGCAGATCCCGGGCCGGGCGGTCCCTTTTCATTGCGCGATGGTGCCCTTCAGATCACGGCGAGTCGTGACAAGACCGGACGCTGGCGATCGGGGTTGATCGCGGCAGCCGACGCATCGGGCAAGGGTGTCGGCACGCAATACGGGTATTTCGAGGCCAGGATGCGCTTCCCGCCCGGCCCGGGCACATGGCCGGCATTCTGGCTGATCAGCCTCAAGCCGGTCAGCGACAAGACCCCGAAGGTCGAGATCGATGCGGTCGAATATTACGGCCATGACGACAGTTCGTATCAAGTCGCCTGGCACGTCTGGTTCGAGGGCAAAGATCAAGACAAGTTCAACCGTGGCGGCGGCGCAAAGGTCAGTGTGCCGGCAGGTTCCCTGCTCGACCGGTACCATGATTATGGCGTTCGGGTTGAGCCGGACTGGACGACTTTCTACCTTGATCGCAAGTCCGTCGCGCGGGTGCCGACTCCGCGCGAGCTCAAGACACCGCTCTATCCGCTCGTCAATCTGGCGCTCGGTTCGGGCTATCCGATCGACAAGACGCCGGATCCGTCGGTCCTGCTGGTCGAGTATGTGCGGATCTATCGCGATGATCCGGCTGGCCGAAGCACCCGCTGTCCCGCGAAGCCGCAAGCCGCGACGGACCGCTCGCCAGGCAATTGACGCGTGAAACGGGAACAAGCGCGCGAGGTCCGATGCCCGGCGCGGCCTTGATCGCGTTCCGATTGCGAATTCAGCCTGGCAAAGGCGGGAGAATTTGTGGCTGCCCGGGCAGTTGTTCCGGTGTGGATCAGGGGCTGATCATACGAACAGTTGACTCTGCGGGGCGACAACACAAAGATAATTAACCGGACTTTAGCCATAGGGGGGGTGAGTCGTGGACGTGTTCCAGTTCAGCTATCCCGGCGCAGATCGCCCGTTATTGGGCCGCGTTTGTGTGGCGGTGTGCCTGGTGGGCGGGGTAAGCGTTCCCCTTGGCCAGAACCAGAACGTGTTCGCCATGCAGAGCAATCTGGAACATGCCTGGATTCAGCCGGGCATGATGAGCGCACCCGCAAAGTTCGCGGTGCGGCCGTCGTATGAGAATGGGCCGTATGACATAGGGCAGGCGGGCGGGCGGTTGGCAGCCAACAGGCCTGAAAGCGCGCCCAGCTTCGTCACACCGACGCGGTCGGATACCAAGCCGGCGGGGGACCGGTACAGTTATGTGGTTCGCATAGAGCTGCCGCCGGCGATGCCGATCGCCGCGCCCATGAAGCAACATCCCGCCGCGTTGGTGGTTGCCCCGGCCGAACGGCCGAAGCTGGCATCCGGCCCGGCGCTGCCCGAATTCACCGAAGATGCGAGCGCGGCCGTTATTCGCGTCGCGGTGCCGCAGACCCGGGATCTGATCCGTCAGGCCGGATTGACCCAGCCCCTCGCGATCGAGCCGGCGGAGCTGCGGGCCATTCGGTTCGAACAGGTCTCGGCTCCGTCCGAACTGCAGGCTGCCCGCTTTGATCTCGCCCAGCTTCCGGCGAGCCGGCTGGTCGAAACCCGCCCGTCCAAGGTCGCGGCCATGTCCGCCCGCCGGGCGGGGAATGGAGGCGTGCTGAAGGACACCGTGTCCGGCGAGTTCGTTTTCCACACGGCTGAATTGCGGGTGGGCGATGGGCTTGCGGGCACAATCGCCATCCGCATCGGGTCGGACAGCAAGCCGTCGGTCAAGCTCGGCGATCTGCTGGCAAAAGTAGCCGGCAGCATGGATGCGGCCACGTACGCCCACTTGTCGGCATCAGCCAGTGTTGCCGAGTACGTCGGCTTTTCCAGATTGCGCGATTTGGGGTTTGACGTGTCCTATGATCCGGTAGCTGACCAGCTCAAGGTTACGGTTGCGACCTGAGCGGACCGCTGCGCGGCGCTCGCCAGTGAATTCCCACCTGTCCAATCCGGTTCGAGGCAAGCAGTAAGGCGTCCTGAACGGGTCCTGTCTGCTGCGGCAGCCGGCCGCGAATACAGGCGGCTTGTCGGGCGCGCGGCACAAATCGTTTTTGGGAAAAACTGACTTTGACACAAGTGTGCCGCTCTTTATGTTAGTAAGGATAACGCCCGGCGACGATTCGATTGCCGCGATACGGCGTTGAGCTATAGTATTGCCGAAACCCGGGGGTTCGCGGAGCCCAACTAGGATTGTAGCACTATCAGACCCGAAAATGGGCATAAGTGCTTGATAATAATGCTTTTGGAGGTGGATACCATGGACGACATCACAAAATTCCTCGAGCCCGCCATTCCCGAGCATCACCTCGACGGGCCGCCGCTTGACGCTCAGGAAATCCTGCGCGCCGATCCGATCTTGCCGCCCCAGACCTTGCTGGAAACGTCGGACTATGTCCCGGCACACAAGCCGATCGCGATTTCGCGCTATACCAAGCGTGAATTCCACGATCTTGAGGCTGAGAAAATGTGGGGCCGGGTGTGGCAATATGCATCCTGGACGTTCGACATTCCCAACCCCGGCGACAGCACAGTCTACGATAATGCGGGCTATTCCGCGGTGATCGTCCGGCAGAAGGACGGATCGCTCAAGGCGTTCGAAAATAGCTGCCCGCATCGCGGCCGCAAGCTGTGCACCGAAGATGCAAACATCAAGCAGATCCGCTGCCCCTATCATGCGTTCGTCTGGGGAATTGACGGTGATTGCCGCTGGATTCCGGCCGCGTGGGATTTCCCGCAGTTCGATCGTGAAAACCTGCCGCTGCGCGAAGTGAAGGTGGATACCTGGAACGGCTTCATCTTCGTCAATTTCGATCCCGACGCCAAGCCGCTGGCCGATTACCTCGGCAAGATGGTCGATCAATGGAAGGGCTGGGACTTCACGAAAACGCGGTATCGCGCGGTTACGGCCGGCAAGGCTTGCGACGCCAACTGGAAGGCCGTGCTCGATGCATTCATCGAAACGCTGCACGTCACCGGGACGTCGAAGGTTCGACCCCCGGCCGGCAGTGCGCCAGTCAGTAG
>VMTF01000103.1 GCA_013791705.1 Sphingomonadales bacterium | reverse complement strand
GGTAGCCCTCCTCCCGCGCCCGGCGCCCCGCCGGCCGGCGGGGCGCCCCCCGCGGGGGGGGGCCGGGCCCGGCGGGGGGCGGGGGGGGGGGGGCGCGGGCCCGCCGGCCCTCCCGGTTTTTCCTTCGTCCCGCGCGCCGCTGGTGTCGCGCGCCCGTCCCTCGCATCAGGAGTGGCCTTCGATGAGCCTTACCCTAGACTTCTACCTCGCCCGCGCGGCCGAATCGGCTGCCGAGGCAACCGCCGCCACGCTCGACAACGTCCGGGAACGGGCGCTGCGTTCGGAAGCCGCATGGCGCGAAATGGCGGGCCGGCAATCACGCATCAACACGCAGCGTGAAATTGCCGCACGCCAGCGCGAGGAGCGCGTCGAAGTAAACTGAAAGTCGGCATATCGCGGGTAGCGGGCCAAGCGACGCGGCGGCGAAGCATGGTGGCGGTTGGCGCCTGCCAGCCGCGATCACCCCCGTCCGCGATAGGGTGCAACCCCTTGATCGGGCACCCAGAGACCCTCCGGGGCCGGACCCGATTGCCAGAATACGTCAATCGGGATTCCGCCGCGCGGATACCAGTAGCCACCGATGCGCAGCCATCGGGGCTGCATCTCGCCGAACAACCGCTGACCGATGCCAACCGTCACATCTTCGTGAAAGCCCGCGTGATTGCGGAACGATCCGAGGAACAGCTTGAGCGACTTCGATTCGACGATCGTCTCACCCGGTGCATAATCGATCACCAGATGCGCGAAGTCCGGCTGGCCCGTCACCGGACACAGCGAGGTGAACTCGGGCGCGGCAAAGCGGACCAGAAAAAGCGTTCCCGCACGCGGGTTGGGCACGTAGTCGAGCACCGCCTCGTCCGGCGAGGCGGGCAGCGCGCTGTGGCGACCGAGGTGCAGTGGCAGGGGCGTGTTCGTGTCGTCGGTCATGGCGAGGCTTTACTTGTCTCTGGACTTGTCTTGAAGCTTGTCTGAATGCTTGTATGCGGCTTGCAGAGTGCTTGCACGTCGGATGCAGCCGGGGGGCCATGCTCCTATCGCGCAGCCAGCACAAGTCGGCGTTGCCGAACCGAAAGGTTCACGCGGCGTTCAGCGCGCCGACGTGCTAAGCCTCGGCGGAAATGACCGGGCATTCTGAAAAATTCTGGCGGATGGTGCAGCCCGGTTGCGGGCTGGCCTTTGCTGCGACCAGGCTGACGATGGCAGCCGCCCCCGCTCTGCTGGCGTTCGGCGCCTTGTCCGGCGCGCACGCCCAGTCGGCCAGCGAATTCCGGCTCCAGCCGAGCACGCCAACCCCGCCACCGGACGTTCAGGGTCCGTTCGATCCAGATAATCCGGTGGCAACGCGGCCTTCGCCCAATCCAGCGCCAGCGCCCCAGATCGCGGTCCCCGCCCCGGCCCTGCCCCGTATCGAGGCAGCTCCGGTGGCAACCCCGCCGCAGCCGGGCACCCCGACTGCCGAGCCCACCACAGTCCCGGCCCCAACCAGAACTCCACCCACGCGCACGACCGCCGGCCTCGCCCCGCTGCCGTCACCCACGGCTGATTTGGCCGCGCCGCCGCCGGTCGATGTTCCGGTCGCCGCGTCACCCGTCACCGCATTGCCCACACCCGCGCCGCAACCGGCGCCGGTACCGGCTGGCGGAATCGCGTGGTGGTGGCTGATCCCGGCCGTACTGCTTGGCGGATTGATCGGATGGGCATTGTTGAGGCGGCGCGAGGCGCCGCCGCGCGTGCCGGAGATCGAGCGGCCGCGCCCGGCCACGACGGCAGAGCCAGCACCAGAGCCGGAAGCGCCGCCTGCCCAAGCCCCCCTGCCCGACCCTCCCGCGGCTCCCGCAGTTGGCTCAGTTCCGCCCCCGGAAGCGCCGCTTGAACTTTCGCTCGAACCGGTCCGGATGAGCGTTACGCTGGTCAACGCGACGTTGCACTACCAGGTTCGGCTGACCAACAAGTCGGCTGCGCCGCTTGGGCCGATCGCCCTCGCCATCGACATGATCGCCGCGCACGCCTCCCGGTCCGATGCAAGCCTTCTGGCGCAGGATGGCGCTGGCCTGGAACTGTGCCACGAAGTGCCGATGCTCGCGCCGGGAGAGAGTACCGGCGTCAGCGGCCAGCTCCGGTTGCCGCTGGCCGAAGTGGCACCGATTCGCTCCGGCCCTGCCACGCTGTTCGTGCCTTTGGTGCGGCTGCGCGTCGAAGCCGCGCATTTCGTGCTGACGCGGGCACTGGTGATTGGCCAGACGCCGGCGGCTCCCGGTGGGCGACTGCGGCCGTTCCGACTTGACCAGGGACCGCGCATTTTCGGCGCGGTGAGCCAGCGCGAGCTCGCCGCAGCCTGATTTCTCCGCGCCTGCACTTCCGGCGATTGATACCTGTTTGCAACACTCCGACTTTTCTTGGCGGCACGCATGTGCAGCACCACTCGACGACAGAGGCGGCGGGAGTTATCCAGTCTGCCATACGCAGCGCAACAGGAGGTCGCGCGTAGATGGATAGCCTGGTTACGACCGCGTGGCTCGCCGAGGAAATCGGAGCGTGCGACCTCAGGATCATCGATGCGACCAAGCACCTGCATGGCGCGGGCCGCAACGCGTTTGCGGAATACGAGGAAGGGCACATTCCCGGCGCGGTCTTCATGGACCTCGAAAACCTGGTTGATCACGCCTCCCCGGTCGAGAACTCGATGCCGAACGCGAAGGAGTTCGCCGCACGGATGGCCGCACTGGGGATCGGCGATGGCAGCCGGATCGTCCTCTACGACGACAGCGCGGTAAAAACTTCCGCCCGTGCCTGGTTCATGCTCCGCATGTTCGGCGCGCAGAATGTCGCAATCCTGGATGGTGGAATTGCCAGGTGGAGAGCCGAGGGACGACCGGTCACCGCAGGCAGGCAGGAACGGCGCCAACGCCATTTCACCCCTTGGTCCGACGCTTCGCAACTGCGTTCGAAGGAGCAAATGCTGGCTAACATCGCAAGCCAGTCCGAACAGGTGCTCGACGCGCGCAGCGCGGCGCGCTTCAGCGGAAACGTGCCCGAATCGCGGCCGGCCATGGCGAGCGGCCATATCCCCGGCTCGATCAACCTCCCTTACACGGTACTGTACAACCCCGATGGCACGTTCAAGGACGTCTCCGGCTTGCGCGAAGCATTCACCGCCACGGGGGTCGATTTCTCGCGACCGGTGGTGACGACGTGCGGCAGCGGCGTGACCGCCTGCGTGCTGACGTTCGGCATGCACTTGCTCGGCAAGGAAGACGTGGCGCTTTACGACGGTAGCTGGAGCGAATGGGGCTGCGACCCGGCCACGCCAAAGTCAGTGGGCGAAGCGCTCGCGGCCTGATATCCCTGCCGAATGGCCAAGGAACGACCCGGACAGATTGCCCCCGCCACGCGCGTCATCATCGGCGGACGCCGCCCAGAATGGACCGGCACGGCCGATCAACCCGGTGCAGTGGTAAGTCCGCCGGTCTGGCGGGCCAGCACGCATCTTTACGCGGACACGGCAGCGCTCAAATCAGGCCCGGCAAAGAACGAGGACGGGCGGTTCTATTATGGGCGGCGCGGCGCGCCGACCCAGTGGGCGCTGGCCGAGGCGCTGACCGAACTCGAACCCGGCGCGGCCGAGCAAGGCGGCGGCACGATGCTCTATCCGTCGGGCGTAGCGGCTATCGCCGCAGCGTTGCTGGCGGTGTTGCGGCCGGGCGACGTGCTGCTGATGACCGACAATGCCTATGAACCGAGCCGGGTTCTGGCGCGGGCATGGCTGGCCGAGTTCGGCATCGAAACGAGATGGTTCGACCCGGCCGACCCGGCCGCTTTCGCCACCGCGATCTGCCCGCACACGAAAGCCGTGCTCCTGGAATCGCCGGGCAGCCTGACGATGGAAGTGCAGGACGTTCCCACCCTGGCGGCGATCGCGCACAATCACGGGCTTTGCGTGATCCTCGACAATACCTGGGCCAGTCCGCTTGGCTTTGCCGCCCTTGCCCATGGCGCGGACATTTCGGTGATGAGCCTGACCAAGCACGTTGGCGGCCATTCCGACCTGATGATGGGCAGCGCCACTGCCGGGCCGGCGTGGTATCCGAAGCTGCGGCGCGGTGCGCAATTGCTCGGGCAGGTCGTCTCGCCCGACGATGCATCGCTGGCGTTGCGGGGCTTGCGCTCGATGGCCGTGCGGCTGGCGCGCGAAACGGAGAGTGCGCTGCGCATCGCCGAATGGTTTGCGGGCCGCCCCGAAGTGGCGCGGGTGCTGTGCCCGATGCTGCCGGGGTCGCCCGGACACGATTTGTGGCGGCGCGATTTCACCGGCGGCTGCGGACTGTTCAGCGTGGTGCTGAACGGCAGGGACGCCGCCGCGCGCAACGCGCTGATCGACGCACTCGCGCTGTTCGGGATCGGCTATTCCTGGGGCGGCTTCGAAAGCCTCGTCACCCCGCTCGATCCGGCCGGCAGCCGCAGCGCGACATCATGGCCGCTGCCGCAGATGGATGCGGCCGACCGGTTCGGCATCCGGCTCTCGATCGGCCTCGAAGACCCGGCCGACCTCATCGCCGATCTCGCGCGCGGGCTTGCGGCGTGGTCTGCGGCGGGCAACGACGCATGACCTGGCAAGACGGCCTGGCCCGCGTCGTGGAACACCTCGATGCGATCGGTTTCAACTACGGCAACACGCGGATTTCGCTCTATCACGCGATTATCGTGGTGCTGGTGGTCGTCGCCGTGATCGTGGTCGGGCGCATCGCGAACACGGTGAGCCGGCGGATATTCGGGCGCATAACCAACCTCGACGCGACCCAGCGCGTGCTGGGCGAAAAGCTCGCCTCGATCGCGGTCTGGATCATCACGGTGCTGATCGGCATCGACATGCTGGGCATCAGCCTGACCGCGCTCACCGTCTTTTCGGGCGCGTTCGGCCTGGCCATCGGCTTCGGCCTGCAGAAGACATTCGGCAACCTCATCGCCGGCCTGATCCTGCTGATGGACCGCTCGATCAAGCCGGGCGACGTGATCGCGATCGACAACGCGACTGGGACGGCGGTCGGCCAGGTCAAGAAGATCGGCATCCGCGCGGTCTCCGTCACCACGCGGGACAAGATCGAATATCTGATTCCGAACGAGAACCTGATGACCAGCCAGGTCGAGAACTGGTCCTATTCCTCGCGCGAAGTGCGCGTGAAGGTTCCGGTCGGCGTGGCCTATGGCAGCGATATCGACCAGGTCGAAAGCCTGCTGCTTCAGGCTGCGCGTGCGGTGCCGCGCGTGCGCGCGCAGCCGGAACCATCGGTCTGGCTGGTCGGCTTCGGTGACAGTTCGGTAGACTTCGAGATCCAGATCTGGATCACCGATCCCGAGGAAGGCGTCGGCAACGTCCGCTCGGACGTGCTCAAGCGGGTCTGGCACCTGTTCAAGGAGCACGGGGTGGAAATCCCTTTCCCGCAGCGCGACGTGAACTTCCGCAACGCCCTTCAAGTCGTCCGCGAAGACCTGGACAAAAGCTGACCTTACCCGTGCCAAAGCGTTTCTCGCTGGCGCACAATGACAATCGTGGCCATCTCGCCAACATGACCGAGCACGCCCCCACTATCGGGACCGTCCACCTCGTCGGCGCCGGCCCTGGCGATCCCGACTTGTTGACGCTGCGCGCCGCGCGACTGATCATGAACGCCGAACTGATCGTGCATGACGGGTTGGTCGAGCCTGCAATCCTCGCCCTGGCGAAGCCGTCCGCGCGGTTCATTTCCGTTGCCAAGCGCCGCTCGCGCCACACGCTGCCGCAAGAAGGGATCAATGCCCTGCTCGTGCGCGAGGCACTGGCCGGCACCGATGTCGTGCGGCTGAAGGGCGGCGATCCGTTCGTGTTCGGGCGCGGCGGCGAAGAGGCCGAGGCCTGCCATGCCGCCGGGGTTCCGGTACAGGTGGTTCCCGGCATCAGTGCGGCGCTGGGCGCGGCGGCCGCGGCACAGATCCCGCTAACCCATCGCGATGCTTCCAGCGTGGTTTCGTTCGTCGCCGGCCAATGCAAGGGATTGACGGAGCAGGATTGGTCGGGCCTCGCCGGAAAGGGCCGCACGCTGGTGATCTACATGGGCGTGGCGACCGCAGAAGCGATTGCCGACAAGCTGATCGCCGACGGGCTCGCGCCCGAGATGCCGGTCGCGGTGATCGAAAATGCAACGCGCGCCGCGATGCGCGTGCTGCGCGGACCCATTGCGGGTCTGGCCGCACTGGTCGAGCGCGGCAAGGTGAAGAGCCCCGCGCTCATCGTCATCGGTGAGGTGGCTGCGCGGGATGAAGTGGAATTGCGCAAGTTTGCGCTGGAGGTTGTCGAGTGAAGATCCTGACGGGAAATGATCTGAAGAGTGGCGCGGTCACCTGGTGGGACGGCGCAGGCTGGTCGCTGCATGTCGCCGACGCGGCCGATGTGGGTGAACACGGCGACGATATCGCGGCGCGCGAAAATGCCGCGCGCCGGGTCGTTTCGCCTTATGTGATCGATGGCGAACAGAGCCCGGACGGCATCCGCCCCGCCCACATCAAGGACCGCGTTCGCGCGCTCGGGCCGACCGTGCGCCTCGACCTTTCCCTTAAGCCCGCCGACCCTGCTGCCGGCAACTGGGTGATCTGACCATGTACCAGTATGATACTTACGACCAGGCCATGGTCGATGCGCGCGTTGCCGAATTCCGCGACCAGGTGCGCCGCCGGCTCGACGGCTCGATCACGGAAGAACA
Source organism: Sphingomonadales bacterium (assembly GCA_013791705.1). Lineage (GTDB taxonomy): Bacteria > Pseudomonadota > Alphaproteobacteria > Sphingomonadales > Sphingomonadaceae > Novosphingobium. The sequence continues at coordinate 1,130 of VMTF01000103.1, read as the reverse complement.
GTTCCGGCCGCTGCGGCTGATGAATGGGCTGTACTTGCAGTTGCACGCCTACATGTTGCGTGTGGCGGTGCCTTACGGCACACTCAGTTCTGCGCAGATGCACATGCTGGGCGAGATCGCCGACAAGTATGACCGCGGCTATGGCCACTTCACGACCCGGCAGAACATCCAGTATAACTGGATCAAGCTGGACGAGGCACCGGACATCCTGGCCGATCTCGCCTCGGTCGAGATGCACGCGATCCAGACCAGCGGCAATTGCATCCGCAACACCACGTCCGACCCGTATGCGGGCGCGATCGCCGACGAAGTGGTCGATCCACGGCCTTATGCCGAGCTGATCCGCCAGTGGAGCACGTTCCACCCGGAATTCAGCTACCTGCCGCGCAAGTTCAAGATGGCGGTGATCGCCTCCGACACCGATCGCGCGGCGATGCGCCTGCACGACATCGGCATCCAGATCGTGAAGGATGCAGCCGGTGAACTGGGCGCCGCGTTTTACGTGGGCGGCGGCATGGGCCGCACGCCGATGATTGCGCCGTGCATCAACGCCTTCGTGCCGATCGACCAGATGATCACTTATTCGGAGGCGTGCCTGCGGGTCTACAATCGCCACGGCCGCCGCGACAACAAGTACAAGGCGCGGATCAAGATCCTCGTCCATGAAATGGGCAAGGAAGAATATACCCGCCAGGTCGAGGCCGAGTTCGCGCATCTGCTCACGCAAGCCATCGAGCCGCCGCTGGCCGAGCTCGAGCGGATCAAGGCGCAGTTCGCCGATCCCGCGTTCGAGACGGGCCTTGCCGATACGCTGGACCGTTCAGACCCGGACTTCGCGGTTTGGGCGGACAACAATACGCACGTTCACAAGCGCCCGGGCTACGCTGTCGTCACCATCAGCCTCAAGCCGGTCGGCGGTATTCCGGGTGATGCCTCGGCCGACCAGATCCGGTTGATGGCGCAGCTCGCCAAGGACTATTCGTTTGATGAGCTGCGCGTCACGCACGCGCAGAACATCGTGCTGCCGCATGTGAAGAAGATCGACCTTTACGCACTGTGGCAGAAGCTCGACGCGGCCGGGCTCGGCACGCCGAACCTTGACCTGATCGGCGACATCATCGCCTGCCCGG
>VMTF01000273.1 GCA_013791705.1 Sphingomonadales bacterium | reverse complement strand
CCGCCCCCGCCGCGCGGGGGGGCCGCCGGCGGGGGGGGGGGCCCCCCCCCGCCCCCCCCACACGTGCCGTTCGGCCGCGGGGGCCCCGCCCCCCGCGCAAAGGGGGGCGGGGGCGCGCCCCGCCAATGCCGAGGGTTTCCTGCGCGAACTGCCGCAGGGGCTCGACACGTTTCTGGGCGAAAACGGCGCGAGGCTTTCGGGCGGGCAGCGCCAGCGCATCGCGATCGCGCGGGCGCTGCTGCGCGATGCGCCGATCCTGCTGCTGGACGAGGCGACCTCGGCGCTGGACGCCGAAAGCGAGCGGCTGGTGCAGGACGCGCTTGACCATCTGATGGCCAGCCGGACCACGCTGGTGATCGCCCACCGCCTTGCCACCGTGCGCCAGGCGAACCGGATCGTGGTGATGGACCAGGGCCGGATCGTCGAACAGGGCACGCATGACGAACTTGCACGGCTGGGCGGCCTCTATGCGCGGCTTGCCTCGCTGCAGTTCGACGAGCGCCAGGCCGTCCCGGCCGACCACGCCATCCCGGCCGAGTAGCACCGCCCTGGCGGGTGGAACGGACGGCCGATCGGCACGAACCGGGCGAACGCCATTGCGCGGCCGGCGATGCGCGCTAGAATAATCAGATGGTTACCCGCGCAACGAAACTTTCCGGACTGGAAACCTTCGCCCGATGATCAGGTCTTTTCTGCTCGCCGCCGGCTGTGCCGCGCTGGCGCTTGCCTCCCAAACCGCCGCTGCCCGGACAGCGCCTGCCCGGACTGCTTCTGCCGCCACCCAGGCGCCGCCCGCGAGCGAACCGGCCGACTGGGGCAAGACCGGCCTCCAGACCCGGTGGATCGACCGGACGGTGAAGCCGGGCGACGATTTTGCCCGCTACGTCAACGGCAAGTGGCATGACAGTTTCGAGATCCCGCCCGACAAGACCAGCTACGGCGCGTTCCAGCAACTGGCGATGCTTTCGGAAGCACGGCTCCATGCGATCCTTGAAGAACTGGTCGCCGGCAAGCCCGCGCCCGGCAGCGACGAGGGCCGGGTGGTCGCGGCCTATACCGCGTTCATGGACCAGGCCGCGATCGAACGCGCGGGGCTGGCCCCGGCCCGGCCCTGGCTTGACCGGATCGCCGCCGCGAAGACAACCGCCGATCTCTACGCGATTTTCGCCGCGCCCGGATTTCCCAGCCCGATCAACGGCGTGGTCGACGCCGACCCCAAGCAGAGCGACCGCTATGCGCTGGCGCTTTCGCTAGGCGGGCTCGGACTGCCCGACCGCGACTATTACCTGTCCGACAATCCGCGCTTCCCGGCCATCCGCGAGAAGTACAAGGACTACCTGACCCTGCTGCTGAGCGAAGCCGGCTATGGCGATGCGCGGGCCAGGGCCGAGTCGATCCATGCGCTGGAAACGGGCATGGCGCGCGCGATGTGGGACCGCACGGTGCTGCGCGATTCCGACCTGACTTACAACAAGCTGACGATCGAACAGGTGGCGGCGCTGCCGCACGGGGCCGATCTTGTCAGCTTCATCCGCGCGACCGGGCCGGGCGCGGCAGCGGCGAAGCATGTGCTGGTGGCGGAAATGCCGCTCACGCCCGCGCAACTGGCCGCGGCGCGGATTTCGCCGGACCAGGCCAAGGCAGATATCGGCGGCGGCGTGCCCGCGATGCTGGCCTATGTTGCCGCGCAGCCGGTCGACGTGTGGAAAGCGTGGCTGACCGCACGGTTCCTCGCGAGCCATGCACCATATCTGCCGGCACGCATCGACGACGCCAATTTCGCCTTCTACGGCAAGCTGCTCGGCGGCCAGCCCGAACAGCGGGCCCGCTGGAAGCGGGCGATTTCGGTGGTGGAAAGCCAGCTTGGCGAACTGCTCGGCAAGATTTACGCCGCGCGCTATTTTCCGCCGGAGAACCGCGCGGCGATGACCGAACTGGTCGGCAACTTGCGCAAGGCGATGGGCGCGAACCTGGCGACGCTGAGCTGGATGGGGCCGCAAACGCGCGCCGAGGCCGAGGCGAAGCTGGCCGCCTTCACCCCCAAGATCGGCGCGCCCGAAACGTACAAGGACTATGCCGGGCTGGTCGTGACCCCGACCACCGCGCTCGCCAATGCAATGGCCGCAGGGCAATGGGCCAGCGATTTCGCCGACGCGCGGATCGGCCAGGCGGTCGACCGCAGCGAGTGGTTCATGCTGCCCGAGACGGTGAACGCCTATTACAACCCGACGATGAACGAGATCGTCTTTCCCGCCGCGATCCTCCAGCCGCCGTTCTTCAATCTCGCGGCCGATCCGGCAGTCAACTACGGGGCGATCGGCGCGGTGATCGGCCACGAGATGGGCCACGGGTTCGACGACCAGGGCGCCAAATCCGATGGCCAGGGCAACCTGCGCGACTGGTGGAGCGCCGAGGACAAGGCGCGGTTCGTGGCGCTGACCGACCGGCTGGCGGCGCAATATGACAAGCTCTGCCCGTTCGACCACGGCCAGACCTGCGTGAACGGCAAGCTGACGCTGGGCGAGAACATCGGCGATCTGGGCGGGCTGAGCCTGGCCTACCGCGCCTATCACCTCTCGCTGGGCGGCAAACCGGCGCCGGTGATCGACGGCCTGACCGGCGACCAGCGCTTCTTCATGGCCTGGGCGCAAGTGTGGCGATCAAAATATCGCGAGGAAACCGCGCGGCAACTGCTGCTGGTCGATCCGCACGCGCCGCCGCAGTACCGGATCAACGGGATCGTGCGGAATTTCACCGAGTGGTACCGGGCGTTCGGCGTGAAGCCGGGCGACAAGCTGTACCTGCCGCCCGAACAGCGCATCCGCATCTGGTGAGCGGGGGGCTTTACCGGCACAGCAAAGGCTTGCGTTCAGCGGATTGTCTCGATGGCGAGCCCGGCCCCCGTTTAACACGGGAAATGCGGAGCGGGGCATCGACGTTTGGGGCGCTTATCCTAAAGGCGCTCATAACGATGCGGTTGAGGCGGCCAGTCAGGGACTTTCAGCCAACGCTTTCGTCAACTTCGCAATCGCATTTGGGGTCACTTGTACAAATGTTCGCCTGCCATCTGACGGATCATTTACGCGTTCAATCAACTCAGCTTCTTCCAGAACGTTCATCCATCGCAGCGCAGTGGATGCCGGCACGTTAGCAGCCAAACAAGCGCTTGTAACCGAGACATTCTTTCCCCTTAGGTGAGACGAGAAAAGATCAAGCAATATATCCCACGCAGGCTCTGAAAATATTTCACTATTTTCAAAAATGAGCTCCCTTCTTCTGCGGGACCGATATATTTTTTCGGGGTGTATCCCCTTGGCATACGTGAATCGGAAATTCTGGATGTGCTAAGCTGCCCGCGCTAGCGGGGGAGTGCCATGTCAACGCTCGAACTCACGGATAAGATGCCAGCCCTCGGCGGGGCTGGCAT
>VMTF01000088.1 GCA_013791705.1 Sphingomonadales bacterium | reverse complement strand
TTGCCGCCCGGCCGGGCGCGCAGGCGATTGCCCCCGGCCCCGGCCGGGTTGCCTTTGCCGGGCCTTACCGCGGGTTCGGTCAGATCGCGATCATCGATCACGGCGATGGCTGGACCAGCCTCGTCACCGGGCTGGCGCGGCTCGATGTCCGGGTCGGCCAGAATCTGGTTGCCGGTTCCCCGCTGGGCCGGGCCGGGCCGGGCCGCCCGGTGATCGGCCTGGAACTCCGGCGCGAGGGCGAGCCGGTCAATCCGCTTGATTTCGCAAAACTGTAGCCGCTTTCGCGAAATCGCAGGCTTTGCCGATGCGGGCGGGTCCGGCTCAAAGGCCATCTGGCGTTCAGCCCGACATATCTATAGAACTGCCGGAAATTCAGCGCGAAAGGCTCACTCGGCCCAATGAAATTCCGTCCTCTCGTCCGCGCCGCCCTGCTTGTCAGCGCGGTCGCACTGGTCCCGGCCACCACGGCCGGCCTCGCCGCGGTGGATGGCAGCGCCGGACCGGAATTCAACCGGCTGTTCACGATCTACCAGTTGATCAAGGCCAACTATGTCGAGCCGGTCGATGACAAGAAGCTGATCAAGGGCGCGATCGACGGAATGCTCGCCAGCCTCGATCCGCATTCGGGCTATCTGGAGGGCGCGAGCCTGCAGCGGCTCGATACGATGATCGAGGGCAACTATCAGGGCCTCGGGCTTTCGGTGGTGGGCGATGATGGCGCGGTCAAGGTCGTCTCGCCGATGCGCGGCAGCCCGGCGGCGCAAGCCGGGGTCAAGGCGGGGGACTATATCACCCACCTTGATGGCAAGCTGATCTACGGGCTCGATCTCGATGAATCGGTCGCCCGGATGCGCGGCGCCGCCGGCACCAATATCCGGCTGACAATTTTCCGTGCCGGTCGTGACGAGCCGTTCGACATCACCGTCACGCGCGGCGTGATCAGCCTTGAACCGGTAAGCTCGAAGCTCACCGACAATATCGGTGTGATCACGGTCAACGAGTTCTCGGCCGATGTCGGCAATTACGTGAACCAGGCGATCACCGCGTTCAAGCGGGAGTCGGGCGGCAAGCTGGCCGGGATCGTGCTTGATCTGCGGCAGAATCCTGGCGGATCGCTGGACGAGGCGGTGGCGCTGTCCGATCTGTTCCTGAGCTCGGGCGAAATCGTCTCCCAGCGCGGCCGCCTCGCTTCGGAAAATGAATATTACCGGGCCGAAACCATGTTCAGGGGCGATGCCGCGAAGGGCCTGCCGGTCATCGTGCTGATCGACGCCGGGTCGGCCTCGGCTTCGGAAATCGTCGCCGGCGCGTTGCAGGATCAGCACCGGGGGCTGATCATGGGCGAACGCAGCTTCGGCAAGGGTTCGGTCCAGTCGATGATCCGGCTCGACAAGACCCACGCGGTCAAGCTCACCACTGCGCGCTACTTCACCCCGTCGGGCCGTTCGGTGCAGGAAGGCGGGATCGAGCCGGACATTCGCGTGCCGCAGATCTCCGATCCCGATGCCCGCAAGCGCGACACCATGGCCATGCGCGAAAGCGATCTGCGCGGTCACCTCGTCAACGAGGTCGATCTCGACGACAAGCAGCTTGAAAAGGACAAGCAGGCCGATCCGCGTTTCAAGATGACGGACGAGGAACTCAAGGCCAAGGGCATTGACGACTTCCAGCTATGGTATGCAATCAACACGATCCGTCGCACCAAGGGCGCGGCGGTGGCCGCCCGGGGCCAGTGAGCGCGCGGACGATGGCGATTGCCCCCATGACGAAAACCGGGAAACCGGCGCTGCGGCTGGCCCGCTTGCTGGCGCTGCTGCTGCCCGCCGCCCTGCTCGGCGGGGCCTATGTCTCGCAATACGGGTTCGGGCTGTTCCCGTGCGAGATGTGCTGGTGGCAACGCTATCCCCATTTTGCCGCGCTGCCGCTGGCGCTGCTCGGTTTCGCGCGCCCGGGCTGGCGCTGGCCGATCGCGGTCGCCGCGCTGGCGATTGCCGTGTCCGGCCTGATCGGGCTCTATCACGCCGGGGTCGAATATCGCTGGTGGCAGGGCTTTACCGCCTGCACCAGCGCGATCCAGCTCGGCGGCGGCATCGATCCGCTCGATGCGATCATGAACAAGGCGCCGCTGGTCAGTTGCGATCAGCCGCAGTGGACCCTGCTGGGTATTTCGCTGGCCGGGTACAACTTTGTGCTGTCGGTGGGCGGGGCGCTTGTTATCATGGCGTTGCTGGGGCGCAGCAGAAGGGTCTGACCGGATGACCGAACCTCAAGTTTCCGAACGAACCGCCCGGATACTCCGGGTCGATCAGGCCGGCGAATATGGCGCGACGCAAATCTATGCGGGGCAGCTCGCGGTCATGGGCGACCGTGCGCCGCACGCGCAGGAAGTCGCCGCGATGGCCGGGCAGGAAGCCGATCACCGTGAGCGCTTCGATGCCCTGCTGGCCCGGCGCGGCGTCCGCCCGACCGCGCTGCAGCCGGTCTGGTCGGTTGCCGGCTACGCGCTCGGCGCGGCCACCGCGTTGATCGGTCCGGAAGCGGCGATGGCCTGCACCGCCGCGATCGAGACCGAGATTGACCGTCACTACACCCGGCAACTCGCCGAATTGGGCGATGACGATCCCGAACTGTCCGGCCTGATCGAGGAATTCCGCGCCGACGAGCGCGAGCACAAGGCCACCGCGCTGGCTGCCGGGGCGGAACGGGCTCCGGCCTATCCGCTGCTCTCGGGCGCGATCCGGCTGGGCTGCCGCCTCGCGATCCGCCTGTCGGAGCGAGTTTGAGCGGAATCGCCGGCATTTGCGCCGCCGCTGATTCAGATCAACGCACCGCAAGCGGCCCGCCTTCATCTACCATTCAAGCGCGGGAGTCCCTATACCCGCCCTGTAACCTCCGGGAGTTGACCTGATGCGTCCCATTGCCGTCCTGAGCCTCGCCGCGTTTCTCGCTGCGGGTGTCGCTATCCCGGCCGGCGCGCAGGAAGTCGCCGCCCCGGCCGGCGAGAAGGTCAACACACTGATCATCTATGGCGATGATCCGTGCCCCGAATCGAAGGAAGGCGAGATCACCGTCTGCGCCCGCAAGTCGGAAGAAGAGCGCTTCCGCATTCCCTCTCCGCTGCGCGAGACTCCGTCTTCGAAAAGCGAATCGTGGAGCCAGCGCGTCCTCGCCTATGAAACCGTCGGCGCGACCGGGACCAACTCCTGCTCGCCGGTCGGCCCGGGCGGGGTGAACGGCTGCACCCAGAAGCTGATCGACGCGGCCTATGCCGAAAAGAAGGCCGGAACCGACGTCCAGTTCGCCAGGATGCTGGCCGAGGAACGCGCCAGGCGGGCCGCCACGATCGACGCGAACGCTGCCGCGACCCAGGCCCGCGTCGAAGCGGCCGAGCAGGCTTACGAGGCCCGCCAGCGCGCTGCGAGCGAGGCGGCCGAGAATGCCGCCGCTCCCGCCCAGCCTGCCCCGAAGCCCTGAACTTTACGTTGGGGTGATCCAACTTTAACCCCTGCCTGCTAGGGGCGGACCGATGACTGCCGCTCCCGCTGTTCCCGCCTCGATCCTGATCGTCTTCGGCACCCGTCCCGAAGCGATCAAGCTGTTCCCGGTCGTCGCCGCGCTGCGGGCCGATCCGCGCTTCGCGGTTCAGGTCTGCGTGTCGGGCCAGCACCGCGACATGCTCGATCAGGTGCTGGCCATCGCCGGGATCGTGCCCGATCACGATCTGGATCTGATGCGCCCGGGCCAGACGCTCGATGCGCTCACCGCCGCGCTGCTCACCGGGCTCGGGCAGGTGATGGACCAGGTCCGGCCCGCGCGCGTGATCGTCCAGGGGGATACCGCCACCGCCATGGCCGGCGCGCTGGCCGCCTACTACCGCAAGATCCCGGTCGATCACGTCGAGGCCGGGCTGCGCTCGGGCAACATGTATCACCCCTGGCCCGAGGAGGTGAACCGCAAGATCATCGGTGCGATGGCGAGCCTCCACTTCGCGCCGACCGAAACAGCCGCCCAGGCACTGCTGCGGGAAAACGTCGCGCCCGCCCGCGTCCACGTCACCGGCAACACCGTGATCGATGCGTTGCACTGGGTCACCGCCCGCATCGCGGCCGAACCGGGCCTCGCCTCCGGGCTTGCCGAGCTGGAAGCCCGCTTTGCCGGCAAGCGCGTGATCGGCGTGACCAGCCACCGCCGCGAGAACTTCGGCGGCGGGCTCGAAGCGATCGCCCGCGCCGTCCGCCGCATCGCCGCGCGCGACGACGTGGCGGTGATCTTCCCGGTCCATCCCAATCCCAATGTGCGGGCGGTGATGGATTCGGCCCTCGCCGGCCTCGCCAATGTCGCGCTGATCGAGCCGCTCGATTATCCGCATTTCGCCCGCCTGCTGGGCCTCGCGGAGATCATGCTGACCGATTCGGGCGGCGTGCAGGAAGAAGCCCCGGCGCTGGGCAAACCGGTGCTGGTCATGCGCGAGACGACCGAGCGGCCCGAGGGCATCGCGGCCGGAACCGCCCGGCTGGTCGGCACCGACGAAGACCGTATCGTTACCGAAATCTTTACCCTGTTGGACGATAAGCAAGCCTACGAAGCGATGGCCCGCGCCCACAACCCGTTCGGGGATGGCCGGTCCGCGCACCGCATCGTGGAGCTGATCGGGGATGAAATCGGACAAGAAGCCTGACGTCTGCGTTGTCGGGCTTGGCTATATCGGCCTGCCCACCGCCGCCGTCGTCGCCCGCGCGGGCTGCCGGGTGCGCGGGGTCGATGTCTCGTGCGAAGTCGTCGATACGATCAACCGCGGCGAAATTCATATCGAGGAAGTCGATCTTGATGGCCTCGTCCACGCGGTCGTCGCGCGCGGCTTGCTCGCCGCGTCCACCCAGGTCGATCCGGCCGACGTGTTCGTCATCGCCGTGCCCACCCCGTTTGACCGGAACCACGCCCCCGACCTCACTTATGTGATGGAAGCCGGCCGCGCGGTCGCCGCCGTGCTCAAGCCGGGCGACGTGGTGATCCTCGAATCGACCTCGCCGGTCGGCACGACCGAACAGTTGCGCGATCTGATGGCCGGCCTGCGCCCCGATCTGCGCTTTCCGGGGCTCGTTGACGAAACCCCCGACATCTCGCTTGCCTATTGCCCCGAGCGCGTCCTGCCCGGCCGCATTCTCGAGGAACTGACCAACAACGATCGCTCGATCGGCGGCATCACGCCCCGCTGCGCGCGCCGCGCGCTGGCGTTCTACAAGCTGTTCGTGCGCGGCGCCTGCGTCACCACCGACAGCCGCTCGGCCGAAATGACCAAGCTGGTCGAGAACGCCTATCGCGACGTCAACATCGCCTTCGCCAACGAACTTTCGATCATTTCCGATCGCATGGGCCTCGATGTGTGGGAGGTCATCCGCCTCGCCAACCGCCATCCGCGCGTGAACATCCTCTCGCCCGGTCCGGGCGTCGGCGGCCACTGCATCGCGGTCGATCCGTGGTTCATCGTCCACGGCGCGCCGGAGGAAACCCCGCTGATCCGCACCGCGCGCGGGGTGAACGACAGCAAGATCCACCATGTCATCGCCCGCGCCGATGCGCTGATCGCCGCCCATCCGGAAGCGCGGGTCGCCTGCCTTGGCCTCGCCTTCAAGGCCAATATCGACGATTTTCGCGAAAGCCCGGCCCGGCTGGTCGCCTCGACGCTGAGCCGCCGCCATCCCGATCGCATCAGGATCGTCGAACCGTTCATCACCGAACTGCCGCTCGAATATCGCGATACCAGTGTCGAACTGATCGATGTCGATACCGCGCTGGAGAGCTGCGACCTGTTCATCGTGCTGGTCGATCACGACGTGTTCAGGTCGATTCCGCTATCGGAACGCGCGCACAAGATCGTGTACGATACGCGCGGCATCTGGCCCGACCAGCCGAAAGGCGCGGCGGCCGATGCACCCAGACTTCAGGCGGTAGGATGACTTGAGGGCAGGGGCCGTGGCCCCCGCCTCTTGCCGGCTTCCGGCGGGATCTGCGCAAATGGTTGCCTCCATCGCGCGCGATCTCGTCGGGAGACGTAACGAAGGCCCGGCGGCAAGTCGCTCCGGGCCTTCGCGTTATCCCCGGATTTGAACATCGCCTCGAATGTCGCCCGTCCGGGTCCGGCGCTCAGCTCAGCGCGATGTCCGGGGCGTCTTCCTGCTTCATGCCGACCACGTGATAGCCCGCATCGACATGGTGGACCTCGCCGGTCACGCCCGATGAGAGGTCGGACACGAAATACAGCCCGGCCCCGCCCACGTCCTCGATCGTCACGTTGCGGCGCAGCGGCGCGTTCAGCTCGTTCCACTTGAGGATATAGCGGAAATCGCCGATGCCGCTGGCCGCCAGCGTCTTGATCGGCCCGGCCGAGATCGCATTGACCCGGATGCCGGCCGGCCCGCAATCGTTGGCGAGATACTTCACGCTGGTTTCCAGCGCGGCCTTCGCGACGCCCATCACGTTGTAGTGCGGCACGACCTTCTCGGCGCCGTAATAGGTCAGCGTCAGGATCGATCCGCCGCCGGTGCCGTCCTCGTTGAGCGGCATCATCGCGGCCGCGCGCTTGGTCACGGCGACCAGGCTGTAGGCCGAGATGTTCATCGTCATCAGGAAGTTTTCAAGCGTCGTGTCGTAGTATTTGCCGCGTAGCTGGTTCTTGTCGGAATAGCCGATCGCGTGGACCACGAAGTCGATCGTCGGCCACTTCGCCCCGAGCGTGTCGAACGTCACATCCAGCGCGGCCATGTCGGACACGTCGCATTCGATCAGGAAATCGCTGCCCAGGCTCGCGGCGAGCGGGCGGACGCGCTTTTCCAGCGCTTCGCCCTGATAGGAGAAGGCCAGTTCGGCGCCCTGTTCATGCAACTTTTTCGCGATACCCCAGGCCAGCGACTTTTCGTTCGCCAGTCCCATGATCAGGCCGCGCTTTCCCGTCATCAATCCGGTCATTCCGTCCGTTCTCCACCAATCTTCTGCTCTGCCGCCCGGATGCGGTCATGCCTCTTGCCCGATCATTCCGCGTTCTTCCGGTGTTTCGGCGAGCGCGGCATTGAGTTCCGCTCCGAACACCATCCCTAAGCCGACCAGCCAGAAAAAGAAAAGCGTGATCATCACGCCGGCCAGGCTGCCGTACGTTAGGTCATAGCGGAACAGCCCCCGCAGCGCCCACGGCAGCGCGGTCGTCACCACCGCCCACCAGCAGGTCACGAAGAGCACGCCCGGCCACTTGGGATAATGGCTCGCGCGATAGGTGCCGGGCGTAAGCGAGAGGAACAGCAGGTAAAGCGAACCATACAGCACGCCGGCCGG
>VMTF01000139.1 GCA_013791705.1 Sphingomonadales bacterium | reverse complement strand
GGCTCGACCATCGGCAATCTCGACCGCGCCACCACGCTGGCGCTCCTGCGGCGAATGCGCGGGCACGGCGGAGCGGACGGACGCGCGATCATCGGCGCGGACCTTGTCAAGCCGCGCGAAATCCTCATTCCGGCCTATGACGACGCCCGGGGCGTTACGGCGGCGTTCAACTGCAACCTGCTGGTCCGGATCAACCGCGAGCTTGACGCCGATTTTGTGGTCGAACGATTCCGCCACGAAGCGCGCTGGAACGCTGCCGAGGCCGCGATCGAGATGCATCTCGTCAGCACGGCGGCGCAGCAGGTCCGCGTGGCGGGCCAGACCTTCACGTTCGCGGCGGACGAGACGATCCACACCGAAACCTCGCGCAAGTACGAAGTCGCCACGTTCGGCGCGCTGGCGGCCGAGGCCGAATGGTCGCTCAGCGAAGTCTGGACCGACGCTTCCCGCAAATTCGCGATCTTCGGCCTAACCTCCGCCTGAGCTCAGGCCAATGCCGCCTGGCCGACTGCTTCCTGTTCGAGCGCACGCTTGGAGAGGAGCAGGAACAGCGCCCCCACCACGGTAAGGTTCGCCATGCCAATCACGGCCATGCGCAAACTGTCGGTCCCGAACATCGGCTCCATCAGGTCCGACATTACGCCGACCATTGTTGGCCCAAGGCCCAGGCCCATCGTCGAGGTGACGAACATCATCACCGCGACGGCAATCGCACGGGTTCGGGCCGGCACGGAATTCTGCAGGGCCGCGTAAATAGGCGGATACCAGACTCCGCCGGCGATGCTGGGGAAGATCAACAGCGCGATCGACCAATGGAAGCTCGGCGCAACGTAGGCCATGGTGAAGACCGGGCCGGCCAGCAGCATCGCCCACATCGGCCCGATCAAGCCCTTCGGCCCGCTCTTGCCGCGCTCACCCAGATAGCCGCCAAGCAACATCCCGGCGGTCGCCGCGGTTCCGGCGACAAGGCCGAGAAACAGGCCGGCCTGTCCCACCGAAACGCCAAACCGGCGCATCATGAGCGCGGCATTCCACATGCTCGCCGAATAAGCCGGGATCGTGCAGAACGTCGCCGCCAGCGTAAGCATCACGAAGCTGCGCCGGCTGACCAGCAAGCGGATCGTGGCGCCAAGGGGCTGCACCTCATCCTCGGTCGCACGTTGCGTTCCCGCGAACAGATCGCGCGGCTCGCGCAAGGTCAGAAAGAGAACCCCGGCAATCAAGACGCCCGGCAGCCCGACCGCCACGAACGCCCAGCGCCAGCCGAATTCCTGGCCAAGCCAGCCGCCCAGCACCAGACCCAGCAACCCGCCCACGGTCGTGCCGGCTCCGAGCCAGCCGATCGCCCGGGCCCGGCGCTGCGGCGTGACATAATCCGCGACCAGCGACTGCGCCACCGGCATCTGGCCGGATTCGGCCCCGGCCATCACCATCCGGCAAACGATCAACTGCAAAGCGGTCTGCGCGAGGCCGCACAGGGCCGTGGCCAACGACCACAGCGCAAGGATCGCGCCGAGAATATTGCGCCGGTTGCCGCGATCGGCCATCCGCGCGAGCGGGAACGCGCAAGTGGCATACATCAGCGAAAAACCGAGCCCCATGACCAGCCCGAGATCGGTGTCACTAAGCCCGAGCTCCTCCTTGATCGGCTGGACCAGGATCGAGATCACCATCCGGTCAAGCGTGTTGAGCACGGCAAGGACCGTCAGCAGCCCGACAACATAAGTCGTATATCGGGGATGACTACTTCTATAGATTTTCCAGCTCATGCCGTTCGCGTCCTTCCCGGCCGAGCGGCCCATGGCGGCGGCACGCTACAGAACGCGGTGGGCCAGGCCAGCGGGATGCCGGTCCACGACAGAATGATCGGGCTTGTGATTGGCCAGACTCGCCGCACCGACTTGATGCCGGACAACGCGGCGGACACGCTGCGGCGCAGAAACGCCGGGTGTACAGGAAAGGGAGCCGCAACAACGGCTTCGCACTTCCCGCACGCCCCGGCCGTTCAGAGCGGCATGGCCGGTGCCTCGCCGATCGTCGCGAAATAGCGCGCCATTCCCTCGGCCGCATCGTCGGTAAGATCGATGAAGGCACGGCGGCGATCGGATGTATCCTCAACCCGCTTGAACAGCCCGGCATGAGTCAGTTGCCCGATCCAGCGCAGCGCGGTGGTCGGCGGGACGCCCGAGGCGATGCACAACGAAGTGACCGAAACACGCTTGTGTTCCGCCTGGGCCGCAGTGAGATCGAGCAGCATATCCCACGCCGGATCGGCGAAGAACTCCGCATCGAAGAAGCGGGCACGCTGCTGGCGCTGGCGCAGGATGCGGCGCACGAGGCGCGGATCGGGCAGCGCCGGGCGCGGCGCGGCGGCAAGCCGGCCAACCTCCTCGACCGGCGCGCCACGGAATGCGAGCCCTGGCGATTCAAGGCGCTCCTCCCCGCCGCGCGCGCACGCGGACGGGGCTTCCCCCAAGCGCGCGGCGAGCCGGCCGACCTGCTCGGTCAGGCGCAGCAATTGCATCCGGTCGTCATCGGCCATCTCGCGCACGCCGTGCCCCGGGGCGAGCGCCAGCGCGCGGCCCAGAGCAAGCGCCAGCTCGGTCGCCGAGGGGTTGACCAACAATTGCGGTTCCGACTGGTCCAGGCAGCCGAACACATCCTCAAGCCCCACGGTGCTTGTCGCGACGATCAACTGTGCGCCGGACTGGCGGACCTGCACGTCAAGCCTGGCAAGCGCCGCGAGACAAGCGGCATCAGGCGCCGGGCAATCGACCAGCACGACTTCCGCGAGCGCCCGCTCCGCGCCGTTCACCAGCAATTCCAGCGGGGCGGCTTCCGTCACGCGATAACCGGCCATCAGCGCATCCTCGCGCAGTTGCTGGCGCAAGTGCGGCCGATCGGCAAAGATCGCGAGGCTCAGCGGGATGCCGGCCAGATCATTGGCCGGTCCGTGGTTGCCCGCAGCGGCATATGAGAAATTGCCCTGCTCGAAGTTCCCGCGTTCCGCATTTGCGGCAGCGAGGTTGGAAATGCCCATTTGTTCCGACTCCGTTCTGATGCGAACATGAGTAGAACATAAATGGATCATGTCAAGCAGGTTTAGGGAAACCTACGGAGCAATCTCAATCGGCGTGCCGTCGGGCACAAGTGACCATAATTCCTCGATTTCCTGATTGGAAAGCGCAATGCAGCCGTCGGTCCAGTCGCCCGGAATACGTCCATTGCGGAGGGAATTGGGCTGGCCGTGAATGAAATCGCGCCGCCCGGAGAGCGTCCGTGCCGGGCCGCAATGGCCTGATCGCGGGCATCGGGATAGGAGATGTGCAGTGAAAGATGATACGCGCTGTTCTCGTTCCCGTAGTCGATCGTGTAGCGGCCCTCGGGCGTGCGTTCATCGCCTTCGAACCGCTTTGGACCGACCGGCGCATCGCCGAGCTGAATCTGTTCGATGCGGCGGACCAACCTGCCCCCCGCATAGAGTTCGAGCGTGCGGGCCGCCTTGTGAACGTGAACAAAATCGACCTCGGGGCCGGGAATATCCGCACCCGCCGCACCGACCAGCACAAGCAGGACCGGGGCGGCGAGAGCGAGGCGCATCGCCCGCTCAGTCCTCGAAAGGATCGCGCACGAGGATCGTGTCGGCGCGGTCGGGGCTGGTGGAGACCAGCGCAACCGGCGTTTCGATCAGTTCCTGCACGCGCTGGATATACTTGATCGCCTGCGCCGGAAGATCGGCCCACGAACGGGCGCCGGCGGTCGTGCCGCTCCAGCCTTCCATTTCCTCGTAGATCGGTTCGACTTCAGCCTGGTCGGCGGCATGGCTGGGGAAGTAATCAAGGATCTTGCCGCGCAGACGATAGCCGGTGCAGATTTTCACCATCTCGAACCCGTCGAGCACATCAACCTTGGTCAGCGCGATGCCGGTCACCCCGGAAATCGCGCAAGACTGGCGGACCAGCACCGCATCGAACCAGCCGCAGCGGCGCTTGCGGCCGGTAACGGTGCCGAATTCATGGCCGCGTTCGCCCAGGCGCTGGCCGGTTTCATCCTCCAGTTCGGTCGGGAACGGGCCGGAGCCGACGCGAGTGGTATAGGCCTTGACGATGCCCAGCACGAACCCGGTCGCATTGGGGCCAAGGCCCGAGCCGGAAGCCGCCGTGCCGGAAACGGTGTTGGAGGAAGTGACGAACGGATAAGTCCCGTGATCGACATCGAGCAGCACGCCTTGCGCGCCTTCGAACAGGATACGCGCGCCGGCCTTGCGCACTTTCTTGAGGCGCTTCCACACCGGCTGGGCATATTGCAGCACGAAGGGCGCGATTTCGGTCAGTTCGGCCAGCAGCGCGGCGCGATCGACCGGCGGCTGGCCGAATCCGGCGCGCAGCGCATCGTGGTGCGCGCAGAGCCGGTCAAACTGGGCATCCAGTCCATCGAGATCGGCCAGATCGCACACCCGGATCGCGCGGCGGCCGACCTTGTCTTCATAGGCAGGGCCGATGCCGCGCCCGGTCGTGCCGATCTTGCCTGCCCCTGCGGCCTGCTCGCGCAAGCCATCGAGGTCGCGGTGGAGCGGCAGGATCAGCGGGCAATTGTCGGCAATCGCGAAGTTTTCGGTGGTGATCGTCACCCCTTGCGATTCGAGCTTGGCGATTTCGGCCTTCAGCGCCCACGGATCGAGCACGACCCCGTTGCCGATGATCGAGAGCGTGCCGGTGACGATGCCGGAGGGCAGCAGCGACAGCTTGTAGACCTGATCGCCGACGACGAGCGTGTGGCCGGCATTATGGCCGCCCTGGAAGCGGACCACGGCATCGGCCCGGCTGGCGAGCCAGTCGACGATCTTGCCCTTGCCCTCATCGCCCCACTGGGCGCCGATCACGGTGACGTTGGCCAAGGCTTTCGCACTTTCTGTTTCAGTTTGAAGTCGCGCGCCGCGCCCTAGGGGAGAGCGGCACGAAGGGCAAGGCCGCCGAGCCTCACGGCCGCGACATTCTGCGACCAATCGCGACGTGAAGCCACCCGATTCACGCGATAGACTGCGCGCCCGGAGGACGGGATTCGATGAACAACCGTATCATGCTCGCTTTTGCCGGATCGCTCGGCGCCCTTGCCATGCTGTCCGGCGCGGCTGCCGAGGCGCAGGCAGGCAGCTTTCGCGAGCGGATCGCGCAACGTTTCGCCCAGCGCGCGGCCGCCGCCGATGCCAAGGCCCCGGCCAGCGCGGCCGGCCAGACCATCGCCTATGGCAGCGATGCCGCGCAAGTGCTCGATTTCTGGCCGGCGACATCGACTGCGCGAGGAAAAACAGCGGCGCCGCTGATCGTGTTCGTTCATGGCGGCGGGTGGCAGCGCGGCAGCAAGGACAATGCAACCGGGCGGTGGAAACCCGCCCACTATCCGGCCGAAGGCTATGCCCTCGCCTCGATCGACTACCGGCTCGTGCCTCAGGCCACCGTGGAGCAACAGGCCGCCGACGTGGCGGCAGCGCTGAAAGCCCTGATCAACCGGGCCGACAGTCTGGGGATCGACCGGCACCGGATCGTGCTGATGGGCCACAGCGCGGGCGCGCATCTGGTCGCACTGGTAGGCACGGACGAGCAGTACCTGAGGGGCGCGGGGCTAACGTTTGCCGACCTGACCGGCGTGATCCCGATCGACGGGGCCGCTTATGACGTGGCCGCGCAGATGCGGGATGGCCCCCGGATCATGCAGCAGACTTACGGGCAGGCCTTCGGCACCGATCCCGCCCGCCAGCGCGCGCTATCGCCGACGGTCCACGCGGGTGCGCCCAATGCGGCGCAGTTCCTGCTGCTCCACGTCCAGCGACCGGACGGGATGAGCCAGGCGGACGAATTCGCGCAGGCGCTGCGCGCGGGCGGTACGCGGGTGGAAGTCGGCAGCTTTCCCGGCACCGGGCTGACGGGCCACATGGAAATCAACCGCCGGCTGGGCGATCCCGATTATGCACCCACGCGCACGGTGGATGACTGGCTGAAGCGGGCCTTCGGGAAGTAGCGCAACTTCCGAACCCTGCTGCCCATCGCCCGGCCGGAAATGTGTCCGAGGACTGGCCGCTCAGGAAGGCGCCGTCCACACTTCGTCAATCTGCTCCACGGGTGTCAGAATCACCACCGGAATCTCGCGTTCGGTGCTGGCCTGATATTGGGCATAGGGCGGGAAATATTGTGTGACGTAGTCCCAGGTCCGCGCCCGTTCAGTGCCTTCAGCGATCCGCCATGACGCGCGGAACTTCTTGTTTCGCACCTGGAAATAGGCGTCCGGCTGGGCTGTCAGATTGGAGAACCACGCCGGATGTTCGTCGGAGCCGCCTTTCGAGGCGACGATGATATATTCATCGCCCCATGCGGAATAGATCAGCGGTACGAGCAGCGTCCGCCCGCTCTTCCGGCCGATTGTCTTGAGGATCAGGCAGGTCGTGATCTTGCTGCCGCCATTGGCGCTCGCGTCGAACAGATAACCTTCCTCGCCATTGGTCGAGAGATAGGATTCGAGATGCGCGGCAAACATGGGCTTTAACGCGCTTATGAACCGGCTTACGTCCGCCATTTTCAGGCCTCCACCATTGTGTTGTGATTCATCCTAACACAAAAACGGAGCGCAAAGCCTTTGAAACATGGCTCCGGCACAATAATCGCACTGGCGTTCCGGTGGCTGGCGAGCGGCTAGATCCGCGCCGCTTCCGTGCCCTCCAGCCGGTGGGTGCAGCCAAGCGCTTTCGCATCGTCGCACTCCGCCAGAGCGGCGACCGTCCGCCAGCCGATCGCTCGCAGGCGGCCGGCGATTTCCGCGTTGTGGCCAAGCGGCAGAAACAGCGAGTCGCGTGCCTGCTCGGCGGCGGCGAGCGCATTAATCAACGGGTCGGGATAGAGCGAGAAACCGGTCGCCGGCTCGCTCTCGGCATGGTCGGTCAGGATCGCATAAGTGCCACCCCGTCCAAGCGCGCCGCGCAGGCCTTCGGCGTAGATCGTGAAACCGAACCATGACTGGTATTCAAAGCCGTGCCGCTCGGACGGATCGAGCGTGACGCGGGCCGAGCCGCCCACCCGCTTGGCAATTTCGCGCAAGGCGGCGATGCGCGAGGCCAGCGCCCCGCCCGCGTCGATCTTTGCAAGGCGCTCGATCGCGCTGTCAAACGGCCCGATCGCGGTGAGCAGCGGCAGGTAGGCTTCGCCGCCCGCCGCGACGAGGCCACCCGCGTCCTTGGCATCGAGTTCGCGCCGCACCGCCGGAATCGTGGCGGGATCGAGCGGCAGCGCCTTGGCGGCGAGCGTATCGACCAGGTCCGGCAGGGTGAAATCGACCGAAATTCCGGTTGCTCCGGCCTCACGCAGCGCCTCGATCGCCAGCGCGACGATCTCGGCCGCCGCCGCAACGCTGTCACTGCCGATCAGTTCGGCGCCAAGCTGGAGCCGCTCGCGCGAGGGATCCAGCCCGTCGCCCTTGATGGTAAGCACTTGCCCCGAATAACTGAGGCGCAAGGGCCGCGCCGCGCCGGCCAGCCCGGTCGCGGCGATACGGCCGACCTGCACGGTCATGTCCGAACGGATCGCCATCATCCGCAGCGAAGCCGGATCGACGAAGCGGAACATCCGCCGCGACTGGACCCCGATCATCCGGCTCGCCATAGACTTTTCGAACTCGATCGTCGGTGGCTGGACGCGATCATAGCCGTGGCTGTCCATCGCATCGCAAATCGCGCGCGTGACGCGCGTGGCTGCGGGCGTGGTCGCCGGCAGCCGGTCCTCAAGCCCCTCGGGCAGCAGATCGCGATCGGTATTGTCCATGGTGAGGCGCCTTTAGCGGCGGTTTGCCGCTCTGTCGAACCCCTGCTGCACGGAACGAGGCTGAAACGAAAGGCCGCCCCGGCGCAAACCGGAGCGGCCCTGCTCGTTCAGGCAAACAGGATCAGAACTTCAGCGGCGTGACCAGCTTCACGCCGGGCACATTGCGCGCCTCCTCCAGCACGTCAGCCGGAAGCGGACTGGCAATCGAGAGCAGCACAACCGCCTCGCCGCCGGCCGCGCGGCGGCCAAGGTTGAAGGTGCCGATGTTGATCCCGTTTTCGCCCAGCAGCGATCCGATCCGGCCGATGAAGCCGGGCGCGTCCTCGTTCACCACATAGAGCATGTGCCCGGCCAGTTCGGCCTCGACCTTGATCCCGAACAGTTCGACCAGCCGCGGCTGGTCGGCCCCGAACAGCGTGCCGGCCACCGAGCGATCACCCTGCGAGGTGGCGACCGTGACGCGCACCAGCGTGTGGAACACGCCCTCGCGGTCATGGCGCACTTCGCGCACGTCGAGCCCGCGCTCCTTGGCGAGGTAGGGCGCGTTGACCATGTTCACGGTGTCGGAATAGCGGCGCATCAGCCCCGCCAGCACCGCGCCGGTGATCGGCTTGATGTTGAGCTGGGCGGCCGCGCCTTCGACCTCGATGCTGATCTTGTCGAGATTGTCGTGCGCCAGCTGGCCGACCAGGCTGCCGAGGTTTTCGGCCAGCGCCATGTAGGGCCGCAGCTTCGGCGCTTCCTCGGCCGAGAGCGACGGCATGTTGAGCGCATTGGTGACGCCGCCGTGGACCAGATAGTCCGAAAGCTGCTCGGCCACCTGAATCGCGACATTGACCTGGGCTTCGTCGGTCGAGGCGCCGAGGTGCGGCGTAGAGATGAAGTTGGGCGTGCCGAACAGCGGCGATTCCTTGGCCGGCTCCTTTGCGAACACGTCGAGCGCGGCGCCCGCGACATGGCCCGAATCGAGCGCGTCCTTGAGCGCCTCCTCATCGATCAGGCCGCCGCGTGCGCAATTGATGATGCGCACGCCCTTCTTCGTCTTGGCGATGTTTTCGCGGCTGAGAATATTGCGGGTCTGGTCGGTCAGCGGGGTGTGCAGCGTGATGAAATCGGCGCGCGCCAGCAGCGTATCGAGATCGACCTTTTCGATCCCCTGCTCCACCGCGCGTTCGGGCGTGAGGAACGGATCGAACGCGACGACCTTCATCTTCAGGCCCAGCGCGCGGCTGGCGACGATCGAACCGATATTGCCCGCGCCGATCAGGCCGAGCGTCTTGCCGGTGACTTCTACGCCCATGAAGCGGTTCTTTTCCCACTTGCCGGCCTGGGTCGAAGCGTCCGCTTCGGGAAGCTGGCGGGCCAGCGCGAACATCAGGGCAATGGCGTGCTCGGCAGTGGTGATCGAGTTGCCGAACGGGGTGTTCATCACCACGATGCCCTTCACCGACGCGGCGGGGATATCGATGTTGTCCACGCCGATCCCGGCCCGGCCGACCACCTTGAGGTTGGTCGCGGCGTCGATCAGTTCCTTGGTGAGCTTGGTGGTCGAACGGATCGCCAGGCCGTCATACTGGCCGATGATTGCCTTGAGTTCCTCAGGCGTCTTGCCGGTGATCACATCGACGTCGCAGCCGCGTTCGCGGAAGATCTGCTCGGCCTTGTCGTCCATCTGGTCGGAAATGAGTACGCGGGGCTTGGTCATGGAAAGCCTCCTTCATATGATCGCAAAAGGGGATGGGGCGGACCGTAACACCGGCCCGCCGGGATAGGTTCAGGCCTTCAGCGAGGCATAAGCGTAATCGAGCCACGGCCCGAGCGCTTCGATATCCGCCGTGTCGACCGTCGCGCCGCACCAGATCCGCAGGCCCGGAGGGGCATCGCGATACCCGGCGATATCATACGCCGCGCCTTCCTTCTCGAGCAGGCCGGCGAACGCCTTGATGAAGGCTTCGTCGGCCCCTTCCACCGTCAGGCAGACCGAGGTTTTCGAGCGGGTGCCGTGATCGACCGCGAGGTGGCCGAGCCAGTCGCGCTCCGCCACGATCTTGGCCAATGCGTCCGAGTTGGCGGTGCAGCGCGCCTGCAGGCCGCCAAGGCCGCCGACGCTCTTGGACCATTCCAGCGCGAAGATCGCGTCCTCGACGGCGAGCATCGAGGGGGTGTTGATCGTTTCGCCCTTGAACACGCCTTCGGCCAGCTTGCCCTTGGAGACCAGCCGGAAGACCTTGGGCAGCGGCCACGACGGGGTATATTCCTCCAGGCGTTGCACCGCGCGGGGGCCGAGGATCAGCACGCCGTGCCCGCCCTCGCCGCCAAGCACCTTCTGCCACGAGAAGGTGGCGACATCGATCTTGTCCCACGGAATGTCGTAGGCGAACACCGCGCTGGTCGCATCGGCGAACGACAGGCCTTCGCGATCCGCCGGAATCCACTCGCCGTCGGGCACGCGCACGCCGGAAGTGGTGCCGTTCCAGGTGAACAGCACGTCGTCCGACCAGTCGACCTGGTCGAGATCGGGCAACTGGCCATAATCGGCGCGCATCACGGTCGGTTCGAGCTTGAGCTGCTTGACTGCGTCGGTCACCCAGCCTTCGCCGAAGCTTTCCCACGCCAGCGTCGTGACGCCGCGCGCGCCGAGCATTGTCCACATCGCCATTTCGAAGGCGCCGGTGTCCGATCCGGGCACGATACCGATGCGGTGCGTATCGGGCAGACCGAGCACTTCGCGCATCAGATCGATGCAATACTGGAGGCGCGCCTTGCCGATCTTGGCACGGTGCGAGCGGCCCAGCGATTGGGTGGCGAGCTTGTCGGGGGAATATCCGGGCGGCTTGGCGCAGGGACCGGAAGAGAAGAACGGACGCGCGGGTTTGCGCGCCGGCATTTGTGCAGTCATTGTAGTCTCTCCTTGCAGAGAGCACGCGCGGCGTTGGGACCGCGTGGCCCGTCGCCGCACTTAGTTTTGCGCTGCAACAAGTCAAGCGGCAAATGCGAAAGCCGGCTGGCAAGGCAAGACCTGGCGTGCCTGCAGAAGCGAGCCCCGCGCGGGCTCGCCAGTGCCACATTTGCCCGTGAAACGAAGCTCCGCTGGCCCTGCGGGAAAGGATTTGTTAACCATGGCCCCGGATAATCCGCGCCCATGCGAAGGATAGCTCTCCTCCTGCCCCTGCTGGCCACACTCGCAGCCTGCGGCGCGATACCCGATGGGCGCCAGAGCGAGCCGCTGCGCCGCTCAACCCAGCATTTTACGCCGCGCCCCGAAGCCCGTGCCTGCCTCGCCAGCCTGGGCAAGACCAACGCCAGCTTCACCCCGCTGCCCGACCAGTATTATGGCTCAGGCTGCTCGGCGCTCAATGCCGTGAAGCTGGAGAGCCTGCGCGGCGACTATTCCCGTCTGGGCGTCGGCAACCTCGGCCCGGTTACGTGTCCGCTGGCCGAAACCTTCGCGGCCTGGGCCCGTTTCGGAGTCGATCGCGCCGCGCGCCAGATGCTCGGCAGTCCGCTGGCCCGTATCGAGACCATGGGCAGCTATAACTGCCGCACGGTCGCCGGATCGTCCCGGCTGTCCGCTCACGCCACTGCCAACGCGATCGATATAGGCGCCTTCGTGCTGGCCGATGGCCGCCGCATTTCGGTGCAAGGCGGCTGGAATTCCGGCACATCGCAAGAGCGCGCCTTCCTCCACGCGATCCACCAGAGCGCCTGCAAGCGGTTCGGCACCGTGCTCGGCCCCGCATACAACGCGGCGCACCACGATCACTTCCATCTCGAATTGTCAGGCCGCTCGTTCTGCCGATAATCGGCGCGGGCGCCCTGCGGCGCTTGCCACCTTGGAGCGGCAAATGCATGTTGCCGGCCGGGAGAGCTGAACATGCCTGAATTTAATGTTGTCGCCCGGGACCTGGCCTTTCCGGAAGGGCCGGTGGTGATGAACGACGGTTCGGTGATCGTCGTCGAGGTTGGCGCCGGCCTGATCACCCGCTGCTGGACGGGCCGCAAGGAAACCGTGGCAAAGCCCGGCGGTGGCCCGAACGGCGCGGCGATCGGCCCGGACGGTGCCCTTTATGTCTGCAACAACGGCGGGATGACACGCCAGGACGTCCCGGCGGCGGACCGCGGCGGGCGGATCGAGCGGATCGACCTTGTCACCGGCCGGGTGGACCGGCTCTACATGCGCGGGGACGACTATTGCCTGAGCGCACCCAACGACCTGATGTTCGACCGTGACGGCAACATCTGGTTCACCGACTTCGGCACGCTTGAGCCTGACGGCAAGCGATATGGCGGGCTTTACCGCGCCAGGTCCGATGGCAGCGAGATTGTCCGGGTGGTCGCGGACGCGATTTCCTACAACGGTGTCGGCCTGTCGCCCGATGGGTCCAGAGTCTATGCCGCCGACACGTTCCAGGCGCGCATCTATGAATTCGCGGCCCGGCCCGAGCCGCAAGTGCCCCGGTTGCTGGCGACGGTGCCCGGCCATGTCGCGCTCGACAGCCTGGCCATGACCGCCGGCGGCAACATTTGCGTCGCCACCATCGGCCAGACCACCGGTCCCGGCGGCGCGATCACCACCGTCGCTCCCGATGGAGCGATTGTCGGCGCCGTCCCGACCGACGACCAGTACACGACCAACATCGCATTCGGCGGCCAGGACATGCGCGAGGCCTACATCACGCTGTCCGGCAAAGGGCAGCTCATCCATCGCCGGTGGGACGAAGCCGGACTGCGCCTGCCGTTCAACGCGTGATCCTCACTCCACCGGAACCGGCAGCGGATCCTCGAAGGAATAATCCGGCAGCGATGCGAACGCGCGCTTGAGCGCTTCGCCCCAGCCGGACGAAATCTGCTGGAAATACGGATCGTCGGCGATGATCCGCTTGGAATAGAGCGGCTCGAAATGATCGCGCTCGATCACCAGCAAGTCGAGCGGCAGGCCGACCGAAAGATTGGCCTTCAGCGTCGAATCGAAGCTCACCATCAGGAGCTTCACGGCGTCCTCGAACGACATCGCCTTGTCGTAGGCGCGCAGGATGATCGGGCGGCCGTACTTGGTCTCGCCGATCTGGAAGAAGGGCGTATCGTAGCTCGCCTCGATGAAGTTGCCTTCCGGATAGACCAGGAACAGGCGCGGCTCCATGCCCTTGATCTGGCCGGCCACGATCATCGAGGCAGTGAACAGGCCCGATCCGTCCTGGCCGCTGGAACCCTGCCGCTGGCCGCC
>VMTF01000117.1 GCA_013791705.1 Sphingomonadales bacterium | reverse complement strand
GTCACCAACATGCTGCAGCGGGTCCGCGAACTCGCGGTCCAGTCGTCTTCGGGCACCTACCAGGCTACCGATCGCGCCGCGACGCAGTCGGAAGTCACCAACCTGACGGAGCAACTGGGTGACGTGCTCGCCAACACCAAGTTCAACGGCAACGCGCTGTTCAGCACGACGGCCGGCACCGACGTGGCCTTCGACATCCAGACCGGCGCCAACAATGGCGATACCGTAACGCTTACCTCGAAGGCGATTTCCGGCGTGAACATCAGCGCCACCGCACTCGACGTGACCGGCGCGGCGGCCGCCACGACCACGATCGACAATGTCGATCTGGCGCTCGCCGACGTGAACGCCTCGCGCGCTTCGCTCGGTGCGGGCCAGAACCGCCTCGAATCGGCCGTCAACAACCTCACCAGCAATGTCGCGAACCTGTCGGACGCGCGTTCGCGGATCGAGGATACCGACTATTCGGCCGAAACGACCCAGATGGCCAAGTCGCAGATCCTCTCGCAGGCTTCGACCGCGATGCTGGCCCAGGCCAACCAGAGCCAGCAGAACGTGCTCTCGCTGCTGCGTTAAGCTCCGCCTGCCACCCCTCCCGGGTGTCTGGCCCGGCGATCCCTGCACGGATCGCCGGGCCTTTGCGTGTCTGCGGGGCAGGGCGTCTTCCGGTCGGCACGCGGTTCCGCTTGCCAAGGCGCGGCCGTTGGCGGCACACTCGCGCCGGGCGCAATCCGGGTTGGCCGGAGCGTCGCGGGGGTGGGGATGTCGGTACGGGGCGGCCTTGTGCATCTGCACGAGCTTGCGCCCCCTGCGATCCGCGCGCTGTTTCCCGCTACCGGAGCGGAACGACGAGGAGCGATCGAATGACTGTCAGCCACGAACAGCAAGTGCTCAACCTGCTCTATCGCTACGCGGAATATATCGACATCGGCGATCTTGCCGGGGCGTCGGAACTGTTCCGCCATGCCCGGATCAAGAGCACCCACGGCGAGCTTGGGCAGGCCGAGGTGCTGGCGCTGTGGCGCGAGCTGATCATCATCTATCCCGATGGCACGCCGCGCACCAAGCACGTGATCACCAATCCGATCGTCGAAGTGGACGCGGCTGCGGGAACGGCGACGATCCGCAGCTATTACACGGTGCTCCAGCAGGTGGACGACGGGCCGCTCAGGACCATCACCGCCGGCCGCTATCATGATCGGTTCGAGCACGTTGACGGGGCCTGGCGCTATTGCTGGCGCGATTACAGCCTGCACGACATGCCGGGTGAGCTGGCCGGCCACCTGCATGGCTGGACCGGCGCCTGATCGCGCGGAAAACGGACCCGCGCGCGGGCGGTTACTGCGGTGCGACCACCACGGAAATGCGCCGGTTGCGCGGATCCTGCGGGTTGTCCGCGATCAGCGGCTCGCGGTCGGCCACGCCCTCGATCCGGCGAAAGCGATCCTCGGCGATGCCATTGCGGATCAGTGCCTGCCGGGTCGCTTCGGCGCGTCCGGCCGAAAGCGACCAGTTGTTGGCGACAGTGCCCCGGCGGTAGGGCAGCGCGTCGGTATGGCCGCGCACCATCAGCGTGCCCGGTTCGGGCGCGATGGTCTGGCCGATCGCCGCGAGAATTTGCACGGCATCGGGCGTCAGCACCGTCGTCCCCAGCCGGAACATCGCGAAATCGGCATTGTCGACCAGGTCGATGCGGATGCCCTCGGTCGTATCGACCATCCGGATCTGGCGCGCCAGGCGGCGCAGCGTGGCCGATTTCCGCAGCGCTTCGTCAAGCTTTTGCTGCATCCGCTTGAGCCGGCCCGCCCCCTCCTTGGGGCCGCCGGTCGCGTCGAGCGGGACGGTCATCGTCTTGGTGCCGGTCTGGCCCTGGCGGTGGGGATAGTTGTCGACGTCGGTGAGCGAACTGCCGCCGAGCAGCCCGTTCGAGCCGGCGCTGCCCTCCTTCATCTTGACAAGGGTCGGCGTGAAATAGTCGGCAATGCCCTTGCGCTGCTTTTCGGTGGTCGCGCCCAGCAGCCACAGCAGCAGGAAGAACGCCATCATCGCGGTGACGAAGTCCGCGTAGGCGACCTTCCAGGCACCGCCGTGGTGCCCGCCGGCGACCACGGTGATCTTCTTGACGATGATCGGCGGGGGCAGTTCGGTCTTGCCGCGCGGTGGTTTCGCCACGTTACTTGCCCCGCAGGGCGTCAAGGAGTTCGGACAGTCCCGGACGGACGGCATGGCCCAGGCCCGAGCGCGCGCTTTCAACCACCAGCGGCTGGGGCCAGCCGTGCAGGCTGGCGATGAGCACCTGCTTGACCGCATTGAAGATCTGCTCGTCGGCTTCCAGCACCTGCTTGAGCCGTCCGGCCAGCGGCGATACCACGCCATAGGCGAGCAGCACGCCCATGAAGGTGCCGACCAGCGCCGAG
The DNA here is from genome assembly GCA_013791705.1 of Sphingomonadales bacterium. Lineage (GTDB taxonomy): Bacteria > Pseudomonadota > Alphaproteobacteria > Sphingomonadales > Sphingomonadaceae > Novosphingobium. The sequence continues at coordinate 3,475 of VMTF01000117.1, read as the reverse complement.
CCGATCATTCCGCCCAGGATCGCGGGCGGCTTGTCGATCGAGCCCATCGTTTTCACGATGCCGAGCACTGCCGCGACAATGCCGAGCGCGGGCAGCGAATCCGCGAGATTGGTCAGCGCGTGCTGCGGCTCGTGCATCTCGTGGAAGTGGTTCTTCATCGCGTTGTCCATCACTTCCTCAACCGCGTGGACTTCGAGCGTGCCCGAACTGACCACGATCAGGGTAAGCGTGTCGCAAATGAGGTCGATCAGCGGGTGATTGGCCAGCAGGCGCGGGAATTCGGCGAAAATGTTCGAGGACCTGGGTTCCGCGACATGGCTTTCGAGCGCGACCGGGCCTTCGCTGCGGAGCAGTTTCATCAGGCGCGTGGTCAGGATGATCGCATCGACGTGGTCCTGCTTGGTGTGCCGCGGCCCCTTGAAGATCTTGGCGAAGCCGCCGCCGAGCAGTTTCAGCTCGTGCATCGAGTTGCCGGTGATCGTCGCGCCCAGCGCCGCGCCGCCGATGATCAGCATTTCGTGCGGAATCGCCTCCATGACCGGGCCGAGCGCGCCGCCGGTGAGGGCGAAGCCGCCGAACACCATGATCAGCAGGACGATGATACCAATCCCGGCAAACATTAATCAAAACCCCGTCATGATGATGGCCACCCGCCGGATGGCCCGGGCGGCGCGGCGGCTCAGTTGAGCAACTGGAACAGCGAAAGGCTGGAGAGCCGGGTGAAGCTGGCCTGGCTGGCCTGCAGCACGGTCATCGTTTCCTGCAGCCGCGCCACGGTGACGGCGATATCGGTGCCGCCCACCTCGTTTTCCTCGTTGGCCCGCATTTCCGACAGGTCGATGCGCCGTTCGGTGGTGAGATCGATCCACGCGAGCCGGGTGCCGACCACGGTCTGCGCGGTGGTGATCGCATCGAGCCCCTGATCGAGCGCGGCCAGCCCGGTCTGCGCGGCCGCCTGCGCACCGCCGCCGCCGGCCTGGAGCGCATCGGCGAGGGATTTCAGGGCGGCCATCAGGTCGGTCGGGGTGCCGTTGACCGAGAAATTCAGAAATTCCGGGCCGGTCAGCCCGCGCGTGACGCTCTGGCCGTCGCCGAGCGGCAGATCGCCGGCGGTGGCCGTGCCGCCATAGACCGCGTTGCCGGCCGCATCGACGGTATAGGCCGCGCCTGCCGCCTGTCCGCCGAACAGGGCATTGCCGGCCGCGTTGCGACCATTGGCGAGCTGAATCACGTTTTCCCGGATCGCGGCGATTTCGCTGCCGATACCGGCCCGCTGCACATCGGTGAGGGTGCCGTTGGCGGCCTGGGTGGTCAGTTCCTGCACCCGCGTCACATAGTCGGCAAATGCACCGAGCGCGGTGTCAGTCAACTGCAGGTCGGTGCTCGCGAGCGAGGCGTTGGTGGTGTCGATCGTCGCGAGCGCGTCGCTGCGCTGCAACTGGCGCAGGCGCGAGGCGCCGACCGGATCGTCGGACGAGCGGGCGATGCGCTGCCCGCGCGACAGGTCGGACTGAAGCGCTTCGGCGCGCGCGCGCAATTCGGCCATGTCCATGGTCGAACGCGTGTAGAAGGCGCTGGTGCTGGTGCTGACGGTGGTCATGGCGCGTCACTCTTCATCTGATGGCCAACATGGTGTCGAAGATGTCCTTGGCGGCCTGCATCACGCGGCCCGAAGCCTGGAACGCCTGCTGGTAGCGCACGAGGTTGGTCGCCTCGGCATCGAGATCGACCCCGGCCTGGGCATCGAGGCTGAGCCGGGCGCTGCCGGCGATGGTGGTCAGCGCGTCGCGCGTGACCGTGCGTCCGGCGACCGTGCTGGAAATATCGAACAGCAGTCCGTCCAGCGCGCTGGTCGGGCCGGACGTTGCCAGCGCGCTGCGCAGCGCGTCGAGATTGGCGGGATCGCGGCTGTTCGCGCCCGCGCCGGCCGGGGCAGTGGCAATCCCGGCTCCATCGGTCAGGGCAACCGCCATCGTCGCGGCGCTGTTGCCGGAGAACAGCGGCTGGCCGGCACTGCCGTCGAGCGCGACGCCGCTGGCCTGCGCGGCGTTGACGGCGGCCATCATCGCATTGGCGATCGTATCGAGCCGGGTGTGGACGTCGGCGAGCTTGACCAGCGCCAGCGCCTTGCCGGCCAGCGCCCCCCCGGTGAGCGTGGTGGGCGTGCCGCCAACGTCGAAGCTGATCGTCCCGTCGGCGGCGGTGGTCATGCCGAGCGTCTGGGCGGTGCCGCCCTGGACCAGCAGCGCGCCCGAGGCTCCGCCGATCCGCACTTCGACCGTGGCATCGGCGTTGATCGTGGTGGCAACGTCGGTGAAGCCGGACAGTTTCTGCAGCAGGTTGTCGCGCTGGTCGAGCAGGGCGGTCTGGTCGCTGGAGGAATCCGCTGCGCGGGCCAGCCGCAGGTTCACCCGCGCCAGTTCCTGCCCGAGCGTATTGACCTGGGTGACTCCGTCGCTCGCCTCGAAGCGCAGGCCGGTGCCGACCGAATCCAGCGAAGTCGCGGCAATGTTGAACGTGCTCGCCGCCGTCCGCGCATCCTCGATCACATTGGCGCGCAGCGAGCTGGAGGTGGGATCGCCGACGAGTTGCTGGAGCGAGCCCTCGAACTTGACCATGGCATCGTAAACGCCTGACTGTTCGATCGCCGCTTCGGTGTTTTCAAGACCGGCGACTTCGGCGGTGGCGCGCGCGGCGTCGGCGCCGGTGCGGCGCACTTCGGCCTGGCGGAACAGATCGGCGTTGCGCACCACCCGGTCGAGCCGGACGCCCGACAGCGAAACGTCGCCGATGGTGCCGATCCCGCCGCTGGACGAGACTTCGGCGAGCAGCGCGCTGCGGCGGACGTAGCCCGAAGTGGAAGCGTTGGCGATATTCTGCGCGGTGACGTCCAGCGCCACCCGTGCGGCCAGCGCCCCGCTGCGCCCGATCGAGAGGAGGTCGGAGGCCATGGTTTAGCGAACTCCTGTGGGGGTTGCCGGGCGCGCGCGGCCTTCGACAAGCTCAGGCTGAGCGGTGGTGGTGCCGGGACCGGGAGTGGGGCTTGCACCAGGTTCCGCTCGGGCTGAGCCTGTCGAAGCACGCGCACTGCCGTCGCCAATCTGCGCGGCGAGCTGCCGTTCAATTGCTGCGGCCAGCCCGAAAGCGCCGCGGTCGGCGGCGATCTGGGCGAAGCGTTCGTCCTGCATCGATTGGAACGTCTCCATCGCCTGTCCGCCGAACAGCGCATTTTCCCCGCTATCGAGTTTCGCGGCGCGCGCGCTGGCGAGCATCTGGCGCACGAAGATCGCTTCGAACTGCCGGGCCGCCGCCGCGAGCTTCTCGCGCTCGGGCGTGGGTTTGGGCGCCGGCGCAAGGCCGGGCGGGGTGGGAGCGACAGTCGTCACAGAACCTCCATCGCGGCCTTGAGCGCGCCGGCTTCCTTGAGCGCCTGCAGGATCTCGACGAGGTCGGACGGACCGACGCCGAGCAGGTT
>VMTF01000281.1 GCA_013791705.1 Sphingomonadales bacterium | reverse complement strand
CTGCTGGCCGATGCCGATGCGCTCGGCTCGCTCGGGCAGAACCGGCGGCAGGCCGGGTGGGACGTGCGGCGCGTGCCGCCGGTCCAGTTGCCGCTGTTCGCCGCGCTCGCTGCCCCGGCACTGGGGGAGGAGCCCGCTCCCGCCCTGCCGCTGCTGCCGCCCGCCGAGGAAGTCGCCGCCGATTACCAGACGCACCGGCTGTCGCTCAAAGGCCACCCGATGCAGTTCCTGCGCGGGCATTTCGCCGCGCAGGGCGTGCTGGACTGCGCTGCGATCAACGCCGCGCAGGATGGGGCGAAAGTGCGCGCGGCGGGCGTGGTGCTGATCCGCCAGCGGCCGGGCAAGGGCAATGCGGTATTCATCACGATCGAGGACGAGACCGGGATCGTCAACGCGCTGCTGTGGGCGCGCGATCTGGAGGCGCAGCGCCGCGCGGTGATGGCGGCGCGGCTGATGCTGATCGAAGGCGAGGTCCAGCGCAGCAAGGAAAACGTGGTTCACCTGATGGCCCGGCGGGTGATCGATGCCAGCGCCGAACTGGCGCGCCTGTCCGATAGCGCGCCGGGCACCGGTTCACCGGCGCGCCATCCGCGCAACGTGCGCATCCTGCCGCGCTCGCGCGATTTTCATTGAGGCGCGCGGCCGATCCCATCCGTGGCGCGAAACCCGCGCACCTTTCCTTTTCGCCCCGTCTGCCGGTACAGTGCCCGGCAAATATATCGGGAGAGCCAGATGCTGCAGGGCCAGAAGATCCTTGTCACCGGAGTCGGCGGGACGGTCGCCTTCCCGCTCGCGAAATTCCTCGCCACTGCAAACGAGGTGTGGGGCGCGGCGCGATTTTCCGCCGAGGGCGCGCGCGAGAAGGTTGCGGGCGCCGGGATCACGCCGGTGCCGATCGACCTTGAAACGGGCGACCTCGGCGCCTTGCCCGACGATTTCGATTATGTCCTCCACCTGGCCTATTTTCGCGGCGGCGAGGATTCGTTCGACCGTTCGGTCCGCGTGAATGCGGAAGGATGCGGGCTGGTGTTGCAGCATTGCCGCAAGGCGAAGGCCGCGCTGGTCACCTCGGCCGCCGGCATCTATTCGCCGCGCACCGATCCGCTGGAGCCCGCGCGGGAAGAGAGTCCGACCGGCGGCAGTTTCACCCCCTGGGCGCTCACCGCCGGTTCGGCCAAAGTCGCGCAGGAGGCGGTCGCGCGGTTTGCGGCGCGCGCGTTCGATTTGCCCGTCACCATTGCCCGGCTCAACACCGTCTATGGCCCCGATCCCCGGATGCTGCCGACCACCCACATGGGTGCGGTGATGGCCGGACGCGACATCGTGGCGGTGAACGATCCCTATCCGCATACGCCGATCCACATCGACGATATGTGCGACCAGCTCGCAGCGATGCTCGGCGCGGCCAGCGTGCCGGCGACGATCGTCAACTGGGGCGGCGACGAGGTGGTTTCGGTGCAGCAGTGGTGCGCGATGGCCGCAGAATGGTCGGGCCGGCCCGCGCAAGTGCAGGTGCGCCATGTTTCCGGCGCCAGCATCGGCAACATATCGGATACCACCCGGCGGCGGCAGATCACCGGGCCGTGCCGCATCTCCTTTGCCGAGGGGTATCGCGCGATCTTTGACATGCAGCCTACCGGCGGCGGGTGATCTGTCCTGCGCTTCAGCGCCCGTCCGGCCGCACCCAGTCAAGGTCGAAGCGGTCGCCGCGCCGGACCGTTTGCGGCCGGCGCCGCTCGCGGGTCAGGCAGGCGATGAAATCGAGCACCGCCGGGGTCGGGCGCTGCGCCAGCCACGCGATGTGGCAGTCGGCGAAGATGTCCTCGCGCGGGTGGGCGATCACCAGTTGGCGCACGCCGTCGAGCCGGATGCGCAGCGCATGTTCAAACAGGAAGCAGGCGCCAAACCCGCTGGCGGTCAGCAGCATCTGTTCCGCCCGTTCGCGGCCGAGGCGCGCGATGCGCGGCCGGAACCCCGCGCTCTCGCAATAGGCAAGCTGGGCATCGTGAATCTCGGGCGAAAGCGCCGGATCGCTCAGCACGAACGGATAATCGGCCAACTCCGCCAGTTCGACCGGCCGGTCGCTCGGGAAGGGCCAGTCCTCGGGGATGGCCAGCACGAAACTGAGCCGGGTAAGCGGATTCCATGCCAGCCCGGCCAGGTCGCAACTGATGAACTGGAACAGTCCGACGTCCAGCTCGCCCGAGCGCAGCCAATCGGCCTGCTCGGCCCCGGTCGCGGTCCGGAATTCGAGCGCGATCTCCGGGTGCTGCTCGCGAAAGGCGAGAATCCCGTGGTGCAGCGGCAGATCGGCATAGAGGCCGGTGTAGCCGATCCGCAGCGGGCGCCCCTCGCGGTGGGCGGCATCGGCGGTGCGGCGCACCGCGAGATTGACCTGGTCGAGCACGGCCTGCGCCTCGGCCAGTAGGGCCTGGCCCGCAGGGGTCAGGGCGATTTGCCGGTTGCTGCGATCAACCAGTTCCGCGCCGACAATATCCTCCAGCCGCCGGATCAGGCGACTGAGGTGCGGCTGCGGCATCCCGAGCTCCTCGGCGGCGCGGGTAAAGCTGCGCTGGCGGGCCAGCACCACGAACAGTTCAAGCAGGCGGGTATCCAAGGCCATAGTTCTCCCTGCGCCGATCATGCGAAATTTGCATGATCGGCGCCAGAGCCATGGTTCATTCAGGCATGGAAAGGCCCCGCGCTTACCACAAGCGGCGGAACTGCGCGGCTTCGCGCCGATCGCGCAGGGCCTGCTTGCGCTCCTCGGGGGTGACGACCGGGGTTTCGGCCGGCAGGTGCCGGCGCACGTCCGTCACCTTGCAGCGGGTGACGACGGGTTGCGGATCGTCGGTCGCCTCGTTGAACCGCATCTGGATCATGCCCCAGCGGTGGTCCGCCTTGTCGAGCCAGTTGGGCACGCCCGGATCGCGGTTCGAGATCACCACGCGCAACTTGCCGTCGCTGTCGAGCCGGGCCTGCACATCGTTGAGGCTCGACTGGCGGTTATACCAGTCGACCGTGCAGAACCGGTCATCCGCCACCAGCATCTGCCAATAGCGGCACTCCCGGGGGAGATCGGTTTCGACCACCAGCGCCTCGTCGTCGTCGATCTCGTAGATCCCGTCGTAGTAGAACTGGTTGGTCAGCCCGCCGATTGTGCTGATGACCTTCGAACGCTCCAGCCCGTTGGTCGGGTGATGTTCGCGGTAATATTGCACCAGTTCCATGTCGAAGGTGATCATGCCTTCGACCCATGCGGGCAGTTCCGAGAAGCGCCTGGAAATCTCCTCGATGGTCGGCGGCGCGACTTCATCGAGCCGCTCGATCGCCATCCGCGCGTCGATTTCGTTCTTCCAGTCGCAGGCGCAGCGGCGCATCAGCAGCCAATGCATGCCCGGATGGAGTTTCCACCAGTCGCCGGTATAGCCGGCCGGGCGCTCGGCACTGAGGATCACGCTGAAATAGCCATCCTTGTCGAACGTCAGTTCGTCGAGGTCGTTCTTGCCCGGTCCGGCCTTCGTCGAATCGCGCGATGCCTGCAGCGATGTCAGCATGGTCTGGCCATTCTGGCCGATATCGACAAACCGGATCGTCCCGCGGTAGCCGGAAATACGGTAGATCCCCGCATCATCGACCACGGCGCGTGAATAGACATAGTCCGGATTGGGTCCGCCCTGGTTATAGGCGAGATTCCACAAGGGCACCCATTCCGGCCGGGCGGCGTTGGCATAGACGTAGCACAGATAGCCTTCCGACAGGATCGCCAGCGCCAGGTTGTACATGTCCTGCCGCTCGGCCTCGGTCACGTTCGGCCGGCGCCACTTGGCTATCAGGTTGTCGGCCACCGGCATGAGCGCCTTCATCTGGTCGGCCCAGCTCGGCAGGGAGCCTGCGGGTATCGCTGCTTTCGTCATTGGTGAGGTCGCCTTTCTTGTTGTCGTTGCCGCCATGGAATTTGCGCTTTGTCGGGTGCGCTATGGGCATCCGCCCATAGCTTGCGGCACCGGCCCCCCGCCCCCCCCCCCCCCCCCGCCCCCGCGCTTGGTGCGCGGCGCGGCCCGCCCCGGCGGCGGGCGCCCCCGCCGCCGGCGAATTGGGCGCCGCGCGGGGG
>VMTF01000204.1 GCA_013791705.1 Sphingomonadales bacterium | reverse complement strand
GCCACCCATCGAGAATGCCCTGAGTGGGTGGCCGGGCGGGGGAGCGGGCTGGTGCCGCAAGGCGAACCCGGAGGGGTTCGCCGCACTTAACAAAAACACCGCGTTACTTCGAGATCAGGAACACCGCCTGTTCGGCGCGAAAGTTGGCGGCGGCGGCGCTGGTCAGCCGGTCGCCCTTGAGGAACCACGCCTGCTCGACGGTGATGCCGCGCTCCCTGACGTGGGCGCGGAAATCGTTGATCGTCAGGTGGTGGATATTCGGGGTTTCGTACCACGCGACCGGGACCAGCCGGGTGACCGGCATCCGCCCGTTCCACAACAGTGAGACGCGCACCCGCCAGTGCGCGAAATTCGGGAAGCTGACGAAGGCCTTGCCCCCGATCCGCAACAGTTCATCAAGCACCAGATCGGGCCGCTTGGTTGTCTGGAGCGTCTGGCTGAGAATCGCGTAATCGAAGGATCGGTCCGGATAGAACGAAAGGTCCGCGTCGGCGTCACCCTGGATCACCGACAAGCCGCGCGCCACGCATTCGGCGACATTGTGCGGATCGATCTCCATCCCGCGCGCATCGCAACCCTTGTCGCGCAGCGCGGCGAGCAGCGAACCGTCGCCGCAACCGACATCCAGCACCCGCGCGCCGGGGGCGACATTTTCGGCAATGATCGCAAGATCGGGGCGCAGTTCGTTCATTGCCCGATAAACCCTCTGACGACCCGATCGAGCGCCGGCACATCGAGCAGAAAACTGTCGTGCCCGAACGGGGCAGACAGTTCCACGAAGCTGACCGGGCAGCCGGTGGCATTCAGGGCATGTGTGATCGCACGCGATTCGGATGTCGGATAGAGCCAGTCCGTGTCGAAGCTGACGAGACAGAACCGCGCGGTGCTCTGGGCAAAGGCGTCGGCGAGATGGCCGCCATGTTCCTCGGCCAGATCGAAATAGTCCATCGCCCGGGTAATGTAGGGATAGGAATTGGCATCGAACCGGTCGGTGAAGCTGAGCCCCTGATAGCGCAGGTAGCTCTCGACCTGGAAATCGGCATCGAACCCGAAAGTCTTGGACCCGGGCGTGCCATCGGGCCGGACCTGCAGTTTGCGGCCGAACTTTTCGTGCATCCCGGCTTCGGACAGATATGTGATGTGCGCGGCCATCCGGGCGAGGGCGAGGCCCTTTTCCGGCCCCTTGCCGCCCTTACCCTCAGCCCCGGCGCTGTAATAATCCCCGTCGCACCACTTCGGATCGGCCATGATCGCCTGGCGGCCGACTTCGTGGAACGCGATATTCTGTGCCGAGTGCCGTGCGGTCGACGCAATAACCAGTGCTGCGGCGGTGCGGTCGGGGAAGTTCGCGGCGAGGCTGAGCGCCTGCATCCCGCCCATCGAGCCGCCCACTGCGGCGTGCAGCCGATCGATCCCCAGCGCATCGAGCAGGGCAATGTGGCCGCGCACCATGTCGCGGATGGTGATGACCGGAAAGCGCATACCCCACGGCTCGCCGTCCGGCGCCGGGCTGGCCGGGCCGGTCGATCCCATACAACTGCCGAGCACATTGGCGCAGACGACGAAGAAGCGGTCGGTATCGATCGGCTTGCCGGGGCCGACCATCCGGGCCCACCAGCCCGGTTTGCCGGTGAGCGGGTGGCGGCTGGCGACATACTGGTCGCCGGTCAAGGCATGGCAGATCAGGATCGCATTGGCCTTGTCGGCCGCGAGCGTGCCGTAAGTCTCATAGGCGAGACGCACGCCCGCAAGCTGCTGCCCGCCGTCAAGCGGGAGCGGTTCGGTCAGGTCCAGCACGTGGCTGGCAGCGAGAAGCGGATCGGAAGCCATGGACGGGCCGGATTGCCGGGAAACAGCGGGCTGTGTCAATGGCGGCCTGTTCGCACCATTGCGGCGCGCCGGTTTGCCCCCTAAAGCGCGCGGCGATGAGCAGCGCACCAACCCCCAAGAGCTGGATCAGTGCAATTCACGCCTACGTCCCCGGGAAATCGGCCGGTGCGGACGGACAGCCGCTGATCAAGCTCTCCGCCAACGAGAATCCGCTCGGCACCAGCCTGGCGGCACTGGCGGCGCGCACGCAGGCGGCCGAGCCTTCGCGCTACCCCGATCCTGACAGCAAGGCGCTGCGGGCCGCGATCGGCGCGTGTCACGGGGTCGATCCGGCGCTGGTGGTGATGGGCACCGGATCGGACGAGATTCTCCACATCGCGGCACAGGGCTATGCCGGGCCGGGCGATGAAGTGATCTACGTGCGCTATGGCTTTTCGGTCTATGACATCGCGGCCAGGCGCTGCGGCGCAACCCCGGTGGTCGCGCCGGACGCGGACTTCGGCACCGATGTCGACGCGCTGCTGGGTCTGGTGAGCGAGCGGACGCGGGTGGTGTTCGTCGCCAATCCGAACAACCCGACCGGCAGTTTTCTGCCGAAGGGCGAGATCGCGCGGCTCCATGCCGCGCTGCCCGGCGACGTGCTGCTGGTGGTCGATCAGGCTTATGCCGAATATCTCGCGCCGGAGGATGACGATGGCGCGCTGGCACTGGCGGCGGCCCATGCCAACGTGCTGGTGACGCGGACTTTTTCGAAGATTTATGGCCTGGCCGGCGAGCGGATCGGCTGGGGCACCGGCGCGCCCGCAATCATCGACACGCTGAACCGCATTCGCGGACCATTCAACATCTCCGGCACCGGGCAGGCCATGGCATTGGCCGCTGTCGGCGACCAGGCTTTCGTTTCCGCTGCCCGCGAGCACAATGCCCGCGAACGCGCCCGGTTCGTGGACGCAATGGGCGCACTCGGCAATCACGGGCTCCGCCCGTTGCCGAGCGAAGCCAACTTCGTGCTCATCCTGTTCGAGGGCAAGTTGACGGCCGAAGCGGCCTACAACGGGCTGGCGGATGCGGGTTACATCGTCCGCTGGCTGCCGGGCCAGGGGCTGCCGCAGGCCCTGCGCATCACGATCGGCACGTCCGCCCAGATGGACGAGATTGCCACCGTGCTGCGGCGCATGGCGGAAGCCGCGTGATGGTGTTCGAGCGCGTCGCAATCATCGGCCTCGGGCTGCTCGGCGGCTCGATCGGCCTGGCGGTGCAGGAGTTTCTGCCCGGCACCGCAACCACCGGCTTCGACACTGACGCTGAGACGCGGGCGCGGGCCGACGAACGCAAGCTGGTGGCGCGCGTGTGTGAGACTGCTGCGGAGGCCGTGCGCGATGCGGACCTGGTAATTTTCTGCGTGCCGGTCGGCGCGATGGCGGCCGCCGCCGCCCCGGTCGCCGCGGCGCTCAAGCCCGGCGCGCTGGTCAGCGATGTCGGCTCGTCCAAACAGTCGGTCGCCCGGACACTGTCCGAAGCCCTTCCGGGCGCGGCCGTGATCCCTGCCCACCCGGTCGCGGGGACCGAGAATTCCGGCCCGGACGCGGGCTTTGCCGCACTCTTCCGCAAGCGCTGGTGCATCATCACCCCGCCCGATGATGCTGACCCGGCCCAGCTCGCCGCGCTCTCCGCGTTCTGGGAGGCGCTCGGCGCCAAGGTCGAGGTGATGACGGCCGATCACCATGATCTCGTGCTCGCCGTGACCAGCCACCTGCCCCACCTGATCGCCTATACCATCGTCGGCACGGCTTCAGACCTTGAGGAAGTGACCCGCAGCGAAGTGATCAAGTATTCGGCGGGCGGGTTCCGCGATTTCACCCGGATTGCCGCTTCCGATCCGACGATGTGGCGCGACGTGTTCCTGTCAAACCGCGAAGCGGTGCTCGAAATGCTGCAGCGCTTCACCGAGGATCTGACCGCTTTGCAACGCGCGATCCGCGACCGGGACGGACAGGCGCTGTTCGACCAGTTCACCCGGACCCGCGCGATCCGCCGCTCGATCATCGAGGAAGGCCAGGACGATGCCCGGCCGGACTTCGGCCGGAGCGACCACAACGGCGGCTGACCGGCTTGTCTCCGACATCTTGAAAACGTGCGGGGCGGCGGGCCAGGGCAATCGCTGACTTCATCAGCTCCCTGGCCCGCCGCCCCGATCAGGATTGCCCCCGCGACGCGAAATGGTCGCGGGAGTTCGTCAGTTGCGGGCGCCTTCGAGCAGGCCCTTCATGTTGTCGGACATGATCAGCTTGATGTCGGCATCGCTGAAGCCCTTGAGTTCGTCAACGAAGCTCAGCGGATCGCCCAGGCCTTCCGCATGCGGATAGTCGCTGCCGAACAGGACGCGGTTGACGCCCATCATCTCCACCAGTTCTTGGATGTTGTCCTCGTAGAACGGCACGACGAAGAAGTTGCGGCGCAGGTTCTCGATCGGATCGCGGGCAAACTGCTGCGGACCCTGACCATAGACTTTCTTGAACATCCGGACGAGCTCCTTCATCCAGACCGAGCCATTCTCGACCGAGACGAAGCGGATGTCAGGATGGCGATCGGCCACGCCGTGGCAGATCAAGGCCGAGATCATGTCGAAGATCGCGCGGCTCATCGGATCGAACATGCCGATCAGCGGATCGGCCTTTTCGAACCCGACGCTCTCCTGCCCTTCGCCGCCCGACCACTTGCGGTAGTGCTGATCATAGCCCGAATCCGACAGGTGCAGGTTGACGAAGATCTTGGCCTCGGCGCAGCGCGCCCAGAACGGATCGAACTCCGCCGCACCCGGCGAACGGCGCGAGCGATAGCCGGAGATCGGCGCCGGGCGCATGCAGATCGAACGCGCGCCCCGCTTGAGCGCCCATTCCAGTTCGTCGATCGCGAGATCGACATCGGCGAGGCTGATCACGGGTGCGGCAAAAATCCGCCCTTCGCGGGCAAAGCCCCATTCTTCATCGACCCACTGGTTGAGCGAGTGGACCACGCTGGCCATCAGCACGTGATCGTGGTTCATCCGCTCCTCGATCACCGAGGCGAGCGTGGGGAAGAACACCGATGCGTGCAGCCCTTGCTCGTCCATCAGCTTGAGCCGTTCGGTCGATGAGCGGAATGATTCGGGGGACGTAATCGGAGCGCCCTGCAGTTCGCGCAGCGAGAGGCCATCGGGGTTCTGCGCGCGATACCACTTTTCATGGCTTCCGGGCGCGGCGACCACATCGAAGGTGGGGTTGGGGATGTAGTTGGTGATCTGTCCGGCCACGGCCAGCTTGGTCCGGCCGCGCACTTCGACATACTGGAATTCGTTGCGATACTGCTTGGGCAGGTAACGCAGGAAAGCGTCCGCCGTTTCGTAGTAGTGATTGTCGGCGTCGTAGACGGGATAGGGCAGACTGGTCACGGGAACGTTCCTTTCTGGGATTCAGGCAGCCTTAGCATGGGCAACCATTCCCCCGCACGGGCCTCTCCAAACATCACGGTTGCGAACCAAACTCCGGGCCGCTGCGCGGCGGCAAGGTGCTTGATATCACAAGCACCATACGGGAGGCGCCTGACCGATGCAAATCGTTCGCAGCAGCAGAACCCGGCTGAACCCGGTGCCCGCCTCGATGCAGCATTCCGGAGCGCGATCCGCAACGTGGCAACCGGTTACACAGCTGCCTCGACATTGAGCAGGTTGATCGCAGCGTGCACGCGCGCTTCGATTTCCGGCCGGGGCAGGCCCGGTTCGATCCTTGCGCCAAACCGGATCGTGATCGTCCCCCGGCGCTTCCAGAAATGGTGGTAAAAGCGCCCGCTATCGACCGCAACGGGGACAACGGGCAGCGCCAGCAGCTTGTAGACTCCGGCAAAGCCCGCCTGCAGCGGCGGGGCACTGCCATGCGGAATGCGCGTGCCTTCCGGGAAGATCGCCAGCGGCCGGCCTTCGGCGGACCGTTCGCGTGCGGCGACAATCATCGCCCGCAGCGCCTTCGCGCCCTGGTCACGCTCGACCCCGATCAGCCCATAGCGCTGGGCCGCCCGCCCCCACATCGGCAGATGCAGCAATTCGATCTTGGCGAATACGGCGGGGTACGACAGCAGCACCGGCAAATCGATCGCCTCGAAAAAGCTTTCGTGCTTGAGCGCGACCAGCACCGCCCCGGTCGGCGCTTCGCCTTCGATCTGCACCCGGATTCCGAGCAGATGGCGAACGCACCAGCGATGCAGCCGGGTCCAGTAGAATACGGTGTGGACATACCCCCGCCCCGGCAGCAACACTTGCGCCCAGACGAGGAAGGCGAGCAGCACCGTCGCGCCGTAGAACACGCCGTAGAAGGCCAGATTGCGAACGATCCGGCTGACTGTAAGCCTGCTCAGGTCCGCATCCTTCATCCGCCCCAGGCCCTTTGCACGAGCCGGGCCAGCAGCTTGTGATATTCCAGGAACAGCACCGAGAAGCTCGGGTGGGTCGGCACCGCATCCTCGATCACGCTGACGCCGTCCGGGGCGACTTGCCCAAACTCCAGCGCGGCGCGGCGCATGTGCCAGTCGCTGGTCACAAGGCGGACCGAACGGATCTTGTTGGCGGCAATCCAGCGCGCAGCCTCGCGGGCGTTGCTGCGGGTATCGACCGACTCGTAGCCAAGCGTCACGCAGCAGGCGAACAGCGCCTTGCCGATATGATATTGCGCGGCGAACTCGTGCGGGCGCACCTCGCGATCGACGCCGGACACGAGCATGCGCGGAGCGAGCTTGGCACGCAGGATGTCAAGACCGTGGTCGATCCGGCCGCCGGAGCCGGTCAGCACGACAACGGCGTCGGTCCTGGTATCGTCCGCCGGTTGCGGCAGGATCACCGCGAACCACAGGAAGCCAAGCACCCAGACGAGCATGAGCGAAGAGATGAAGCGACGGATCATGGCCAAGCCTATAGCATCCCGCGCAGCGCGCGCATCACTGTCCAGCGCGCGGTCACCGTCGCGACCAGGACAATTGTGATCGGGACCAGCCCCAACATCAGCCAGTCGGTCCAGCCCAGCGCGGCTCCGGTAATGATCCCCGCCTGAAGCGCCGAAAAGCTGCGGCCCAGCAGGAAGATCGCCACAGCGGCGATCGACAGGCCGGCAAGGCCCCCGCCGATCGCATCGAACGCGATCGAGCGCTGGAAAATCCGTGCGATCTGCGCGTCCGTGCCGCCGAGGAGGTGGACGATCTCGATCGTGTCGCGATTGTTGCCAAGGGCCGTGCGCGCCGCCAGCAGCACCGCCGCCCCGGTCGCGCAGGACAGGAGCACGATGAGGGCGAGCGCCAGCCATTGCAGCGAAACGATCGCCCCGAATACCGGCCGAAGCCAGGTCGACTGCGCATCGACACGGGCGGCAGGGGCTACGGCACGCAGGGCATCCTGCAGCTTTGCCAGCCGCGCTGGGGTCAGCGGGCCGGACAAGCGCGCGTCGATCAGGGCGGGAACCGGCAGGCCCATGCCATCGCCGCTGGAACTCTCCCCACCGGCCCCTTCGCGCACATCGCCCAGCCAGGGTTCGACCAGCGCATCGAGTTCCTGCTGTGGCACCAGCCGCACCTCGCTGGCCCCGTTCGTCCGCGCGAGGAAGGCCAGCGCGGCAGCGGACTGGCGGGCGCGCTCCTCGGGCCGGGCCTCGATGATCTGGACCGTGATCCCGCCGGACAGCTCGCGCGCCGCGGCCTTGCCGGTGTTGCGCAAGGCGAGCCCGCCCGCCGCCGCGATCACCATCAGCGCGACCATGATAGCGATCACCCACGGGATCGGCCCGGAGAGCCGGGCTTGCGGCACGATCTCGGCCTGGCGCCCACCGCGCGCAAGGCCGCCACCAAGCCCCCCGGCGAGGAAGCCGGGCAGGCGCACGCCGCCCCCGGAAGCGATGGCGTCGGTCATGGTGTCGGTCATGCCGGCCCCGACTGCCGGCGCGGCGGATAGCGCAGCGCGCCGGTGGGATCGGACAGGCGCCCCTTGTCGAGCCGCATGATCAGGCTCTCGGGCACTTTCCTGAGCAGATGGACATCGTGCGTGGCCACCACCACGGTGGTCCCGAGCCGGTTGAGCGCCTCGAACAGGTGCAGGAGCTTGACCGCCATTTCGGGGTCGACGTTGCCGGTGGGTTCATCCGCCACCAGCAGTTGCGGCCGGCCGATCACCGCGCGGGCGATCGCCACGCGCTGCTGTTCCCCGCCCGACAGCGTGGCCGGGCGGGCGGCCATGCGATCGGCCAGGCCGACCCATTCGAGCATGTCGGACACCGAACTGGCGAGTTCTCGCTCCGACGCTCCGGCAACGCGCAGGGGCAGCGCCACATTGTCATAGGCGGACAAGTGCGGAACCAGCCGGAAATCCTGGAACACCACCCCGAGCCGGCGGCGCAGCAGCGGCAACCGCTCGCGCGGCAGGGTGATCGCATCGGTGCCGAACATGTGGATCGCCCCGCGCGACGGGCGCTGGGCCAGGTAGAGCAGCTTGAGCAGCGAAGTCTTGCCGGCGCCGCTCGCCCCGGTGAGAAAATAGAAACTGCCCGGATAGAGCGTGAAGGAAACGTCGCTCAACACTTCGCGGCCCGTGCCATAGCGCAGGCCGACATTGTCGAACTGGACGATTTCCCCCTCGGCGGCCAAGGTCATGCGAGCGCGATCATTCTGGCGCCATACTTCCTGCGACTTCGGTCATCACGACTGAACAAGGCTCCCAAGTCGGCCCGAAGCGACCCCGCCGCAGCCTATAGCCGTCAATCGATGTGGAAAAAAGGGGCGAGACCCAATGCATTGCCACCAGCGGACTTGTCGGGTGGCCCAACCCCATGCTTTACGGTGAAGAATGATCATCGCCTGCCCCGCCTGCGCGACGCGCTATGTTGTTCCCGACAGCGCCATTGGTGTGGATGGCCGCACTGTGCGGTGCGCCAAGTGCCGCCACAGCTGGTTCCAGTCCGGGCCGGAACTGGCGCCCCGGCCCGAGCCGGCGACCGTTGGCGAAGTTGGCGACAATGCTCCCGAGGCGACGGCCCAAGCGCCCGGCCAGCCGGAAACGGCCGCAGAAACCGGCGGCGCAACCGATACCACAGCACCTGCGGCAGAACCTGCTACGGACGTAGGAGCGGTCACGGTTCCGCCCGAACCGAAGCCTGCCGCAACGGTGGCGGTTTTTTCCGAGCGGCGCGCGACACGAGGCTATGCGGACGAGGCGCCTGGCGCGGATTTCGGAGCCGATTTCAGCGCAACGCAATCGTCGTTCGCCCACGAGCCGCCGTTCCGTCCCCGCCGCAACCGCCTGAAGATGTACACGATCGCGGCAGCCGTGTTCGCCGTGGTTTCGCTCGGCGCGATCGGCGCGGTGGCGTGGTATGGCCTGCCGGACTGGGCGCCGCTGTCGCGGCAGACCTTCGCCGAAGCGCAGCCCGACCTCACGCTCGAATTTCCGCCCAACCGGCAGGATCGCCGCACATTGCCGAACGGCACCGAGTTTTTCGGCGCAAGCGGCAAGGTGACGAATATCGGCAAGGTGCGGCACACCGTTCCGCCGATCCTCATCGTGCTGCGCGATTCGCGCGACCGCATCGTCTATTCATGGGAAGTGATCCCGCCCAAGCGGCAACTCGCCCCGGGCGAGAGCGTGACGATAAATGAAGCCGTGACGGATGTGCCCCGCTCCGCCAAGGTCGTGGAAATCGGCTGGAAGCCAAGCTGAGACCAGCCGCACGATCGCAATCCGGCGGCCCCCGGTAGCTGCTTTCCGCAGCACTTCACACAATTCCCCGCGCACAACCGCATCGACGCTTGCAGCCGCCACACCCTTTTGCTAGGGGCGCGCTCCTACCCCCCCGGGGCAGCGCCTTTACGGAGGCCCGGCCCCGTGATTTAGCGGTCGTGGCGGAACTGGTAGACGCGCAACGTTGAGGTCGTTGTGGGCGAAAGCCCGTGGAAGTTCGAGTCTTCTCGACCGCACCAATCACACTTGAAGAGCAGTCCGGCCCGGTGGTACTGCCGCCAGTGCCTGGGCACTGGCGTGCTCCCGTTGCCTCGCCCTCGCCGCCCGCGCTTCGCGTGCCGGACCCCGCCCTGCGAAGGAACGAGGTAGATAGCTCAGTTTCCGGGTGTTCGCCCGAAGTGCACCGGGATGATGAAGGCGAGGGACTGCTCGTCGAGCCCGTCCGGTGGCGGTGGAAACGGCGCGGCCTTGCGGACCCCGCGCAGGGCCAGCCTGTCGAGCAGGGCGTTGCCGCTCGAATGGGCAACCTCTGCGGAAATCAGATTGCCGCCTCGATCGATCCGGAAACCGACATCGACACGCCCCTCGCCCGCGATCCCGGGTGGACGGTTCGCGAAGATCGCCTGCCACAGACGTGAACGATAGGCCGACAGCAAGTCCGCCGAGGGAATGGCCGCTGCCTTCTGCGCGAACACCTGCCCCGGTTTTGCTGGCGAGGCAGCGGAACTGGCGCTGGCCGGCACCATCAAAGCGGGCGACGCTGCGGGCATGGTGCCCGGCGCTGCCGGCAACGCCAGTGCCTGTGCCGAGGTTTCCGGCGGCGCTGTCCGCAGCTTGGCGGCAGGCGCCGGGCCGGGGCGCACGCGCGTGGACGACGGCTCCGGCGTCACCGCACGCCGGATCGTGATGACGACCAGATCGGAAGGCGCAGGCTGCTGCGGCACGGGCGGCGCGCGCATCGCGGCGATCGCCCCCGCCAGCACGGCGGCATGCAGGGCCAGCGTGGCGCCCGCCGCGATGAGCCGCGCACCGGCCGAGGGCGTGCCGCCGCTGGCGGTCCGTCCACAGGCCTGTGCGCGGCCGTTCGCGGCGAAGCCCGGCAAGGTCAGAACTTCGCCGAAAGTCCGACATTGATCGAACGGCCGCGTCCGGAGACAGGACGCAACACGCCGGTCGCCTTGTAATCCCCCAGCGAAACCCCGCCGAGCGGCAAGTCATAGCCGTTGTCGAACAGGTTCTCGGCCTCGACGCTCAGCTTGACGCCCGCCAGCGTGTAGGCAAGGCGCAGATTGACCAGCGCGTAGCTGGCCGTCACCGGCTCGTTGCGGGTGATGTCGACCCGGTCCTTGGCGGCGACGAACGCCACATCCGCCCCGGCCTCGAATGCGCCCGAGCTGTGGTCGATGCCGATTTTCGCCTCGAACGGCATCTGGTGATAGAGCGGGCCACCGTCCGAAAGATTCTGGCCGTGGAGATAACTCGCGCTGGCGGTGAGCGTCGTCGCCCCTTGCTTGCTCGTGCGCAGCGGCACGCTCGCCGAAGCGTCCATCCCGTAAAGCTCGGCTTCCTGATTGGCGAACTGCAACTGCACGAAGCCGGTCGGCATCCCCATCATGTCGGTGAGGTTCTGCACGAACGCCGCGTCGATATAGTCGTGGACGCGGGTGTAGTAGGGCGAGAGCTTGAACGACAACCCGCCGGGTCCGGTCAGGCGCATCGCGGCGCTGACCGTGTCGGCACGCTCAGGCTTGAGATCGATGTTGCCGACATAACCGTTGCCGTCACCATACCAGCCGATCATCCGGCTGGCCATCGAACCCCGGCCCCACGAATAGCGCTCGTAGATGTTGGGCGACCGCGCCTTGTGAGCATAGCCGAGCTCGAATGCGACCCCGTCGGTGGCGGCCCAGCTCAGCAGCGCGGTCGCGCTCCAGTTGTTGTCGATGCGGTGACGGTTCGCCGCATTGAAGGCGGCCGCCGCCATCACGTCGGCCATGTTCATCATGTTCGTGCCATAGGCCTGCACATCGCCGGTGTTCATCGCCACGCGATCATAGCGCACGCCGACCACCGTCGAGAGATCTGGCGACCAGCGCGATTCCCATTCGCCGAACGCGCCCAGCCGGTCGCGGTGCGCGGCGTTGACGTTCACGAAGGTGTTGGGGCCCATCATCATCGAGCCGGCGACCGGCGCCCAGTAGTCGTCGAGCCACTGGTGGTGATAATCGCCCCCGAAGCGCAGCGTGTGCAGGTCCGTAACCGGCACCTGCAGCTTGAGCGCTGAAGCGAAGCTGTGCACATCGGTGTTCATCGGCATGTCGCCGGGCAGCTTGTCCGCCAGGAAGTTCATCGCGTGCCGGGTGTCGCGGTAACTGGCGGTGAAATCGACATCGCCCCAATCGAACATGCCGCGATAGCGCCCGTTGAGGAACCACGAGGTGTTGGACGTCATGTCCATGTACTGGTTCGGAAAGCCCTCGTAGGGCGAAAAGTGATAGCCGCCCTTCAGCTCGATCAGCCCGGCGCCGGTCTGCGCCGCGAGCGCGAGAGCGTGATCGGTCTTGGCATACTCGGTCGAGCGCACCGTGCCCCGGTCCCCGCCGCCGGTGTAGTTGCCCGCCTGGGTGTACGAACCGGTGTAGGTCGCGCTCAGGCGGTCGCTCGCCATGGTCAGCGAAAGTGCCCCGCCGAACCCGTCGCCGTTGGAGCGGTAGAACGCCGAAGCCTCGCCCGTCAGCAAGCGCTTGCCATCCGTCGCGAAACGCGGTGCCGGTCCATCGACGCTGATCACGCCACCGATCTGGTCGCCGCCCATGCTGACCGGCGAGACGCCCGGCACCACCGCGATCGAGGCGATCGTCTGCGGATCGGTATAGGATAGCGGCGAGTTCATGTCATTCGGGCAGGCCGCGTCGATCGGGTGGTTGTCGACGACGATCCGCAGCCGCTGCTCGGACAGGCCGCGCACGGTCGGCATCGAGGAAAAGCCGCCGCCGCCGTTGGCGCTGACGCCGGGCAGGCTGGTGATCAGGGCGCCGGTATCGCTGGTCGCAGGGCCTGACTTTCGAATATCATCGCGCGTCAGAGTTGATCCATTGAGCGGCGCGGAGGCAACATTGTCGACCGTCGAGGCAGAATCGACATCGACCGGCGGCAGCGCGGTCGCTTCCTGCGCGAACGCACTGGTGGAAACAAGCAAGGCGGGGGCGGAAACAATCAAGGCGGGAAGCAGGCAGGCCGAGGCCAGCAGGGCCGGCCGGCGGCCGGGCACGAAAGCAAACATGGGAATCCATTCCTGAAGATCGCCGGACACGCGGCGGGGCCGCATCCGGTGGGTCACAATAGCGCTGTCGGGAGATGCGGCGGTGCGCCTGCCTATGGCGTGCGCGTCAGCCGGATCGTCAGGACAGCGCCGGTGGCCCCCGCAATGGCGGGCTCAGGAACGGGATGCGCAGCAGCGGCGCGGAGGCGACCGGCGCGAAGCCAAGCGCGATGATGAACGCCAGCGCCGCGCCGATCAGCAGCGCATCGGCGCCCGCCATGGTCGCCATCGACAAGGCGGAGAACGGACAATCGCTGCTCCCCTTGTGCTGGGCCTGGCCTGGCGCGGACTTGCCATCAAGGGGCACGGCAATCTGGCTTAGAACAGGCTGGCCCTGGCTGTTGCAGATCTCGATGGTCAACTGCATGCTGCCGGTGCCGAGCATGAACCCGGCCGGCAGCGCCACCTTCATGCACAGCGCCAGTGCGATCAGCAGCGCGGCGAAGCGGCGATGATTGAGCAAGAAGGCGCGAACGGAAGTCATTGCGCGGCGCACCTAGCCAAATGCGCCGCGCTTGTCACCAGCCAAACGGGATCAGGCCGCAGCGCTGACGCGATCAGGGTAGAGTTCGGCCAAGGTTCGCCGGAACCCTGCTTTCCACGAAACCTTGCACGGCCCGGTGATGCTCTGCCGTTTGGTCGAATCCGCCACCGCGCCCAGCGATGCGCCCGGTATCACCTCGACGTTCACGACCGGCTTCACGCCGAGCAGTTCGCCCGCATAAGCGGACCACTCCTGCACCGAGACGGCTTCATCGCCGCCCCAGTTCACGATCGTGGCCGGCGTCGAGGCGGCCGCCAGCAGCGGTTCGAGCTGCGCGGCGATGTCATCGTCGTGGATCGGGCTGTAGGGCGTGGGGTCCCAGCGGGTGGAAACCGGCCGCCCCTCGGCGATCGCCTCCATGTGCAACACTGGCAGCCCGCCGCGCGGGCCATAAGCCGAGTTCATCCGCGCGATCGTGATCGGAATGCCGAATTCCCGCGCACAGAACCGTGCGACCGCCTCTTCCGCGATCTTGGAAACGGAATATGTCGGCGAGAAATGCGCGATGATATCGCCCAGCGGATCGTCCTCGCGGAACGCGTGCCAGGGATCGGGATGCGGCTTGTAAACCGAAACGGTGGACATCACCAAGGCAGCCGAAACATTGCGGCAGTGCGACAGCAGCAGTCCCGTCCCCTCGCCGTTGATCCGGATCGCGCGGTCATAATCGGTCGGCTCGAAAGCCACCGCAATATGCACCAGCTTGGTGAAATCGCGCGGCAGTTCGCTGAAATCGGGCTGCTCCAGATCGACCCGCAGCGTCCGCACGCCCAGCGCCTCGACTTCGGCGCGCTGGGCCGGATCGCTGAACCGCGCGATCCCCCAAACCTCGTTGTGCTGCGCAAGGTGCCGGGTCAGCGGGAATGCGATCCGTCCGCCCGGTCCGGTGATCAGTATCTTTTCGCCCTTCAGCATGAAACCCACTCCATTACGTTGTTGTTTCCGTCACGCAGGAACGCGCGCCCGGCGTTTCCGGCTGGGCGACCGTCCTTGTGGCAGCGAGATCAGGATCGCCATCCCGCGTCATCACCCTCGTTCCCTTGCGGCTCGCTCACGCGGCGACCGGCATTTCTTGATGGGCGCAAGGCTAGTGCGCGCCCGCCCGATCAACAATTGGAGAATTTACCAGCTTCCATACGAAACAGGCATGGAAACGGCGCCCGATCAGGCCGCCATTGTCTCGGCTGGCGACTTGCGACCGGCGCGCGGCAGGTTCAAAGGCGGGAGGTGCCGCACCCAGCCACTCCAGCCGCCGACAGCGCAGCCCACGGTCTGCCCGATGCTGCCGCGAACGTTCCGCCAGGCCGCGCCGCGCCATTCGCTCTGCTGCCCGCCAGTTTCCGGAGCGCCGCCGCGCGGGGCATTCGCGGCCGCTGCCCGCGCTGCGGCGAGGCCCGCCTGTTCGCCCGCTGGCTCAAGCCGGCCGAGCACTGCCCCGCCTGCGCGCAGGACTGGACGCACCAGCGCGCCGATGACTTTCCGGCCTACCTCTCGATCCTCGTCACCGGGCATCTGCTTGCGCCCGTGATCATCGCACTGGTCTCGGATTTCGAACTTTCACCCGGCGCCCTGGCGGCAATCCTGCTGCCGCTTGCGGTCGTCCTGATGCTCGGGCTGTTGCAACCGGCCAAGGGCGCGGTGATCGCGCTGCAATGGTGGCACGGCCTGAACGGCTTCGTGCGCGAACGCCGGCCGGACCGGGACGAACCCGGCCCGGCGTAATCCTGTTTCGGGGGCGATGTGTCCCGATCACGCTCCGCACCAGTTGCGGCGGCGGCCGCGCCATGGTTCGGCCAGACCTTCCGCGACCAGTTCGGCGCCGACGCTCCGGCCCTGCCGCACGACGATCCGCAACAGCCGTCCGTAACGGTCGCGATCGCGCGGGTAGGGCGCCAGATCGAACGGCCCGGCGTTGAGCAGCACGATCAGGCGCCGCGTCGCCGTATTGCCCAGCGCGCGTTCTTCGGGACATTGCGCGCCGTGGGTCTCGGGCGCATTGATGTCGGCGATGCGGACCTTCTCCCCATCCAGCCAGAATGTGTCGCCATCGACGACGCAAGTCGTACGGGGGCCGTGGGGGCACAGCGCGAAGGCTGCGGCGAGCGTGAACAGGGAATGTGCCATGCGCACGAATCACGGCAAACGCGCCCCGGATTCTATCCGGGCAAACCCCTGGTTTTCCGCCATTCCGGAGTTAAGGTGCTAAGGAATTCAACGGATTACTGCAAGGCGAGGAACAGTCCGGCCAGCGCAGCACTCATCAGGTTGGACAAGCTCCCGGCGACCAGCGCCTTGATCCCGAGCCGGGCGATGACCGGGCGCTGGTTGGGCGCAAGACCGCCGGTCACCGCCATCTGGATCGCGATCGAACTGAAGTTGGCGAAGCCGCACAGCGCGAACGTCACGATCGCGACGGTCCTGGGCGAAAGCTCCGCCGCCTGGCCGAGATCGATGAAGGCGACGAATTCGTTCAGCACCACTTTGGTGCCGAAAAAGCCCCCGGCCTGCACCGCTTCGGACCAGTCCGGCACGCCCAGCAGGTAGAACACCGGGGCAAAGGCCGCGCCGAGGACCCCCTGGAACGAAAGCCCGGGATAGCCGAACCAGCCGCCGAGCGAGCCGAGCAGGCCATTGGCGAGCGCCACCAGCGCAACGAAGGCCAGCACCATCGCGCCGACCGCGACCGCCAGCTTGAGACCGGTCTGCGCACCCTGGGCCGCAGCCATGATAAGGTTGGCCGGACGCTCCTCGTCGTGTTCGAGCGGAACCGGCTCATCGAGGTGGACGCCGGGCTGGCCCGCCATCGCCTGACGGTTGAGGGCCGCGGCAGTGAGCGCGGGCGGAGCCGGAGCGTGTTCGACAGCCTCGTCCAGCGCCGCGGCGGCAGGTGCGTCGAAGCCGGGCCGGGTATCGGGCCGGAGATCGGGCATGATGATCTTGGCCATCAGGATCCCGCCGGGCGCCGACATGAACGCGGCCGCCACGAGATAATCGATGCGGATGCCCATCGCCGCATAGGCGGCCAGGATGGTCCCCGCGACGCCGGCCATGCCGACCGTCATCACGCAGAACAGTTGAGAGGGCGCCAGCCCGGCAAGATAGGGCCGGATAACCAGCGGCGCCTCGGACTGGCCGACGAAAATGTTCGAAGCGGCGCACAGGCTTTCGACCTTGCTGATCCCGGTGATCTTTTCCAGCCCGCCGCCGACCCAGCGGATCACCAGTTGCATCACGCCGAGGTGGTAGAGAATCGCGATCAGCGCGGCAAAGAAGATGATCACCGGCAGCGCCGCAATCGCGAAGCTGGTTCCGCCGATTGCGGGATCGGCGAGCGGGCCGAACAGGAACGCGACCCCGGCGTGGGCATAGCCGAGCAGTTCGCTCACGCCCCGCGCGGCGCCGTTCAGCGCGGCCCGTCCGGCCGGCACATAGAGCACCAGCCCGGCAATCCCCGCCTGCAGCGCGAAGGCCGGGCCGACGACGCGCAGGCGGATCGCCTTGCGTTCGGCCGAAAGCAGCACGGCGAGGCCGAGAATCACGGCCATGCCCAGCAGGCTGGTAAGGATGTGCATGATGCCGATGAGTTCCCTTACCCGTCCCGATTGAGCGCGGACGTTAGCCGGGGCAGGCGCCGGCGGAAAGCCCCGCATAACGGGGCCTGGCGCGAAATCGTGGGCAAGGCCGCATATGCCGGCGAGCACGCTCACCGGCATGTGCGAAGCTGAAAAAACTTCTAATCCGGCACGAGGGCATTAAAGCCGCCCCCATGACGACGACTCCGCAAGATTCCGCCCACCACCGGGCCATGCTGGCCAAGGCCGAAACCCTCATCGAGGCGCTGCCCTATCTGCAGCGCTACGCCGGGCGCACGTTCGTCGTGAAATACGGCGGGCACGCGATGGGCGATCCCGAACTGGCGCTCGACTTCGCGCAGGACGTCGTCCTGCTCCGGGCCGTCGGCATCAACCCGGTGGTGGTCCATGGCGGCGGTCCGCAGATCGGCGCGATGCTCAAGAAGCTCGGGGTCGAGAGCAGCTTCGTCGATGGCCTGCGGGTGACCGACAAGGCCACCGCGCAGATCGCCGAGATGGTCCTGAGCGGTTCGATCAACAAGGAACTGGTCGGCTGGATCGCCGGGGCGGGCGGCACCGCGATCGGCATTTCGGGCAAGGACGGCCGGCTGGTAACCGCGAAGAAGGTGGCCCGCACCACCCG
The DNA here is from genome assembly GCA_013791705.1 of Sphingomonadales bacterium. GTDB lineage: Bacteria > Pseudomonadota > Alphaproteobacteria > Sphingomonadales > Sphingomonadaceae > Novosphingobium. The sequence continues at coordinate 9,900 of VMTF01000204.1, read as the reverse complement.
CGACCCGGACAGCCAGATCGAACAGGTGGTTGACCTTGGCTTCGTCGGCGAGCCCGACGTGATCGACACCACGATCATCAAGACCGCTATCGCGGCCGGCATGATCCCGGTGATCGCCCCGATCGCGCCGGGGGCGGACGGCGCGACCTACAACGTCAACGCCGACACGATGGCCGGCTCGATCGCGGCCGCGCTCGGCGCGGCCCGCCTGTTCCTGCTGACCGATGTGCCGGGCGTGCTCGACAAGGACAAGAACCTGCTCACCGACCTGACCCCGGCCGATATCGCGCGCCTGGCTGTGGACGGCACGATCAGCGGCGGGATGATCCCCAAGCTGGAAACCTGCGTCCACGCGGTCGAAGCCGGGTGCGAGGCGGCGGTCGTGCTGGACGGGCGGGTGAGCCATGCGATGCTGCTGGAAGTGTTCACTTCGAAGGGCGCGGGCACGCTCATCCGGGCGGGGTGACTCGCGGCCCGCAAGCCGCTATTGGCCGGCCTCCCCCCGCGTGAGAAAGGCGCTCTGGTGCTGTTCGTTACCCTGTTCGAGATTGTCGGTTACCTGATCTCCATCGTCGTCACGCTGGTGATCGTCCAGTTCGTGCTGAGCCTGCTGATCAGCTTCAATGTGGTGAACACGCATAATGCCGTGGTCGCCGCGCTGTGGCAGGCGGTGAACTCGCTGCTCGATCCCGTGCTGCGCCCGATCCGCCGGCTGATGCCCCATACCGGCGCGCTCGACCTGTCGCCGATGGTGCTGATCATCGGCCTCACGGTCATCCAGATCATCCTGAAGAACCTGGCCGTTGCGAGCGCGATGTGACGGCCGCCCTGATTGACGGCAAGGCGTTTGCCGAAAGCCTGCGCGGGCGCGTCGGCGAACTCGCCGCCGGGTTCCAAGCCAAGGCCGGGCGCAAGGCCGGTCTGGCGGTGGTGCTGGTCGGCGAGGATCCGGCCAGCCAGGTCTACGTGCGCAACAAGGGCAAGCAGACCGTGGCCTGCGGCATGGCGAGCTTTGAACACAAGCTGCCGGCCGAGACTGCGGAAGCGGACCTGCTCGCGCTGGTCGAACGGCTGAACGCCGATCCGGCGGTGGACGGCATTCTCGTCCAGTTGCCGTTGCCGCCCCACGTGGACGAGCAGAAGGTGATCGCCACGATCAACCCCGACAAGGACGTGGACGGGTTCCACGTGGTCAATGCCGGGCGGCTCGCGGTCGGTCAGGCCGGGTTCGTGCCCTGCACGCCGCTGGGCTGCGTGATGTTGCTGCGGGACCGGCTGGGCGACCTTGCCGGGCTTGAAGCGGTGGTGATCGGCCGCTCCAACATCGTCGGCAAGCCGATGGCGCAATTGCTGCTCGCACAAAGCTGCACCGTCACGATCGCCCACAGCCGCACCCGGGATCTGCCCGGCGTGGTCCGGCGGGCAGATATCGTGGTTGCCGCCGCCGGGCGGGCCGAAATGGTCAAGGCTGACTGGATCAAGCCCGGTGCAACCGTCATCGACGTCGGCATCAACCGCGTGCCCGCCGCCGAAGCCGGCAAGACCAAGCTGGTCGGCGATGTCGATTTTGCCGGAGTCAGCGAGGTTGCCGGTGCGATCACCCCGGTGCCGGGCGGGGTCGGGCCGATGACCATCGCGGTCCTGCTCCGCAACACGCTGGTGGCCGCACATCGCAATGCCGGACTGGAACTGGCGGCGGACGCGATCTGACCGATCCGGCTTGCATCACCCCGGCTGAAACGTGCGTTGCCCTTCTCCGGAAGTGCACCGGGGATTCCGGATGAAGCGCCTGATCCTGCTGCTTGCCTTCATTGCCACCCCCGTCCCAGCGCAGGAACCGCAGGGCATGGCGCCGGATGAGCGGCCCGCCGGAAACCGCGCCGGCAACTCCTACGCCAACCCAAGCGCGGTAATCGCCGCCGAACTGGCCTTTGCGCAAAGCGCGCAAGACAACGGCCAGTGGACCGCTTTTGCCGCCAGCGCCGCGCCCGATGCGGTGCTGTTCCGGCCGCAGATGGTCTGGGCGCAGCAGTGGCTGGACGGGCGGGCCAATCCGGCGGTGGCGCGCACACGCCAGCCCCACGAAGTCTGGTCGAGCTGCGATGGCGCGGTCGTCGTCAGCCACGGCGCGTGGCAGGAAACCGCCGAGTTCGGCTGGTTCACCACGGTATGGCAGCGCCAGCCGGACGGGGCGTACAAATGGGTGCTCGATCATGGCGACGTGTTGCAGCAGGCCCTGCCCGCGCCGGATATGCTCTCGGCCCATGTCGCCGATTGTCCGGAGCGAGTGCGGCGCCCGGGCGGGCCTCGGGACGGCGAGCGTGCCAGGCCCAAACGGACCAAAAAAGTCAAATTGAAGGATCTGCCGCCGCTCGATCCCGTGCATCGCGCCGGGATCGCGCCCGACGGCTCGCTCCACTGGGACATCACCGTCGCGCCGGACGGATCGCGCACGTTTGCCGCGTTCTGGAACAAGGATGGTCAGGAACAGACCGCACTGGCCGAACAGGTCACCGCCCGCCCGCACCGCGCGCCCTGAACGCGCGCGTTACTGCAACGTCGCCTGATCGCCGTCGCTGTCATCGCGGCGGGAAAAGAACTGCATCAGTTGAACCATCAGTTCGCAGCGCGTGGAGAGATCGGGCGCTTCGAGCAGGGCCTGCTTGGCGGCAGGATCGAACGGAGCAACCTGCGCCACGCCGTTGATCAGTGAGGCATCGTCCAGCCGGGAGACACCCTCCCAATCGACGCTATAGCCCTGCGCCGAGGCAAAGCGCTGCGCCTCGCGCTCGAAACCGGCGCGTTCGACGGCGGCCAGGGCTTCGTGCTCCAGTTCGTGAAACAGTTCGCCCTCGACCTGGCGAAACGGCGTTGTCACATCAAGTTCGCGCAGGACGCGAAAGCGTGCCTCGCCTTCGAGCAGGATGTTGAACCGGCCGTCTGCCAGCGCCTCGAACTCGGCGATCTTGCCAAGGCAGCCGATCGCGAACAGCGGCGCGCTTTCCTGGGGCCGCTGCGGCTGGATCATGCCGATCCGGCTGTCCCGCGCGAGCGCATCGGTGACCATCGCCCGGTAGCGCGGCTCGAAGATGCGCAGCGGCAGTTGCATCCCCGGGTAGAGGATGGCCCCCGCGAGCGGAAAGATCGAGATGCGCTTGGGGTCCATCGGGCCGGGCCGGCCGGTCAACCGAACAATACGGTCGAAAGCTTGCGCCGGGTCGCCGCGACCCACGGATCTTCAAGCCCCACGGCTTCGAAGATCTGCAGCAATTTGGTCCGCGCCGCGCCCTCGTTCCAGTCACGGTCGGCGCTGACCATGGCCAGCAGCGTGTCCGCCGCCGCATCGCGTTCGCCCGCGGCAAAGGCGGCAGTCGCGAAGGCGAGCTGGGCATCCATATCGTCCGGCCGGCCGGTCGCGGCGGCGCGCAGGGCCGCAAGCTCGCTGTCATCCGGCTTGTCCTTGGCCAGTTCAAGCGCGGCCCGGGCCTGAGCAACCGCCGGATCGCCGGCCAGCTTCGGATCGAGTTCGGCCAGCGCGGCTTCGGCCTCGGCCACATGGCCCGCCGCGATCAGCGCGCGGATCAGCCCGGCATGGGCAGCGGCATTGTCCGGCACCAGCTCGAGAATCTGGGCATAGATCGCCAAGGCGCGCTCGGCATCGCCGCCGCCCAGCACGTCCTCGGCCATCGCCAGCAGCGGGGCGATGTCTTGCGCCGGAGCCTCGCCGCCCGGCTGGACCGGCAGCTTGGCGAGCAACTGGTCCAGCATCTGGCGCAACTGGGATTCGCTGCGCGCACTGGTCAGGTCGGCGACCGGCTGACCCTGGAAGATCGCATAGACTGTCGGGATCGAGCGCACCTGGAACTGCCCGGCGATGAACGGTTCCTCGTCGACATTGAGCTTGGCGAGGATCACCCCCTTGTCGGCATATTCGGCGCAGACCTTTTCCAGCATGGGCGCAAGCGCCTTGCACGGCCCGCACCATTCCGCCCAGAAATCGAGCACAACCAGGCTCGTCATCGAAGGCTCGGCGACATTCGTGCGAAACCGGTCGACCGCCTTCTGTTCGTCGATGTTCAAGCCAAGAGTTGCCACGTGGATGCTCCCTGTCGTGCCCGGATCGGGCGCAATACGCCCCCAATGTGGGGTCTCACGGCGATTTGTGAAGCGAAAAACGCCCCAGAAAACATCGCGGACCGAATGCCGCAGATTCCCCCTTGCAGGTCACGAGGCCGGTTGCTAATGGCGCGCCTCCACCCGAACCGTGCAGCTAACCAGCCGCCGGTCGCAAACGTCAGAGCGGGCGTAGCTCAGGGGTAGAGCACAACCTTGCCAAGGTTGGGGTCGAGGGTTCGAATCCCTTCGCCCGCTCCAGTTTTCTCCCAGAAAACCAACGTTTTGAAGCCAAGGCCAACCGGTCTTGGCTTGGAGACAAAGGTCTCCCGCGGAGCCTCTGTCTCCACATTGTCTCCAATTTTCCGGAAGGCTGCGCGTAAGTTCGGCTGTTGCAGCGTAGGCGGATGAATCTCCGGCTCGCTGATCGATCTCGTCGATACGTCGCGGTAGTTGAGTCGGGGGGAATTCCCGGCCTCCCTGTTTTCAATGCGAGGCCTCTTTCGGCGATTCACATCGCACGCAGGCGGTCACCGGTCGCGCTGATCTCATAAAAGCCGCTGGCAACTGTCTCGGAGATGCTGACCAGCTTGGGCCACAGGGTCAGTACCCGGGCACATTGCCGTTCCATTGGCCATTTGGCCACAGCAGGTGCCGGGAAGAAGCCGATCAGACCTGAATGCGAAAATACATGCCGGGATGGTCGCTTCCTGGCGATGTTGCGATACGCAGTCAGCACACACCAGCGTCCCTCCCGGCCAAGGAGTTCGATCCACTCCTCGTCCTTGAGGCTGCCCGTCCCGAACTTGTCCTTGATATGGACGACCGTATGCATGCCGTCGAAAAACGCCCCAAGGCCCCTGCCGAGCCTTGGTGGCAGATTGTTGTCGACGAGCAGCTTCATGCCGCCTTTCGGTTGCCGATGCTTGCCTCGTAGGCGAGAGCATCACGAATGAGGCGCGGCTTGATTTCGTAGACCCGCGCTGCTTGCTCTACTGAGCCTTCGGCAGCGACGGCCTCGACCATCCGTGCAGTTGATATGCCGCATTCGGCCAATATCGGCTGGCCGAAGGAACGGGTGGGATCAGCAACGACGGTTTTCTTGCCGTGAAGCAGCCACCAGCGTTCAGCCCCGCCCGGGCCGAAATCAAGATCCTGAAGGCTCGGCTCCACGACCCGCTTGAAGACGCCCTGGCTTTTCCTGAGATCAATGAACTCCGGCTCATCGAGATCCCGGGTTATCTCGAGAAAGATTGTCTTCCCATCGGTCCTGAAGGCCTGGGTCGAGAAGGGCCGCTCGTCGCCGACAATCTCCCGGGCCCGTTCAATGCACTTTCTGATCGTTGGAAGGCCAATACGCTGTTTTCGTAGTGCATAGACGATCCGTGCCTCGACCAGATCGCGGAAACCCAGGAGGACGCCGTCTTCGTCAGGCTCATACTGGGGATGCCAGAGAGCGGGTTCCGGCTTGCTGTCATGTTCATAGCCCAGCAACCAGCGACGAAGCGTGGACTGGCTCATCCCGACCATCCGGGCGGCCTCGAGTGCCGTATAGGCCCCAATTCCATAATCCACGCTATCCATGTCGCTCTATAATCATAACCGGTGAGCAAGGGGCAAAGGAATTCGTCGATGAGCGGAAGCCGCAACATTGCTGCCGCGGCGAGTATTTCGGCCATGGCATCAACATCCATCGTTTGCAGTGCATCCGTTGACGCTGTGGCAGAAGACGACATGGGGATTGCAATACCGGAAGGGGGAAAGCCTTCCCCTCGGTCGGAGACGCTGCGCTGTCTCGACCTACCCCATCTGCGGGGGCACCCCGCAACGCCCCTGGAAACGGAGCGGGGCTGATGACGCGCTCTGTCCCGCAGGTCCTGTCGGACCTGCTCCTGAGGGCGCGGCAACTTCACCCATCGGGCCCCGCGCGCACTCTGACCCGGCGGTAATTATCACAAGGGCAGCCTGCGAAAGACGACAGGCCCCGCCTTTCGGCCTGCCAGGCACCTGGCAAGCCATTTGCCGCCTCTGTCAGGGTGCGTCTTATCTATCAGGGTCATCTCGCTGGCCGCTCGCGCGACGGTCAGCAACGGTGTTGGAGAGTGAGAGTCTGACGGCTTCGGCCGTGACGGTGCCGAAGCCAGAGGGAGTGGCCCCTGGCCGGTCCGTCCGAGGAGACACGCCATGGCATCTTTCCGCGCACGCCGCGCTTCCGCAATCGAGCGGACCGACCAGGGGCTGGGAGAGAGGCTCCCGGCGGTCCGCCACCGGAGACCTGACATGGCAAGTGCTGCTTCCAAGATCATCCTGTCGCAGTCGCGCGACATTCCCTTCAACCAGCTGGTCCTGAGCCAGGCCAATGTCCGGCGGGTCAAGACCGGCGTCTCGATCGAGGCGCTGGCCGAGGACATCGCCCGGCGCACCCTGCTCCAGAGCCTCAATGTCCGCCCGCAGCTCGACGACGCGGGTCAAGAAACCGGCCGGTTTGAGGTTCCCGCCCGCGGCCGCCGCTTCCGCGCCCTCGAGCTGCTGGTGAAGCAAAAGCGGATGGCGAAGACCCAGCCTGTTCCCTGCGTGGTGCGCGAGGGCAGCGACATTTCCGCAGAGGAAGATTCGCTGGCGGAAAACACCCACCGCGAGCAGCTCCATCCCCTCGACCAGTTCCGCGCGATGCGGGTGCTGTCCGATCAGGGCCTCGGGCTTGAGGACATTGCCGCGCATTTCATGGTGACGCCGGCCGTCGTGCGCCAGCGGCTCAAGCTGGCGGCAGTCTCGCCCCGGTTGCACGCGATCTATGCCGATGACGGCATGACCCTCGACCAGCTTATGGCATTCTCCGTCTGCGAGGATCACGAACGGCAGGAACAGGTCTGGGAGATGCTGGCGCACAGCTTCAACCGCTCGCCCGCCTATATCCGTTCGCGTCTGACCGAAGACACGGTGCGCGCGTCCGACAAGCGGGTCCGCTTCGTCACGCTCGATGCCTATGTGGCCGCAGGCGGCAGCGTCATGCGCGACCTGTTCGAGGATGACCACGGGGGCTGGCTGCAGGACGTGCACCTGCTCGACAAGCTGGTCGCCGAACGCTTGCAGTCCGAAGCAGCACGGCTCGAGGCCGAAGGTTGGAAATGGGCGGCAGCGGCAGTCGATTTTCCCTGGGGTTCGCGCCGAGGCTGAGCGCGCCGCGCCCGTTGCCGCAGGCATGGACCTTGCCAATCTCAACTTCGGCTACCGGATCGAAGGCGACAAGCCGGCCTGGCGACCGCTGCGTGCCTTCGATGACGGCACGCGCGTCTTCATCGAGTTTCCGGAAAGCATTGCGCAAGGCGAATTGCCGCCGCTGTTCCTCGCTGCCGTGCGGGGCGATCGCGACGTCGATCGGCCCGGCTCTGAGATCGCTGCAAAGCTTGTCCGGATCGCCTTCGACCCCGTCGAACTGGACATCGGGAAACCGGGTCAGATAGTCCGAGAAGGCAGCCTTGACATGGCCGGCCATCAGCGAGGAGCAATAACCGACAGCAAGGCGGCCCTGCTCGCCGTAACCGACCGCCCGCGCCGTGGTCTGAAGATTATCAAGATCAGTGATGATCCGGCGTGCGGTCTCGAGGAAGACCTTGCCGGCTTCGGTCGGCTCAGCGCCCCGGGTCGTACGCCCGAACAGTTTGACGCCAAGCTTGTCTTCAAGTTGCAGAACGCTTCGGCTGAGCGTGGCCTGCTTTACATTGAGTCTGGCCGCTGCTCTCGAGAAGCTGCGAAGGTCTGCGGACATTACCGCGAAACGAAGCTGACGAATTTCGACGGTCACGCTAGATCAGCTCTCCTGTTCACGGCGAACAGTGTTGAGAAGTGTTCGCCGATTTCGCAACAAAAATGTATTCATAATAGATATTTATCATGGGGCAGAGACATCGACGCCGCAGGCGGCTGCATCCGTAATTACCGAGTTGCACTTTGCCACAGCATGTAGATTGCCACGACGAAGATCAGCCCTGCGAACAGAGTGTTGAGCAGCCCCTTCATTGCGGATAATCGCTGCGACAGCAGTGTTCCTGCGATGCCTCCCGCGACGCCGCCCAGGATGAAGACACCCGCGAGGGCCCAATCCACGAGTCCCGACAAGGCGTAGTTGACGGCTGCCGTCAGCCCGAAAGCGGTGACGGCCACGAGCGATGAGCCGACCGCGTTGCGCATCGGCATGGCAGTCGATGCCATCAGCGCCGGAACGATCAGAAAACCACCGCCAATGCCTAAAAAAGCCGGAGAAGAGGCCAGTGCCGAGCCCGTAGCCCATCACTTTGGGCGCATTCTCGCGGCGGCATTGGACATCGGGATTGCCTGGATCTTTGCGGTTGCGGATCATCAGTGCGCCCACCACCAGCATGAGCAAAGCGAACAGGAACAGCAGGCGTTGTCCGTCCATGGCCTTGCCCAGGGTCGAGCCGGCATAAGCCCCCGTGACGCCTGCGGCGGCAAACATGCTGGCACACCGCCATTTGATCGTGCCGGCCCGCGCGTGCGGCACGAGGCTGGCGCCGGCATTGACCGCCACTGCCAGTGCGCTGGTGCCGATCGCGATATGCGGTTGGGGCACGCCCACCAGATAGACCATGAGCGGGACGGCGAGGATCGAACCGCCCCCTCCGACCAGGCCGAGCGTGAACCCGACAAGGCCGCCGGACCCCGCACCGAGCAGATACTGAATGGTGTCGAGCGCCATCGCGTCAGAGCCGGTTGAGCGGCAGCTTGAGGTAGCTCACCCCGTTTTCTTCGGGTTCCGGGAAATGTCCGCCGCGCATGTTGACCTGGATGGACGGCAGAATCAGGCGCGGCATGTCGAGCGTGGCGTCACGCGCTTCGCGCATGGCGGCGAACTCATCCTCGCTGACGCCATCATGGATATGGACATTGGCGCGGCGCTGCTGCGCCACCGTGGTCTCCCAGACGTAAGTGTCGCGACCGGGTGCCTTGTAGTCATGGCACAGGAACAGGCGACTGGCTTCGGGCAAGGACAGAAGGCGGCGCACCGACCGGTAGAGCACGCGGGCATCCCCGCCGGGAAAGTCAGCACGGGCAGTGCCATAGTCCGGCATGAACAGGGTATCGCCGATGAAGACGGCATCGCCGATCACGTAGGCCATGTCGGCCGGGGTGTGGCCGGGCACATGCAACGCGATCGCGGGGATGGAGCCGATCGCAAAGCGGTCGCCATCGTCGAAGAGCTGATCGAACTGCGAGCCGTCGCGGGCAAAGCGGGTGCCTTCGTTGAAGATCTTGCCGAAGACCTCCTGCACGGTGAGAATGTGGCGTCCGATCGCCAATTTGCCGCCAAGCTGTTCTTGCAGATAGGGCGCGGCCGAGAGATGGTCGGCATGCGCATGCGTTTCCAGCAGCCATTCAACCTCCAGTCCCTGCTCGCGGATGTAAGCGATCACGGCATCGGCGGAGGTGGTGGAAGTGCGCCCCGATGCCGGATCGAAATCGAGCACGCTATCGATGACCGCAGCCTTGCCGGTTGCGGGGTCGGACAGCACATGGGTTACCGTGAAGGTCGCTTCATCGAAGAAGCTGCGAACCTGGACCGCCGCCGGATCGGCCTGCTGCACGATCTCTGCTGCGGCGGCAATGACGGGGTCTGACATGTACATTCCTTTCGTGGATGGTTGTCGGGGGGCCGCCCCCGGCGGGCCCCACCCCGCCACCCGGCCAAGGGGGTTGGTGGGGGTTAAAAAACAGAGAAAAAGGTAGCACAAAGCCCCACGGGCGGGGGCTCGGGGCGCCGCGCGGGGG
>VMTF01000291.1 GCA_013791705.1 Sphingomonadales bacterium | reverse complement strand
GATCCCCGGCCTGTCGCTTACGGCGGGCCTGCGCCAGACCTGGGATACGCAATCGGCGTGCACCGTTTCGCAGGCGATCAGCCCGTTCGCTCCGACGCCGATGCTGATTGTGACGCCCGAGGATGTGGACACCTATGTTCCGTCTGAAGACGCGTGCACCTCGGCAACCGGCCTCGCGGGCGCGGCCATCGGCGCGTCGGCCCAGACGTTCCCGGATGCGAAGTTCAAGAAGCTGACCTACACGCTGGGTGCCAACTATCAGGTTACGCCGGACGCGTTGGTCTATCTTGCCCATCGCCGGGGCTATCGCGCCGGGGGCTACAATACCCCGCTGCTCGATCCCTATCTGAGCGCGGAGCAGACGTTCCAGCCGGAAACGCTTACCGACTGGGAACTGGGCCTCAAGGCACGGGCGCAGCTTGGCAGCGTCCGCGCGACGCTTGATCTGGCGGTCTACTCCGGCAAGGATACCGCGAACCAGTTGCCGCTGAACACGTCCAACCTCGCGGCTGGCGTGTGTATCGTGGATGCGCTCGGCACGCCGGGACATCCCACGTCGGATTGCGCGGTGGGTGGCACGCCCGGTTCGCTGGTCTATGTCATCGGTGCGACCAACATCGTCAACGGCGCGACGCTGACCATTCGCGGTGTCGAGGCATCTGGCACACTCAGCCCGTTCCGCGGCCTGACCTTCACCGGCGCCTTATCGTACAACGATATCACGGTGGACAGCATCCAGGTGGGCGACAGGTTCCAGAACTTCCTGAACGCAGCCGGTCTGCCGGCCGTGTTCTCGATCCAGGGCCAGCCGAAGTGGACGAGCAATGCGGGCGTCCTCGTCGATGTCCCGGGCGAGATCCTGGGCGGTAAGCTCAGCGCCAGCTTCGATTACCATTATACGGGTGCGCTTACTTCGGTGGCGTTGACCGTTCCCAGCTTCCACCAGATGGATCTGCGGTTCAACCTGAACGACATTGGCGGCACGGGCGTAAGCGCGGCGGCCTGGGTCAAGAACCTGACCAATGAAACCATCTACGCCGGTACGTCGTCGTCTTCGCCGACTGCCGGTGCCTACTCCTTCATCATCGGTGCGCCGCGCACCGTCGGGATGTCGCTGAGCTACAAGTTCGGCGCCAGGTAAGCCGGACTACGCGCGGCTGCCTTGTGCGGTCGCCGGACTTCTTGGCCCCCGGGACAGACCGTCCCGGGGGCTTTTTCTTGTCTGCCCAGGTGTGAATTCGCCTGAGCCTGATTTTGCCTGGCGGGAGGCCCCACCCCTGAGGTTCGCCCGTGAGACTGTCGCCGTCGCCTGTTCCGGTCATGGACAACGTCCAGGTAAGAACATAAAGTGAACACAGGTGATTCGCAGACATGACCAGCACTATTTCCGGATTGGACGCCAGAGTGGCGGGGCGGCGGCCCGGCGCCATGCCCCGTGGGGCCGAAATGCGGCTCCCCGCCTTCGAGCCGGGGCGGCTGCACGAACTCCATGCGGCGGGCGACGACCGGGGCGCGGCGCTGGCGTTCGCCTTGTCCATGGCCTGCCGCGACAGTGCGGGCACCATCCTGCTGGTGCGAGGTGGCCGGGACGGGCGGCGGGGGCGGGGCGGATCGGCGCCGCTGGTCCTCAACGGTGAGGGGCTGGCCTTGCTGGGGGTCGACCTCGCGCGGCTGATGATCGTGGAAGCCGGTCCGGATGGCGATCGCGGGCTGGCACTCCTGCGCGCCGGGCTGGAGGCGGCCCGCTGCCCGGGCGTCGCGGCGGTGCTGATCGAGAGCCTGGGCCGGTTCGCGGCTTACGATCTCACCGCCAGCCGCCGCCTCGCGCTCGCGGCGGAGCGGACCGGGGGGCGGGTGATCGTGTTGCGCGGCGATGCCGAACCGCGCCCCGGCGCGGCGCAGACCCGCTGGGCGGTCGGCAG
>VMTF01000034.1 GCA_013791705.1 Sphingomonadales bacterium | reverse complement strand
CGATCGGTTTGGGGTCTGTCACGAAGGCATCGAAATCGATCGCCGCCTGCGCTGCGTGGCTGGTCTGGCAGATGGACTGGGTGAACCCCTCCGGACCGCGCCCCTCGATCTCATCGAAGGCAAGCTCGGGGCCGGTCGCGATCACCAGATAGTCATAGGAGAGCGACGTGCCGTCACTCAGTTCCACCCGGTTTTCCGCCGGATGGACGCGTTTGGCGCCAGCAGACGAAAAGCCGATGCCCTTCTTCGCCATGATTGGCGGAAGGTGAACCTTGATGGCGTCAGGCTCGCGCCAGCGCACCGCGACCCAGGGATTGGAGGGGACGAACCAGAAATCTTCCTGATCGTTGACGACCGTAACTTCCGCCTTGCCCTTGACGGCGTCACGAATCTCGTAGGCGGCAATTGTCCCCCCAAGTCCCGCGCCAAGGATGATGATCCGGGGCAATGCCATTTCCGTTCTCCCGCCTGTTGGGCACCTTCGTTGCGACCCGAAGGAATCACCTGATCTCATTCCATTGTGCTTGACTTATATAAGGTGTTTGCAATATGAGCAAGGGGGAATATTATGGCGTCAGGCACGACAATGCAGTGCCGGCGCGATGGAAAGGACAAATCGAAATGGTCTTCGGTTTCGGAAAGTCGGCGCACAAGGAACTGACCGCAACGCAGTTGAGTGCGATGCTGGAAACCGGGCAAGCGCTGGTGGTCGATGTCCGCGAAGTGGACGAGTTCGCCGCCGGTCACATCCCGGGAGCGGTCAACATGCCGCTGTCCACCTTCCGCGCCTCGCAGCTTCCTGAGCCGGAAGGCAAGAAGCTGGTCCTGAGTTGCCTTGGCGGCAAGCGTTCGGGCATGGCGCTGGACAAGTGCGGGGCCGCGCAGGCTGAAGTGGATACCCACCTCGCCGGCGGCTTCGGTGCGTGGAAAGCAGCGGGCCTTCCGGTCGAACGCTAATCTGGGGAAACGGGGCATGCGCAGATCAACAGGCTGGCCGATTCTGGCGCTTTCGGTACTGACACTCCCGCTTGGTGCGTGCGGAAGCAACGATCAGCCGGCCAAGGTGGCTGCGGCTCCGGCAGGTCCGCGCCTCGTGCTGCAGGCAGCCGACACGGTCGGCTGGCAGGACGTCAGCGCCGAAATCGCCACCGTCGATCAGGCGCAGGTGCTCGCCCGTATTCCCGGCATCCTCACCACACTGGACGTGCGCGAAGGCGACACGGTCCGCAAAGGCCAGGCGATCGGGCGGATCGTCGATAATCAGCTTGGCTATCAGGCCGGCGCCTATGGCGCGCAGGCCGCCGCTGCCCAGGCGCAAGCCGCGCAAGCCCAGGCCGAACTGGAACGCGTGCGTTTCCTTTACAAGAACGGCGTTTATGCCAAGGCGCGGCTGGAGCAGGCCGAAGCCGCCGCCGCCGCCGCCGCCGCCCAGACCCGCGCGGCACAGGCGCAGCAATCTGCGGTCGGAGCCGTCGCCGGGCAAGGCGTGGTCGTCGCGCCGGCCAGTGGCCGCGTGCTGCGCGCCGATGTTCCCGCCGGCGCGCCGGTCGCGCCGGGCATGGTCATCGCCGTGATCACCGCGGGGCCGACGATCGTGCGGCTTGAAATGCCCGAATCGGTTGCGGAAAAGGTCCGCGCCGGTTCGAAGGTCACCGCCGAGGCGCTGGGCGACGGCAAGGCGGTCGGCCGCGTCATCAAGGTCTATCCCTCGGTCCAGGCCGGCCAGGTGACTGCGGATGCAAGCCTGCCCGGCATCGATAACCGCCTGATTGGGCGGCGCGTTTCGGCCAAAGTGGAAACCGGCACGCGCAAGGCGCTGCTGGTTCCGGCCAGCTATGTAACCAACCGTTTCGGCATCGATTATGTCATGGTGCTGGGCAAGACCGGCGCGGCAACCAGCGTTCCGGTGCAGACCGCGCCATCGGCCGAACCCGGCAAGGTCGAGATCCTTTCGGGCGCCAATGCCGGTGACACCCTGATCGGGACCGCCGGGAAATGAACCTCGGCATATCGGGCAAGCTCACCCGTGCGACGATCCAGTCGCCGCTGACACCGCTGTTCCTGCTGGCCGCGATCCTGGTCGGCCTGATCGCCACCATGACGATCCCGCGTGAGGAAGAGCCGCAGATCAAGGTGCCGATGGTCGACATCCGGGTCGGCGCGCCCGGCCTTGGCGCGGCCGATGCGGTGGAACTGGTGGGCAAACCACTGGAAACCATCGTCAAGAGCGTCGAAGGCGTCGAACACGTCTATACCCAGGCCGAGGACAATGGCGTGCTGGTGACGGCGCGCTTCCTTGTCGGCTCCAATCCCGAAGACGCGTCGATCCGCACCACCGAGAAGATCCACGCCAATATCGATCGCATCCCGGTCGGCATTCCGCCGCCTCAGATTACGGTGCGCGGCATCAGCGACGTGCCGATCGTGGTGCTCACGCTGACGCCCAAACCGGGCGCGCCCGGCCAGTGGAACGACCAGACGCTGTTCGAACTGGCGGGCAAATTGCGCAGCGAAGTCGCCAAGGTCGATGATGTCGGCCTGACGTTCATCACCGGCGGCCAGCGGATGGCCCTGCGGGTGGTGCCCGATCCGGCGAAACTGGCGCAATATCGCGTGCCGCTGGGCAGCGTGATCGAAGCCGCCAGCCAGGCCAACCGCAGCTTCCCGGCGGGCAATGTTCGCGAAGGCGGGCAGGCTGCAACGGTCATTGCCGGTCAGACGCTGCGCAGCGCCGAGGAACTGGGCGATCTGACCGTGCGCTCGATCAGCGGCGCGCCCGTGCTCCTGCGCGATGTCGCCCGCGTGGAACAGGCGCCAAGCCAGGATCAGGCGCGCGCCTGGCGCTGGGCCAAGGATGACAAGCACGGCTGGACCATGGCGCCCGCCGTCAGCCTCGCCATCGCCAAGCGCGCCGGTGCCAACGCGGTCAGCGTTTCCGAAGGCGTGGTGGAGCGGGTCGATCTGCTCAAGGGCCAGTTGATCCCCGACGGCGTCGAAGTTTCGGTCACCCGCAATTACGGCGAATCCGCGAACGAAAAAGCCAATGAGCTGATCTTCCACCTCGCGCTGGCGACCGTTTCGATCGTGGTGCTGATCGGCTTTGCGATCGGCTGGCGCGAGGCCGGGGTGACCGCCATCGTCATTCCCACGACGATCCTGCTGACCATGTTCGCATCGAACACGATGGGCTTCACCATCAACCGGGTCAGCCTGTTCGCGCTGATCTTTTCGATCGGCATCCTGGTTGACGATGCCATCGTCATGATCGAGAACATTGCGCGGCACTGGGCCATGAACGATGGTCGCAGCCGGATCGACGGGGCGGTGGACGCGGTCGCCGAAGTGGGCAATCCCACCGTCATCGCCACATTGACCGTGGTCGCCGCATTGCTGCCGATGCTGTTCGTTTCAGGGCTGATGGGGCCATACATGGCGCCGATCCCGATCAACGCTTCGGCAGCCATGATCTTCTCGTTCTTCGTCGCGGTGATCATCGCGCCCTGGCTGATGATCCGGTTCGCGCGCGAGACCCTGTTGCACGGGCACGAAGACGCGCACGGCGGCAAGCTCGGCGCACTCTACAAGCACTATGCCAGCAAGGTGATCGCCACGCGCAGGAGCGCGCGAAACTTCCTGATCGCGGTGGGCGTGGCAACGCTGCTCGCCTGCTCGATGTACTACTTCAAGGCAGTGACGGTGAAATTGCTGCCGTTCGACAACAAGAGCGAAGTGCAGCTCGTCGCCGATTTGCCGGAAGGCAGCAGCCTCGAAGCAACCAGCCGCGTGCTGGAACTGGCCGCCGCCCAGGCCCGCACCGTGCCCGAAGTGGTGTCGATGGAGGCCTATGCCGGCACTTCCGCCCCGTTCAATTTCAACGGCCTCGTGCGTCACTACTTCCTGCGCAACCGCCCCGAAATGGGCGATCTGATGGTGACGCTGCTGCCCAAGGGGGACCGGTCCCGGTCCAGCCACGAGGTGGCGGTTGCCCTGCGCGAGAAGCTGAAGACGATCCCCCTGCCCGCCGGCGGCTCGCTCAAGGTGGTGGAAACCCCGCCCGGCCCGCCGGTTCTGGCGACACTGCTGGCCGAAATCTATGGGCCGGACGAGGCCAGCCGCCGCGCCGTGGCCACACAGGTCGAGGCGATCTTCAAGTCGGTTCCCTATATCGTCGATGTCGACAACAGCTTCGGCGCGCCGCGCCCGGAACTGCGGCTGACGCCGGACCGCGCCAGGCTCGATCATTACGGCCTCTCGGAACGGCAGTTGTTCGATTCGATCGATGCGCTGATCGGCAACCAGACCATCGGCTATGCCCCGCGCGGGGGTGAGCGCGATCCCCTCCCGATCGAACTCGGGCTCGACCAGTCGCAGCGCACATGGTCCGCCGCGCTGGAGGCCACCCCCGTGGCCGTCGCGCAAGGCCCGGCCGGGCCGCAACTGATCCAGCTCGGCGAACTGGTTACGGCGCGGATGCAGCCCGGTGGCCAGGTGATCTTCCGCCGCGACGGACGCGGCACCGCGATGGTCACCGCCGAACTGGCCGGCCGCTACGAAGCCCCGATCTACGGCATGCTGGCCGTGGACGAGGCCATCGCCAACTATGACTGGAAGGCCCATGGGCTGGTGAAGCCCGAAATCATCCTGAACGGCCAGCCGCACGATGAAAGCCATGCCTCGCTGCTGTGGGATGGCGAATGGGAAATCACCTGGGTCACATTCCGTGACATGGGCGCGGCGTTCATCGTCGCCTTGCTGGGCATCTATGTGCTGGTCGTCGGCCAGTTCCGCAGCTTCACGCTGCCGCTGGTGATCCTCACCCCGATCCCGCTCACCCTGATCGGCATCGTCCTGGGCCACATGCTGTTCGGCGCACCGTTCACGGCGACTTCGATGATCGGCTTCATCGCACTGGCCGGGATCATCGTGCGCAATTCGATCCTGCTGGTGGATTTCATCCGCCACGCCCGGGCGCCCGACAAGAGCTTGCGCGAAACCCTGCTCGAAGCCGGCATGATCCGCTTCAAGCCCATCGTGCTGACGGCGGCGGCGGCCATGATCGGCGCGGCGGTGATCCTCACCGATCCGATCTTCCAGGGCCTCGCCATTTCGCTGCTGTTTGGCCTGGCATCGTCGACATTGCTGACTGTTCTGGTGATTCCGGCAATCTACATTGTCTTGCGTGACGATGGCATCGAAGCGAAGGAACTGCCATCATGATGCCCACCGATCGTACCCAGCTCAAGGCCAACGCCGCCCGGATGGCCGCCCGGCTCAAGATGATGAGCCATCCCGAACGCCTGTTGATGCTGTGCCGGATGGACGAGGGGGAAGTATCGGTGACCGAACTGGTCGAACTGACCGGGCTGTCCCAATCGTCCGTCTCGCAGCACCTCGCCATGTTGCGTGAGGAAGGCGTCGTCAGCACCCGCGGCGAAGCCCAGACGCGCTACTACAGCCTGACCGACGCCCAGGTGCGCGACATCATCCATGCGCTGTGCCTGATCTGCGAAAAGTCCGGCGCCTAGTCCCGCCTGCTACTTATGGGGCAGCGGATTGACCGGCCGGCCGTTGACACGCATCTCATAGTGGAGATGCGGACCGGTCGATCTGCCGGTCGAGCCGACAAAGCCGATCAGATCGCCCTTGCGCACGCGCTGGCCCGAGGCGACATTGAGCCGCGACATATGGCCATAGCGGGTTTGCACGCCATTGCCGTGTGCCAGTTCCAGAAACAGCCCATAGCCGCCCTGCCATTGCGCCCGGCTGACGGTGCCATCGGATGTGGCGAAGACCGGAGTCCCCGTCGGCGCGGCCAGATCGACACCCTGATGGGCGCGCCGGCCGCCCAGAATGGGGTGGGTACGCATGCCGAACCGGCTGCTCATGGTGCTGGCGGCCAGCGGCAAACCCGCTGGCAACGAGGATGACGACCAGGCCCGGAACCGCGAGAAATCGACCGGCGCCCCCATCGCATCGGCCGCCCGGCTGACAGTAACGCTGGCCAGGCTCGGATTCGCGCCAACGCTGATGTGGGCATAGGGCGCCGGGCCGCCGATGGTGATGTGCGCGGGTTCCGGCGTTCCGCGTTCGTCGGGCGACTGGCCGGCGCCTTGAGCCAGGGCTGCTCCGCCTAGTACGCGCGGCGTGCTGTCCTGCGCGGCGTAAGTGGGGGGGGCGACGGTGCGAAGTACCCGCCCGGTGGCCAAGGCAGCGTTCCCTCCGGACAAGGCAATCGCCAACACCATTACGTGAATAGTGCCACCAAGATTTGCCCCCAGCCTGGCTTCGACCACTTCAAGTTCCCTGCTTGACGAGCGCAATAGCCCGACCGTTCACTCCTGCTCTCACCATACGCCACCGCGTCAACCGAACCAAGATGATTGTCGGCGCCACACCTGGGGCAAGAGGATTAGTGGATGCCGGAGCGGCATGCACCAATTTGGGGCCTAGGGCATTGATGTAGCAGCACATTGCGTACTTTTCACAAGATATGTGTTCGTCGGATAGCGCAGTTTCACTCGCGAATCTTCACGACAGATTTAAGCGTCTACTTGTTGGACATGTGTTTTTCAGGTAAGTGCCATCATAGGTTCAGCTCCCCTCTGGAACAGGGGCCGCGAGCATTTGGCCCCGTCGATCAGGACAAATGGAGGCAGGAAGTGCGCAAACGGTTTGATCGCGACGAATCGGGCACGTCTTCTGCGGAATACGCGCTGATCCTTGCCGTAATCTCGGTCGCCCTGGGAGGCGCGGTGCTGTCGCTCGGCGCAAACCTCAACGGGGCGATGGGCAGTGCCAAGAACAACATGGAAGTGACGACCGTTGTACTTGCGAGCAGTGGCGGAGGTGGTACTGGTACTGGTACTGGTACTGGTACTGGAGGGACAACATGCCCTCCGGGGCAGAGCCCAAATGGATCCGGAAAATGCAAGTGATACTCGCAGGTTCCACTTAAACTTCAACAATAGAACGCTTCTACAAATCGCCTGGATTCTTGAGGCGGACTCAAAAAAATATTCCCAGGAAATACCCATAAGGATTTTTAAAGTCGATGCGTCCGGCCTAAGCCAACAGCAATGGGAGCCGCCGAGGGCGCGAGCTCTAGATGGCCCAAAATATCGAAAATTACTCTCTTCGCGTCGGCCATAATTAAAAGAACGGCATGAAAAATGCCACCAGCGCGCCCACCGATATCGCCATGCCATAGGGCAGCTTGCGGAAATCGCTGTCCTCGGGCAGCCCGCTGTGGGCACGCATCAGGCGTTGCCGGATCAGAACCCACACAATCAGCAGTACCAGCCCGGTCAGCGAGACCGACACCAGCAGCCCCAGGCCATCCCACAGCGGGAACCACGCTGCCAGCGCCGCATAGAACTTGGCGTCGCCGCCGCCGATGCCCCCCATGGCGAACAGCCCGGCGCCGACGATCAGCGCGATCAGCGCGTGCAGCAGCGCGGCCCCCGCCATCGTCCAGCCACCCGTCACCACCATGAACCCAAGCCCGGCGGCGAAGCCAAGGCCGCACAGCCAGTTCGGCAAGCGCCGGGTGCGCAAGTCAAGCCAGGCCCCGGTGAGCGCAATGGCGGCCAGCAAAAGGCCGCCGATACCCTGCAATACAGTCATGTCCGGTCTGCGATCAGCGGTTCACGGGGCCGCTGACCAAAACCACCCCGCTGCCGGCTGATGTCGCCTTGACGGACGTCGAGGCCGCCGCCAGCCCGATCCGGACCGGATAGCCGGTGCCGGCTGGCGCCGGCGCCTCGGCGAGCGGAATTCTCGCAGGATACTGCGGATTGCGCCGACGTTCCGGCTGCCCGGATGCCAGCGCCACCGCCGAACGGCGGCGCTCAGGCGCAACGGCCGGCGCGGCGGCCGTGCCGATGACGACCGAATTGGCGGACACCCGCGTCATCCGGCCGGTAGCCGACTGGGCGGTGACAACGGAGTGATCCCCGG
Source organism: Sphingomonadales bacterium (assembly GCA_013791705.1). GTDB lineage: Bacteria > Pseudomonadota > Alphaproteobacteria > Sphingomonadales > Sphingomonadaceae > Novosphingobium. The sequence continues at coordinate 2,226 of VMTF01000034.1, read as the reverse complement.
CTGCCGCCAGCACCCGCACCGCGCTGTTGGCCGCAGGTTGCTGCGGCGGGGCAAGGCTCGCCAGCGACGGCGCGTCCTCACGCGTCGTGCGGATGGCCATTTCGGGTATCGTCTTGTAAAAACGGTCTAGATTGGCCTGGAAGCGCTGGTCGGTCGGATGCGCCAGAATGGCCTGCTTGAAAAAGCGCTCGGCAAGATCGGGCCGGTCCAGTTGCAGATAGGCGATGGCCATCCCGTTATAGGCATCGGCCGCCGTGTCGGTGAACAACCGGGCGTTGCGGAATGACTCGATCGCCAGCGCATACTGGCCGGTGTCCAGCGCCCCCTTGCCCACCGCGAGCTGCTGCTCGGCGTATTCCTTGCCGTCGCGCAGTTCTGCTCCCGGCTTGTGGTTCTGAAAGCCGAGCGCTCGTCCCACGAAGGTGTTGCAACCGCTGAGCAGCGGCGAAGCCAGTGCCAGCATCACGAGTGCTGTCGGTGCCTTGCGCATGTTAACCTCCACGCATCATTGGGTAAAGTTCACGAACGACCATCACCACCGCCGGCAGCATCAACGTGCCGATCATGACCGGCAGCATGCAGGCCACCAGCGGAATGGAAATCAGGACCGGCAGGCGATAGGCCTTTTCCTCGGCGCGCATCCGGCGCTTCTCGCGCATTTCGGAAGCGTAGACCCGCATGGTCGAAGCGATGCTGGTCCCCAGCTTGTCCGACTGGATCAACAGCGTGGTGAACGAGCGGATTTCATCGACCGAAGCGGCATCCGCCAGTTTGCGAAAAGCCTCTTCGCGCGAAGCGCCCGCGCGCAGTTGCAAGACAGTGAGCGACAGCAACTGCGCGACCATCGGCTGGGAAACGACCATCTCACGGCCGACACGGTCCATTGCCGCCTCAAGCCCCAGGCCGGATTCGACGCAGACCAGCAGCAGGTCCAGGCAATCCGGAAAGCCGTTGACAATCGCTTCCTTGCGCCGGTCTGCCTTGGCCTGGACAAACAGATTGGGCACGAGCAGCCCCAAAACCGCGAGGCCCGAACCGACGACGTAGAGCTTGGTGAAGGACGGCGGCTGTGCGCTCATGTACGACAGGATGACGTAGCCCAGCGGGAGAACGAAAATCATCAGCAACCGCACTAGGGTATAAATTCGCGGCGCCGCCGGCGAATTATACCCGGCCGCGCGCAGCTTTTCCCGCAAACGATCGCTCTTGGTGTCGGTGAGATTAAGGCCGGCCGCCTCGATCGCAGCCGCCATTCGCGCCCAGGCGCCTTCGGCATCGCGCGATCGCAGGCTCTGCCCCGAACTCTTGAGCGCAAGGTCCGGCCGCAGGCTCTGCAGTTGCGCGCGGACGTTGAATCGGCGGTTGAACACCGAAGCGACGGCCATGACGACAACGACGACAAGCCCGAAGATCGCCAGCAGCACCGGCAGACGTACGGCAGTGGTATTGGCGGCAAGTTCGATCATGATCAGACCTTGATGTTCACGAGATTGCGAATCCACATCACCCCGACGAAGTAGAGGATCAGCAGCCCGGGAAATCCGAACAGGAAAATCGGATCCTTGGCGACATTGAGATAGAAGCCGGGATTGACCATGAACATGCCGACAAACGTCACGATCGGCAGCACGGTCAGCATCCAGCCGGTCATGCGACCTTCTGAACTCAGCGCCCGGACCTTCATGTAAAGGCTCGCTCGCGCCCGGATCACTTCGGAGAGATTTTCCAGAATTTCCGCGAGGTTGCGGCCGGTCTCGATCTGAACCGACAGTGAGACGACGAACATGCGAATGTCGTCAAGATCCCACCGATCGGCCATGGCCGCGATCGCGTCGGTAAGCTCGGAGCCATAGGCGACTTCATCCGCGACCAACCCATATTCGCTCCCGATCGGGTCGTCCATCTCCTGCGTCAACAGTTCGATCGCCCCGGCGACCGGATGACCAGAGCGCAGCGCCCGCACGAAAACATCCAGTGAAACCGGAAATTGCTGCTCCACGCGCTTGCGCCGGTTCTGCCCCATCCGACCGATCACCATGGTCGGCAGGCCCACCGCGATTGCCAGCGCCAGGACCGCAAGCAGCAGAATCACGCCCGGCCCGAGCAGCAACCCGACGTAACCCACGCCGATCAGCAGGGCGGCAAACAGGACGACGAAGAACAGGCCCATCGCAACGATGGCTTCGACGAACCTCAACGAGATCCCCGAGGCAAACAGGGTGCGCT
>VMTF01000264.1 GCA_013791705.1 Sphingomonadales bacterium | reverse complement strand
GCGCCGCCAGCTCGGGCAGCCGGTCGAGCAGCGCCGCCAGAAACGGCGCTCCGGCGCGCGCGCGGGCGATCGCGCCGGTCCAGTCGATGTCATCCGCAACGTTCACGCGAACAGGCGTTGCCCGTTCGCAGCGATGCGATCAAGTCATGGCCTTGCGGGTATCCGGTGGATTTGCCATCTGCCCGGCTCCCCGCGCGCTGGAGAATTGCCGCATGACCGACCGTTCGCCCCGCCTGCCGCCCGAATGGCACCCGCAGGACTGGCTGTGGATCGGCTTCCCGCATGACGAGGCCGAATGGCCCGGCTTCCTCGCCCGCGCGCAGGAACAGATCGCCGCTTTCGCCGGCGCCGTTGCCGAAAGCGGGCAGGAAGTCCGCCTGCTGGTGCGCGATGCCGCCAACGAAGCCCGCGCCGCCCACCTCGCCGGGCCGGGCGTGAAGCTGGAGCGCAACGTGTTCGGCGATATCTGGCTGCGCGATACCGGCCCGCTGGTCGTCTGCGATGCCGCCGGACAGCGCGGCGCGCGGCGCTTCGGCTTCAATGGCTGGGGCGGAAAATACCTGATGGAAGGCGATCAGGAGATCGGCGCCACCCTCGCCGCCGGTGCCGGATTGCACACCACCACGTCCGACTGGATTCTCGAAGGCGGCGCGCTCGATGGCGATGGCACCGGCCTCGTCGTCACCACCGAACAATGCCTGCTCAATCCCAATCGCAACCCGCACCTCTCGCGCGCCGAGATCGAAGCCCGCCTCGCCTCCGATCTCGGCCTGACCCGCGTGCTGTGGCTGGGCGAGGGCCTGATCAACGATCACACCGATGGTCACGTCGATAACCTCGCCCGCTTCGTCGCCCCCGGCGTACTCGCCCTCCCGCGCGCGACCGGCCCTGATGATCCCAACGCCGCGATCTATGCCGATGCAAAGGCCCGTGCCGAAGCCTTCGGCGTCACCGTGGTGCAGGTTCCTTCCCCCGGCCTCGTCACCAGTGGCGACCGGATCGAACCCGCCAGCTACATGAATTTCGCGATCACCTCGAACCTCGTGGTGGTCCCGATCTACGGCACCGCTCACGATGCCGCCGGCGTCGCCGCGATCGCCGAACTGTTCCCCACCCGCGCCACGATCGGCCTGATGGCCGATGCGGTGCTGGCCGGTGGCGGCAGTTTCCACTGCGCCAGCCAGCAGATGCCCGCAGTCATGGTCTGATCGGTTTACGGTTCGCTAAGGGATTCGGGCGCACAAGCCGCCCATGGCCCTTTCTCTCGCTCACGCCTCGGTAACCTTCCGCGCGCCCGCGCCGGAATGGCTTCGCCGCAGCATCGTGTGCGGCTGCGCGCTGGCGCTGATCCTGGCCGGTCCGGCCCTGCCTTACTGATTACCGCGCTGCCGGCTTACCGTGCGGCAAAGAAAAGGGGGGCAGGCAAAGCCCACCCCCCATATCTTGCCGATAAAGCCCATCCAGACAGGTCTTACAGGCCGTCAAGACCCTTGCTGACCAGGATGTTCACCGAAACGCGGCGGTTCTGCGCCCGGCCTTCCTCGGTTTCGTTGTCTGCCGTCGGGTCGGCTTCGGCCATTCCGGTGGGGGTCAACATGCGATACGGCTTCCAGCCGCAGGCCTGCTGCAGATAGTTGACGACGCGGCTGGCGCGCTTTTCGCTCAACTCCTGGTTGTAGTCATAGTCGCCAACCGAATCGGTATAACCGACCACCAGCAGCAGGGCGTTGTTGGTCGTCTCGGCCTGGGCGGCGGCGGCGCAGAGATCGGACTGGCCCTGACCGGAAAGCTTCGTCTTGCCGGTATCGAAGTACACGTTGGTCGTGCCCTTGATGTTATACTTGTCGATGTCGCCCATGCGGCCGCGCAGCGCCTCGGTTGCCGCAGTCTGCTGGGCAAACCCCTGGGCCGTGCCGGTGTGGATCATCTTCGCGGTCTTGAGGTCCTTGCTCTTGATCTCCACCTGGCTCGCCACCCGGCCGGTGCCCCATTTAACCGTCTTGGCGGTAACCGGCAGGCCGTTCAGCAGCGCGTCGGCGGCAAGCTTGTTGCTGTTGAGGCCCAGAAAGCCGCCGCTTGCCTTGATCCTGGTGCCATCGCTGAGCGCGATCACCGTCTTGTCCCCGGTGGCGGTGGTAACTTGAATCCGGTCGCCGGTGCGTGCGGAAATGAAGCCTTCGATCTCGGGACCGGCGGTCAGTTGCGAAAGGTCGGCCGGGGGCGAGCCAACCACGGTCGCCATGACATCGCTATCGGGCGCTTCCTGCGCCTGCGCGGACAAGCTGCCCGATGCCGGCAAGGCAATCGTGGCAAGCAGGAAGAGCACTGTTGGCCGTTTGGAAATGACGCTCATTATATAACTCCTTCAAACTGCAAAAGCCGGCCCCGTGTATTCGTGGCTTTTCGTCCGATCGCCTCCGTGATGGCGTGCCCGGCTGTCAGAAACACATGGATCGTGCCGAATAAGCTTTGCAGTATGCAGGCTGCACTTTGGCGCGATCGGTGTCCGCCGTGTTCAGGCCCACCTGTCTGGCACATGAACGCCTCCCGCACCACCTTTGGTTGCGCGGGTAACTTGAGCGCACCGTGCGACGAACCGAGGCGGCTGGTGTCGAGCGCGCTTACAATCACCCGTCGGAAAACTTGTCACACCCATAAATTTCGCCGCAATTGCCGCGCCTGACGGCCGCTCCATGCCGGCAGGGCAGGACCGATTCTCAGGGCAGGATCACATGCCCGCTTGCCCTGGAAAATCAGGCGCGGACCATCAGGCGCCTGCGGTGCCGGCCCTTGCCGTCAAAGCCGCATGAACCCCATCCAGCGCAGCAGGAGAAAGGTCGCGATGGCGGCGGCAAACACGATCCCCAGCGCCAGCAGCGTGCCGGACGTCGTGCCGGCAAACAGCATGCCGCCGGTGTTCATCCCGAAGATGCCGGTGACGAGCGTCGCCGGCAGCATCAGCGCGGTCACGATCGACAGGATGTAGAGATTCTGGTTGGTGCGCTGCGCGGCCTGGATATCCAGTTCTTCGCGCAGCAGGCGAACCTGTGCCTGCGTTCCCACGATGTCGGCATCGAGCGCGTGGAGGTGCTGGACCAGCTTCTCGACGGTCGGCAACAGCCCGGGTGCCAATTCCTCGTCGCGTTCCAGCCGCTGGAACACGCCGCGCATATCGGACAGCAGCCGGTGAATTTGCGCCAGCCTGCGGCGGATACCCAGCAGATCCTGCGCCGAGGGCGGAAAATGTCCCAGCAACAGCGCATCCTCGGCCCGCTGCACGTCGGTGTTCAGGACGCGGCAGATGTCGCCGATGCTCTCGGCGATCGAGCTGACCAGCAGATCCAGCGCCTGCGGCCCGCCGGTGCCGGGCGCGGCGCGGGCCAGCCGTTGCCGGATGATGTCGGGGGAGCGGAGCGGATGCAGGCGGGCCGTCACCATCAGCGACGGCGTCAGCGCGATCCGCAGCGCGCCCACTTTGCCGGTATCGCGCAAATCGAAATCCCGTTGGAAATCATGCAGCACGCAGGCCACCGTATCCGCCTCGACCAGCGCCCGCTGGTGCGTGTCGGGCGAAAGCAGCAGTTCGCGCACTGCGGCGTTCAGCAGCGGGGCGCTTTCGATCCAGCGGCGCGTGTCATTGTCCGCAAGGTTCATGTGGAGCCAGCGGAAACCGCCCGATTGCGGACTGTGGCAATTCCCGACCGGCTTCGGCCCAACGGGCGTAAAATCCAGTCCCCAGATGAGGCCGGACCCGCCGTCATGCCCCGGCAGAAGGCCGGCCGGGATCGAGTTGCTGAGCGCAGTCGTAGTCAGGGTACCCCTTGGTCGGAAGCCAGCCAGTTAAACCATACCATGGCCGCTCGCCACCGATTTCAGGCGCGGCTTCCCGGCATGGACGGCGGGCGTTCCGCAAACCGTTTTCCTACACAGCGCCCGCCTGTCATCCTCGGCGCGCCCTAACCCGGCGCCCGCTCTTTCCCATCGTCAGCCCCAGCCAAAACGCGGGCACCCCCGCGCCGAAACGACGCGCCGCGCGCGTGTTTCATCAACTAACTCTCTCCAAGCCCTTGAAATCGCGGCAATTGTATCCACTTGCGCAATAAAATAACAACCAGGAGCGCGAGGGTAATAACCCACGCATCTTCCCTTTTATTTCCAGTTACTTAACCCGCGCTCAACGCAAATCAGGCGGTGTCGCTTCGGCCTTCAGCATGGCAATGGCTTCTGCCAGCGGCACGAACTTCTGGCGCTCCTCGCCCAAGGTGCGGATCGCGACGGTGCCTTCCTCGGCTTCGCGCTTGCCGACCACCAGCAGGTGCGGAACTTTCTGGAGCGAATGTTCGCGCACCTTGTAGTTTATCTTCTCGTTGCGCAGATCGGTTTCGACCCGGATGCCGGCCGCTTGCAACTGCCTTGCAACCTCTCCGGCATAGCCGTCCGCATCGGACACGATCGTGGCGACCACCGCCTGCACCGGGGCGAGCCAGACCGGCAGCTTCCCGGCGAAATGCTCGATCAGGATGCCGATGAAGCGCTCGTAGGAGCCGAAGATCGCGCGGTGCAGCAGGATCGGGCGATGCTTCTCGCCATCCTCGCCGATGTAGCTTGCGTCGAGCCGTTCGGGCAGCACCCGGTCGGACTGGATCGTGCCGACCTGCCAGGTCCGGCCGATCGCGTCGGTCAGGTGCCATTCCAGTTTGGGCGCATAGAACGCGCCTTCGCCGGGGAGTTCGCCCCAGCCGTATGCAGCGGTGTTGAGGCCGGCGGCGGCGACCGCGTCGCGCAGTTCCTGTTCGGCCTGGTCCCATTGCGCATCGGTGCCGAAGCGCTTTTCGGGGCGCAGCGCCAGCTTGATCGCATAGCTGAAGCCGAAGTCCCGGTAGATCCGGTCCGCCAGTTCGCAGAAGGCCTGCACTTCGTTGACGATCTGGTCCTCGCGGCAGAAGATGTGCGCATCGTCCTGCGTGAACTGGCGCACCCGCATCAGCCCGTGCAGCGCGCCGTGCGGTTCGTTGCGGTGGCAGCAGCCGTTCTCGTAGAGCCGCAGCGGCAGTTCGCGGTAGGACTTGATGCCCTGCCGGAAGATCAGGATGTGGGCCGGGCAATTCATCGGCTTGAGCGCCATCCAGTCGGCCTCGCCCGAAATCACCGGGCCTTCGTCCCCGGTGTTCGGGGTTTCGTCGGGGATGACGAACATGTTCTCGCGATATTTGCCCCAGTGCCCGGATTGCTCCCACTGGCGCGCTTCCATGATTTGCGGGGTCTTGACCTCGCGGTAGCCCGCCGCGTCGATCGCGCGGCGCATATAGGCCTCCAGCTCGCGCCAGACCCGGTAGCCCTTGGGGTGCCAGAACACCGACCCGTGGGCTTCGGACTGCAGGTGGAACAGGTCCATCTCCGCGCCGAGCTTGCGGTGATCGCGCTTGGCCGCTTCCTCCAGCCGCACAAGGTGCGCGTCGAGCTGCTTCTTGTTGAGCCAGCCGGTGCCGTAGATGCGGCTCAGCATCGCGTTCTTCTGGTCGCCGCGCCAATAGGCGCCCGAAACGCGGGTCAGCTTGAATGCGGCGGCATCTAGCTTGCCGGTCGAGGGCAGGTGCGGGCCGCGGCACATGTCGAGCCAGTCGTCGCCCGACCAGTAAACTGTCAGATCTTCGTCCTCGGGCAGTTCGGCGGCCCATTCGGCCTTGAAGCTCTCGCCCTGCTGGCGCCAGCGGCTGATCAGTTGCTCGCGGCTCCACACTTCGCGCCGCAGCGGTTTGTTCGCCGCGATGATCCGGCGCATCTCCGCCTCGATCGCGGGCAAGTCCTCGTCGGTGAACGGGCGCTCGCCGGGCGCAAAGTCATAGTAGAACCCGTCGTCGGTCGATGGGCCGAAGGTGATCTGCGTGCCCGGGAACAGCGCCTGCACCGCTTCGGCCAGCACGTGGGCATAGTCGTGCCGGGCCAGCTCCAGCGCATCGGCTTCATCGCGCGCGGTGACCAGCGCAAGGCTGGCGTCGGCGGTGAAGGGCCGGGTCAGATCGACCAGTTCGCCGTCGATCCGCGCGGCGAGCGCGGCTTTCGCCAGGCCGGGGCCGATCGCGGCGGCGACGTCGGCCGGAGTCGATCCCGCCGGCATTTCGCGGACGGAACCATCGGGGAGGCTGATCTTGAGCATCTGGGACATGGGGCGAGCCTTTAGCGGGCGCGCGCGAAGCCGTCCACATCGCTTGCTTTAGACGTGAAGGGGAGCGCATGAGGAGCACCGATGACCGATATCGCCTATCACATGCTGCCCGATGGACGGCGGATCGCCCACCGCTTTACGCCCGGAGCCGGGAGCGACCGCGCTCCGACGCTGGTCTTCCTGCCCGGCTACATGTCGGACATGGCCGGAAGCAAGGCGGCTGCATTGTTCGAGCGGGCCGGGGCCACCGGCCGCGCCTGCCTGCTGCTCGACTATTCCGGCTGCGGACAAAGCGGCGGCGCATTCGCCGACGGCACGCTCTCGCGCTGGCGCGACGAGGTTCTGGCGCTGATCGAGGCGCGTTGCGAGGGGCGGCCGGTCGTGCTCGTCGGCTCTTCGATGGGTGGCTGGCTGATGTTGCTCGTGGCGCTGGCACTGGGTGAGCGCGTTCAAGGGCTGATCGGCATCGCCGCCGCGCCGGACTTCACCGTCTGGGGTTTCGGCGACGCGCAGCGCGCACTGCTGGCGACGGGCGAAGTGCTCTACGAAGCCAGTCCCTATGGCCCCGAACCGACGCCGACCCATCCCGGGTTCTGGGCCGATGGACAGGCCAACCTGCTGCTCGAAGCCGGAATCGCGCTCGATTGTCCGGTGCGCCTGCTCCACGGCCAGCAAGATGCCGATGTGCCTTGGGAGATCGCCCTGAAATTGGCGCAAGCGCTGCGTTCAGCCGATGTGCAGGTCACGCTGATCAAGGACGGCGACCACCGCCTCTCGCGCGATGCGGATATCGCGCTGCTGCTTGGCACAGTGGAGGCATTGTTGGATGATATAGGCGGGGGCGTCTGAAAGGTTCGCGATGTCGCTGCTGCTTAGCCTCATTCCGCTCATTGCCCAGGTCGGCCCGTTCACGGCCCCCGGAACCACCGGCACGCCGTTTCCGGCCAGGGTCGAGCGCCCGGCGAAAGCTCATGCCGTGCCTGCCCCGGCTGCTCCGCTGGAGCCCGCCCGTTCGGCCCGCGCGCAGGCTTGCCTGGCTGCGGCGGATGACAACGCCGAAGACGCGGTCGATCTTGCGACCCGCTGGCTCGCGGCCGCAAAGGGTGCGGACAAGGTGGATGCCCAGCTTTGCCTCGGGCTGGCCCACAGCGCGCTGGAAGACTGGTCAGAGGCCGAACAGGCGTTGCTTGGCGGACGCGATGCTGCGGGCAGCGACCGGATGATGCGGGCGCGGCTTGGCGCAATGGCCGGCAATGCCGCGCTGGCCGGGCAGGCGCCCGATCGCGCGCTGGCGGCGCTCGAAACTGCCGGTCAGGACGTGAAGGGCCTCGCCAGCCCGGCGCTCGAAGCTGATATCGCGCTTGACCGGGCGCGGGCGCTGGTCGCGCTCAAGCGCGATGCCGAAGCGGAAGCCGCGCTGGCCGATGTCCGCTCGGCGAGCCCGACCAATCCCGAGGCCTGGTTGCTTTCGGCGACTCTGGCGCGCCGCATGGGCAAGCTCACGCAAGCGCAGGCGTGGATCGAGCGGGCAGCCGAACTGTTGCCGATCGATCCTGACGTCGGCCTCGAAGCCGGGGTGATCGCGATGCTCTCTGGACATGAAGCAGCGGCGCGCAAATCCTGGCAATCGGTTGTCGCGGCCAAGCCGGACAGCGCTGCGGCGCAGGCTGCAACAGGCTATCTGGCGCAACTTGATTCGCCTTCCTCAAACCCGCAGGTACCCGCGCGATGATCCCGTTATCGATTCTCGATCTCGTTCCCGTCCGCGAGGGCGGCACCGTGCCGGAAGCGCTGGCCGAAGCGGCCTTGCTGGCGAAGGCCGCCGAGGAACTGGGGTACCGGCGATTCTGGGTGGCCGAGCACCACGGCATGGCCGGGATCGCCGGCGGCGCTACCTCGGGCGTGCTTGCGCATATCGGCAATGCCACCAGCACGATTCGCATCGGCGCGGGTGGAATCATGCTGCCCAATCACAATCCCTTCGTGATCGCCGAACAGTTCGGCACGCTTGATGCGCTGTTTCCGGGCCGGATCGATCTCGGGCTGGGCAGGGCGCCGGGGGCTGACAGCCGCGTGGCGCAGATGCTGCACAAGGACATCGCGCAGGCCTCGCAATATTTTCCGCAGGACGTGCTGGAACTTCGCGCGCATTTCACCGGCGAGCCCGCGATGCCGCTCGCGGCGACTCCGGGCCTTGGCGCCAAAGTCGAGATGTGGGTGCTGGGCTCAAGCCTGTTCGGGGCGCAACTCGCCGCGCAGCTTGGCCTGCCCTATGCTTTCGCCTCGCACTTCGCGCCGGACCACCTCGACGCGGCGCTGCAGATCTACCGCGAGCGGTTTCAGCCTTCGGCCGTGCTTGACCGGCCGCATGTCATGGCCGGCATGAATGTGCTTTGTGCCGAGACCGACGAGGAGGCGTGGATGCTCGCATCCTCGCAGGATCAGAGTTTCGTCGCGCTGCGCACCGGCGCGCCGGGCCGCCTGCCTCCGCCGATTATCGGATACCGCGAGAGTCTCCCCGCGCCCACCCGCGCAATGCTGGAGCATATGCGCCAGGCTGCCGCGATCGGCAGTCCGGCCACCGTTCGCGAGCGGATCACGGCGTTTGCCGCGCGGACCCGGGCCGATGAGATCATCGTTGCCGGCACGACCTTCGATCCGGCGGCGCGGCGGCGCTCGCTCGCGCTGACAATGGAAGCGCTGGAGGGCTGAAATCCGCGAAGCGTGGCTTTAGTCAGCCGGGGTTTTCGTCGGTCCGGCTGACCAGCAGCTTGTCGATCTTGCGGCCGTCCATGTCGACGACCTCGATCCGCCAGCCTTCTTCGCAAAAGTGCTCTCCTTCGATGGGGAGGCGCTTCAGCACCGACAGGACATAGCCGGCCGCAGTCGCGTAGTCGCGGTCGTCGGGCAGTTCGAACCCGAGCCGGGCCGCCAGCGAGTCCGCCGGGAGCGCACCGGACACGAGCAGCGAACCGTCCTCCCGCACCACGATCATCGGTTCGGCCCCTTCGTCCTGATAGGACGCGAAATCGCCGACAATCGCGGCGAGCAGGTCCGCCGGGGTAACCACCCCTTCGAGATGGCCGTATTCATCGTGGACCATCGCCATCGCGACATCGGCAGCCTGAAGGATGCGCAGCGCATTCATCGCGTCGAGCTGGTCGGGCACGATTTCGGCCTTCTTCGTCAGCCGCGCGATCTGCAGGCGCTTGCCCGCCAGAAGTACTGACAGCACGTCCTTGGCCTTGACCACGCCCACGATGTTGTCGGGTGCGCCATCGGTCACCGGCCACAGCGAATGGGGCGAATTCTTGAGCAACGCGCGAACGTCGAGTTCGGTCGCGCGGCGGTCAATCGTATCGAGCACCGTGCGGGGGGTCATCAGTTCGCGCACCGGACGGTCGGCCAGGCGCATGATCCCGGTCATGATCGCGCGCTCGTCTTCCTCGATGACGCCCGAGCGGGTTGCCTCGGCGAACATCATGTGGAGCTCTTCCTCGGTCACTTCCTGATCGGACGCGGACTTCAGCCCGATCAGCCGCATCAGCAGGATCGACGAACGGTCGAGCGTCCAGACGAACGGAGCGGTGATTTGCGAGATCACCTGCATCGGCCGCGCCGCAATGATGGCGATCGGCTCGGCCAGGCGCAGCGCGACCTGTTTGGGGACGAGTTCGCCCACCACCAGGCTGAAATAGGTTGTCACGGCGATGACCAGGGCGAAGCCCGCATCGTCCGCATAGCGTGCCGGCAGCCCCCAGGCGGCAAGCCGTTCGGCAGCAGGCCCGCCCAGGCTGGCGCCCGAATAGGCGCCGGCGATGATACCGACCAGCGTGATCCCGATCTGGACCGTCGAGAGAAACTTGCCGGGGTTCTCGGCCAGATCGAGCGCTTCTCGGGCGCCGCGCGAGCCACGTTCGGCCGCGACCTTGAGGCGCCCCGGGCGCGCCGAGACGAGTGCCATCTCGGACATCGAGAACAGGCCATTCAACAGGATCAGCCCTGCAATCAGGAAGACATCGGGCCATGGAAACGGTGTCACGAGCGGGTCGCTAGCAGAATTGACGGGAAAGGCGAAGAGGGCGTGCAAGGGAAAGCGCGCGCAGGCAAGTGGATAGTCGGGCCGCCGCGGCCCAATATGGTAGCGACATACATGGTCAACGGGAACTTTGCTTGCTACGGCTGCGTTCAGTTTGCGATCATTTATCGGACGGCACACCCTGCCAGGTCGAAGGATCACTGGATTGGGCCGGAAGCAACCCGGACCAACGATACAATAGAGGGTATCTGCATGAAAAAGTCTCGCGTCATAATTTCGAGCCTGTGCGCGGTGTCGCTGGTCAGCCTTTCGGCCTGCGTGACCGATCCGAACACCGGCGAGAAGAAGGTTTCGCGCACGGCAATCGGCGCGGGTGGCGGCGCGCTTGCCGGATTGCTGCTCGGCGGGTTGATCGGTGGCAGCACCGGCCGGATTGTCGGTGCCGGCATCGGTGGTATCGCCGGCGCGGCCGTCGGCTACACGATGGACAAGCAGATCAAGGAACTGAAGGAGCAGACCGCCGGCTCGGGCGTCGATGTCACTCCGGTCGATGGCGGCCAGGCGATTCTCGTCAATCTCCCGGAAGGCGTGACGTTCGACGTTGGCTCCTACACGTTGAAGCCGGAATTTCGCGCCACGCTCGACAAGGTGGCGGAAAGTCTCAAGCAGTATCCCGACAGCCTGATCGACGTTTACGGCCACACGGATTCGACCGGTTCGGACGCCTACAATCAGACCCTTTCGGAAAACCGCGCCCGCACCGTGGCGAACTATCTGAGCGTCCAGGGCGTGTCGTCCGCCCGCGTCCGCAGCCAGGGCTTCGGCGAAACCATGCCGGTGGCCGACAATGCCACCGACGAAGGCCGCCGCAAGAACCGCCGTGTCGAGATCAAGATCGTGCCGGTGACACAGGACGACGTGGCCCGGGCACGAGCCGGCCAGTAATCGACAAGTTGCAAGCGAGCGCGGGGG
>VMTF01000028.1 GCA_013791705.1 Sphingomonadales bacterium | reverse complement strand
AATTGTGTACGTCTAATTCCCAATGGGGGGGTTTTTTGGGGGGGGGGGGGGGGTGGTTTGGGGGGGCCTGACACGGTTTGGGGCCACCCGCGGGGGCGCCCCCGGCCGCTTCTTCTGTTTCCCTACAAGACCGAACTGCGCGGATTTACCGTGCGGTCGGAATTGCCGCTGTCCCGGGCCGAGCTGGAGCCTGTCCTCGCCGATGCCGAGCGCCGGATTGCTACCAGCCCGCTCGCGCGCGGGAAGCAGCCCCGCAACCTCTACCTGACCATCGGCACATGGCGGTGGAACTGGGTTGCGCTCACGCAGCGCAACAACTTCGCCGTCAGCCGCTTTCTGACCGACAGCATTATCTTCAACCGAACCGACGTCGCCCGGAACATCGTCCACAGCCGCCGCCAGATCGGCAGCACCCGCGCGCTGAGCAGCGACATCGCCCATGAAGTCGCACACGGCATGATCCGCCACCATTTCGGAATGCTGACCGCCCTGACCGCACCGAAGTGGGTCATCGAAGGCTATTGCGACTATGTCGCCGGCGAAAGCACGCTGAGCGAGGCCGAAGTCGCCCGCCTCCAGAACGCGAACATCACGCACGGGACGATCGACAATTATCACGCCCGCCTCCGTGTCGCGCGGGAACTGACCGCCAACGGCGGCTCGGTCGACCGGCTCTTCGCCGACGCACGCTGAATTTGGCCTTCCGGCAGCGGCGGGGGCAGGTTTCGCCCTGCCCGGCGAGCGTTCGTGCTGCAACCGCGTGACAAGCCCTGCCCCCTGCCCTAACTGACAGCCATGGCCGCCGATCTGCACTCTCCCGCACTCGCCGACACGCTGGTGATTCTCGGCGCGGCCGGCCTTGTAATTCCGATCTTCGCGCGCTTTCGCATCACCCCGGTAATCGGTTTCATCCTGGTTGGCATCCTGGTCGGTCCGTTCGGCCTCGGCCAGTTCGTGACGCAATACCCGTGGCTCAATCATGTCACACTCACGGATCCCGGCTCGCTCGGCCTGTTCGCCGAGTTCGGCATTATCCTGCTGCTGTTCTCGGTCGGGCTGGAACTGTCATTCTCGCGGCTCTGGGCAATGCGGCAGCAGGTTTTCGTCCTGGGCTCGGCGGAACTGCTCGGCAGCGCAGTCCTGATCGGGATCGGACTGATCTGGCTCGGAAATTCCTGGCCGACCGCAATGGCACTGGGCCTTGCGCTCGCATTGTCCTCAACCGCGCTGGTGCTGCGTATCACCGATTCGCGCACCCCGGTCGGCCGTGCCGCGCTGGCGATGCTGCTGTTCGAGGACATCGCGCTGGTTCCGATCATCTTCCTGCTGGGCGCGATGGGGCGCGGCGACGACGCGCAGGACCCGGCACTCATTTTCCGCACGCTGTGGCTGGGCGGTGCGGTCATCCTCACGTTGCTCGTGGCCGGCCGTCTGCTCCTGCCCCGCCTGTTTGCGCAGGCGGCGCGCACCAAGAGCCCGGAACTGTTCCTTTCAGCCACCTTGCTGGTGGTGATCGCCGCCGCTCTGGCGACAGCGGCCACGGGCCTGTCGCCGATCGTCGGCGCCCTGATTGCCGGGCTGCTGATCGCCGAGACCGAATATCACGCCGAAGTCGAAGGCATCATCGAACCGTTCAAGGGCCTGGCGCTCGGGGTCTTCCTCCTGACGGTCGGCATGGGGCTCGATTTTGCGCTGATCTGGGAGCGCATTGTGCCGATCGCCACCGCAGTCGCGTTGGTGTTCACCGCCAAGGCATGCGTAACCGGCACGCTGCTGCGCTTGTCCGGCGCCCGGATCGGGACTTCGACCGAAGCCGGCATCCTGCTCGCCAGCCCGTCGGAAACAACCCTGATCGTGCTGGCCGCCGCCTTGAGCGCCGGCCTGATTCATTCCGAAGCCGCCCAGTTCTGGCAGGCGGTGACCGCAATTGGTCTTACCGTCACGCCGATCCTCGCGATCAGCGGGCGTTGGCTGGCCCATCGGGTGGACCGCGAGGCGATCCGTCAGGTTCCCGAGGGCGACGAAGCCGACCGTGCGATCATCGTCGGTTTCGGGCGGGTCGGGCGGCTGGTTGCGGACATGCTGCGCCAGCACGACAAACCGTTTCTCGCGATCGACAGCGACGCCGACCTGGTCGCGGCAGGCTTGCGCGACGGCTATGCGGTAACCTTCGCCGATGCCGGGCGCGGAGCCGCGCTTGCCCGGCTTGGCGTGGCGCAGGCGACTGCGGTGATCCTCACCATGGACGACCCGCACGGGGCCGGGCACCTGGTCAAGCGGTTGCGGGCAGAATTTCCGGAGTTGCCGATCATCGCCCGCGCCCGCGACGCGCAACACGCCGCCCAGCTCTACCGCGCCGGCGCGAGCCATGCCGTGCCCGAAACGCTGGAAAGTTCGCTGCAGCTTTCCGAGGCGGTGCTGGTCGATCTGGGCGTGCCGATGGGTTTCGTCATTGCCTCGATCCACGAGAAGCGCGACGAGTTGCGTCAGCAGATCATGGACGAAGGTGAACTGGCAGCCAGGCCGAAGTTGAAAAGCGCCAGCTTGCGCGAACGCACCACTTCCTGACGGCGCGCGCGCTCGAGTTTTTCCGGCTTGCGCCGGCTCGGCACCAGCCCGCTCTCCCGCCCGAATCAGCCGGCGAGAACGGCCTTCACTGCCGCGATTGCATCGGCTGCCTTGGCTCCATCCGGCCCGCCGCCTTGCGCCATGTCGGGACGGCCGCCGCCGCCCTTGCCGCCGAGCGCCTCGACCGCAGCCTTGACCAGATCGACCGCGCTCACTTTTCCGGTCAGGTCGTCGGTGACGCCCACCGCCACCGTGGCGCGGCCATCGACCACCGAAATCACCGTATTCGTCCCGCTACCAAGCGCCTTCTTGTTCTCGTCGACCAGCGCGCGCAGGCCCTTGGGATCAAACCCTTCGAGCACCTGATAGGTGAAGTTCACACCGCCGACCTGCTCGACTGCGGCATCGGCCTTGGTCCCGCCGCCGCCCGCCGAGCCGGACAGCGCAAGCGCCTTCTTCGCCTCGGCCAGTTCCTTTTCGAGCTTGCGCCGCTCGTCCAGCAGCGCGGCGACGCGCGCCTCCACCTCGTCGGGCGTGGTGCGCAGCAGGCCGGCGGTGTGCTTGAGCGCCTCCTCGCGGCCCACCAGCCACTGGCGCGCGCCTTCGCCGGTCAAGGCCTCGATGCGCCGCACGCCCGATGATACGGCCCCTTCCGAAACGATGCGGAACACTCCGATATCGCCCGTGGCACCGGCATGGGTGCCGCCGCACAGTTCGACCGAATAGCTGCGGTTGTCCGCCTGGCTGCCCATCGACAGCACGCGGACTTCATCGCCATACTTCTCGCCGAACAGCGCCATCGCACCCGCCTCGATTGCGTCGTCCGGGGTCATCAACCGGGTGGTGACAGGCGCATTTTGGCGGATCTGCGCATTCACTTCGGTCTCGATCGCAGCGATATCGTCCGGCGACAGCGCGGTCGGCTGCGAAAAATCGAACCGCAGGCGGTCGGCCGCGACCAGCGAGCCCTTCTGCGTGACATGCCCGCCCAGCCGGTTGCGCAGCGCCGCGTGGAGCAGGTGCGTTGCTGAATGGTTGGCACGGATCGCATCGCGCCGGGCAACGTCGATGTCGAGCTTCACCACATCGCCGACCCGGATGGTGCCGCTTTCGACCGTGGCACCATGGGCGTGCAATCGACCGAGCGGCTTGGCCGTATCCGAGACGGCGAGCTTCAATCCGTCCGCGCCGGAGATCGTGCCGGTATCGCCGGCCTGACCGCCGCTTTCGCCATAGAACGGCGTCTGGTTGGTAATGACGGTGACGGTATCGCCCGCGCTCGCGCGGTCGACCTCGTGGCCGTCCCTGACCAGCGCGACAACCTGGGCCTCGCCGGTCGTGGCGGTGTAGCCGGTAAATTCGGTCGCACCGACGCGCTCGGCGATGTCGAACCAGACTTCGCTGTCGGCCGCCTGACCAGAGCCCTTCCATGCGGCGCGCGCGGCCGCCTTCTGTTGCGCCATTGCCGCATCGAACCCGGCGCGGTCCACGCCGATCCCGCGGGCACGCAGCGCGTCTTCGGTCAAGTCATAGGGAAAGCCGAAAGTGTCGTAGAGCCGGAAAGCCGTCTCGCCCGGCAGGCTGTCGCCCTGCCCCAGCGATCCGGTCGCCTCGTCAAGCAGTTTCAGACCGTTGGACAGCGTCCGGCGGAACTGGATTTCCTCGCGCTGCAGGGTCTCCTCGATCAGCGGCTGCGCGCGCCCGAGCTCGGGATAGGCCTGCCCCATCTCGACCACCAGCGCGGGCACCAGCCGGTGCATCAGGGGCTCCTTCGCGCCGAGCAGGTGCGCGTGGCGCATCGCCCGGCGCATGATCCGCCGCAGTACATAACCGCGCCCTTCGTTCGACGGCAGCACGCCATCGGCCAGCAGGAAGCTGGTCGAGCGCAAGTGATCGGCAATGACCCGGTGGCTCGCCTGCTGCTCGCCTTCGGCGCGAACGCCGGTGAGGCTTTCGGATGCCGCGATCAGCGCCTTGAAGGTGTCGGTATCGTAGTTGTCGTGCTGGCCCTGCAGCACCGCCGCGATGCGTTCGAGGCCCATGCCGGTATCGATCGTCGGCTTGGGCAGGTCGCCGACGATTTCGCCGCCGACCTGTTCGAACTGCATGAACACGAGATTCCAGATCTCGATGAAGCGATCACCGTCCTCGTCCGGGCTGCCGGGAGGGCCGCCGGGAATCTGCGGGCCGTGATCGAAAAAGATTTCCGAACAGGGGCCGCAGGGACCATCGTCGCCCATCGCCCAGAAATTGTCCTTCGTGGCGATGCGGATGATCCGGTCCTCGGGCAGTCCGGCGATCTTCTGCCACAGGGCGAACGCCTCATCATCGGTGTGATAGACCGTGGCGACGAGCTTGTCCTTGGGCAGGCCCCACTCTTTCGTCAGCAACGTCCAGGCGTGGGTGATCGCCTGGTCCTTGAAATAATCTCCGAACGAGAAATTTCCGAGCATTTCAAAGAATGTATGATGGCGCGCGGTGTAGCCGACATTGTCGAGGTCGTTATGCTTGCCGCCCGCGCGAACGCACTTCTGCGAAGATGTGGCGCGCGGCACCGAGCGGGTTTCCAGCCCCGTAAAGACGTTCTTGAACGGCACCATTCCCGCGTTCGTGAACATCAACGTCGGATCGTTGTACGGAACGAGCGGCGCCGATGGCACCACTTCGTGCCCTTGCGCACCGAAGTATTCGAGGAAGGACCGGCGGATTTCGTTGGTCGAGCTCATGCTCGTGCCGATAGGACAGCCGCGCGCGAGCGACAAGCGGGAAGGCACGATTCCACGGATCGAACGCGCAATCGCGCCAGTTTCGATCAGGCAAATTCCCCTTGCGACTCACCCGCGAGAGGCAGACCATGCTGTCAGTCCAATGCGCGTCCGACGCGAGCCTGCATGGGCTGGACACCGCGCCCGGCGCGCCTTCACAAGAGAGGAGGTGCACGATGGGTAGCAAGTCCGCGGAAACCGCGATCGGCAACAGTGCGGCGCGTGCAGTCGCGCTGGTAGGGCCGGCTGGCACGGGCAAGACCTCGCTGGCCGAGGCGCTGCTGTTCGCAAGTGGCGCGATTTCCCGGCAGGGCAGCGTGGAAGCAGGCAACTCGGTGGGCGATGCCAGCCCCGAAGCGCGCGCGCGGCGCGGATCGACCGAGCTCAACCTCCTGCGGTTCACTTACCACGACGAGAGCTTCGCGCTGATCGACATACCGGGCGGAGCCGGCTTCGCCGCCGATGGACTGGCGGCACTCGCAGTGGCCGATCTGGCGATCGTCGTGATCGATCCCGCGCCCGAACGCGCGATGCTTGCCGAACCGACCCTGCGCCGGCTCGACGAACAGCGCATTCCCCACATAGTTTTCGTCAACAAGATCGAAACCGCGCAGGCGGGCGCGGTGCGCGACCTGATCGCGCAATTGCAGCCGCTCAGCCGTGAGCCGCTGGCCTTGCGACAAATCCCGATCCGCGAGGGCGAGCAGGTGACCGGCTATGTCGATCTCGCGCTGGAGCGCGCCTATCGGTACCGCTCTGGCGCGCCTTCGGAAGCGATCGCGATCCCGGTCGATCTTGCCAAACGCGAACAGGCCGACCGGGCGCGGCTGCTCGAAACGCTGGCCGATTTCGACGACGCGCTGCTCGAGATGTTGCTGCTGGACGAAGTACCCGATGCGGCAACCGTGATGGCGGATCTCGCTGCCGACACCTGCGACAACAAGGTCGTCCCGGTGGTGTTCGGTTCCGCGCTCGGCGATGGCGGGGTACAGCGGTTGCTCAAGCTGCTACGCCACGAGACGCCTCCGCCGGATGCAGCGGCACGGCGCGTTGGTCTCGCCGAGGGCGGGGCGTTCCATGTGTGCAAGGTTTCCAACGGCGGCGCGATGGGGCGGATCGCGCTGGGCCGGGTACTCGGCGAGCCGCTCGCCGAAGGTGACGAACTGGCGATTGATGGCACCCCTGCCCGCACCGGCGCGATCTTCGCCGTGCAAGGCGAAAAGACCACCAAACAGGCAGCCGCATGGCCCGGTGACGTAGTGGCGATTGCCAAGCTCGATGGCGCAAAGACCGGTGCCTTGCTCCCGATGAATGGAGCGGAAGTGCTCGGCAACGCCGAGCTCGCACTGCCGGAACGCAACGCGGTCCAGGCTATCACCACCCTTGACCGCAAGGATGACGTGAAACTCTCCGCCGCCTTGCACCGGCTCTGCGAAGAAGATGTAGCGCTGAGTTGGACGCAGGATGAGGCGACCCACGAAACCCTGTTGCGCGGCATCAACGACGATCATCTCGCCGTCGTGCTCGGGCGGTTGCAACGCCGCTATGGCGTGGCCGTCGCCAGTCAGGCACCGCGCGTTGCCTACCGCGAATCGATTCGCGGCAGTGTGACCCAGCGCGGCCGGCACAAGAAGCAATCGGGTGGCCACGGGCAATATGGCGATGTGACGCTCATGATCGAGCCGCTCCCGCGCGGCGAAGGCTTTCGCTTTTCCGACCGGATAACCGGCGGGGCAATTCCGAAACAGTGGATTCCCGCGGTGGAACTGGGTGTGCGCGACGCGCTCGAACGAGGCCCGCTGGGGTTTCCGGTGGTCGATGTGGAAGTGACCCTCATCGACGGCTCGTTTCACTCGGTCGACAGTTCCGAATTGGCGTTCCGGATCGCCGGACGCATGGCAATGGCCGCGGCGCTGGAACGCGCGGCGCCCTATTTGCTCGAACCGGTGGTCAAGGTCACGGTCGACACCCCATCCGGTACCGGCAGCAAGGCGGGATCAGTCCTGTCCGGCCGGCGCGGCCAGATCCTCGGACTGGCGCCGCATCCGGAGCGGGCACGCTGGGAACGGGTCGAGGCGCTGCTGCCCGAGGCCGGCCTGCACGGGCTGGACCCCGATCTGCGTTCGCTCAGCCAGGGGCTGGCGGAATTCGCAGCCACGTTCGATCATCTTGCCGAACTTGGCGGAAAACAAGCCGCCGAGGTGGTGAAGTCGCAGGCGGCGCTGGCGGCCTGAGTGGCGGCCTGGCCTTAAACGCAAAGACCGGCGCGAAGGGAAACACCTTCGCGCCGGTCCTGCTTTTCGGACGTCACCGGGATCGCACCGGCCGGGCGCCCCTTGGGGTGTCAGAGATCGTCGTCCGCGTCCGGACCCGTCATCATCTCCCCGGCGAGACCTTCGGTGCGGCCGCGGATGGCGGCTTCCAGTCGGTCACAAACTTCCGTATTCTCTTTCAGATAGGTCTTGGCGTTTTCACGGCCCTGGCCGATGCGGATCGAATCGTAGCTGAACCACGCGCCCGACTTCTCGACGATTCCGGCCTTGACCCCGAGATCGAGTATCTCGCCGATCTTCGAAATGCCTTCGCCATACATGATGTCGAATTCGACCTGCTTGAACGGCGGGGCGACCTTGTTCTTGACGACCTTCACGCGGGTGGCGTTGCCGACGATATCGTCGCGGTCCTTGATCTGCCCGGTGCGGCGGATATCGAGGCGGACCGAGGCGTAGAACTTGAGCGCATTGCCGCCGGTCGGCGTCTCGGGGTTGCCGTACATCACGCCGATCTTCATGCGCAGCTTGTTGATGAAGATCACCATGCAGCGCGAACGGCTGATCGAACCGGTCAGCTTGCGCAGCGACTGGCTCATCAGGCGGGCCTGCAAGCCAACGTGGCTATCGCCCATCTCGCCCTCGATCTCGGCCCGGGGAACCAGCGCGGCGACCGAATCGATCACCAGCACGTCGATCGCGTTCGAACGGACCAGCGTATCGACGATTTCAAGCGCCTGCTCGCCGGTATCGGGCTGTGAGACGATCAGTTCATCGATGTTGACGCCCAGCTTCTTGGCATAGCCCGGATCAAGTGCGTGTTCGGCATCGACAAAAGCGGCGGTGCCGCCGCCCTTCTGCGCCTCGGCGATCACGTGGAGCGCGAGCGTGGTCTTGCCCGAACTTTCCGGCCCGTAAATCTCGATCACGCGGCCACGCGGCAAGCCGCCGACGCCGAGTGCGATATCCAGCCCGAGCGACCCGGTGGAAATCGCTTCCACCTGCATCGCCTCCTTCGAGCCGAGCTTCATCGCGCTGCCCTTCCCGAAGGCACGATCGATCTGGGCGAGCGCTGCTTCGAGCGCCTTCTGCCGGTCCATGTCCTTGTCTTTGCCTTCCTGAATCAGCTTAAGTTGAGCAGCCATTGCCACGTTCCCTTGCCTAGTTGGCGCTGACCGGGAAGGTCAACCGTTGGTCATTTTGTATCGCGTTTGTTCCCATAGAACAAGGGTGGAACATAATTTTTCCTTCGGGCATTTATAGCTTTGTATATCAACAATAAAATTGGGATCGGCCGCCCGAGCGCGACGTACCAGAGAACGGGGGATAGCCGAAGTCGGGCAGCGATTCGGTACGCCCGGTACGCCCGGTGCGCCCGCTGCCCGCGCGCGGCCCCGCTCAAGCACGGTTGATCCCGGTCAATGCCAGCGGCGGCGGAACGGTCAATGTTGCCCGGCAATAACGACACCGGGCGCGCCGCGCCCGAGGCGAGAGGAGATTTCATGGACCGGTCAGATGCGCCCGAGGCGATGCGGGACAATGCGCGGGAAAGCGCGCAAGCGCCCCGTCCGGAAGTTCCCTATCCCGAATACCTGACGATCGAATCGCCCTACAAACAGGAAGTGAAGCGCATCAAGGTCGATCGCTGGATCAGCGAGGACTATGCCAAGCGCGAGGTCGAACAGATCTGGAAGAGGGTCTGGCAGGTCGCCTGCCGCGAGGAGGAAATCCCCAACGTCGGCGACTACATCGTCTACGAGATCGCCAACCTCTCGTTCATCGTGATGCACTCGGCGCAGGACGAATACCGGGCCTACTGGAACAGTTGCCCGCACCGCGCCCGCAAAGTGGCGGATTTCGACGGCCACGGCGTTTCGGAACTGCGCTGCATGTATCACGGCTGGTCGTGGAACATCGACGGGTCGCCCAAGAAGATCACTTGCGCATGGGACTTCCCCGGTGGTGAGGGCGAGTTCGGCCTGGTCGAGGCCAAGACCGGACGATGGGGCGGGTTCGTGTTCATCAATCCGGACCCGAACGCCGAGCCGCTCGCCGATTTTCTCGGGACGATGCCCGAGCACTATGAAAAAGCGGGCCACGACTTTTCCAAGCGCTGGAAGCAGGTTCACGTCGCTGCGGTGCTCGATTGCAACTGGAAGATCGCGCAGGAAGCCTTCCTCGAGCCGTGGCACGTGGTCACCACCCACCCGCAATTCGTGTTCGAGCGCAACAACGACAACCCGAGCGACGGACGCTGGGACGATTTCGGCAACTTCATGCGCGGTGCGCCGCACTTGCCGACCGACCGGCAAGAGCCCAAGCCCGGCTGGGCGATAACGTCCGACGATGATCAGGAAGTGCTCGACTCCTATTACGAGCGCCATCTCAACATGCCGCCGGAAATCGCCGCCCATCCCGGCGTGCGCCCGACCCAGCAGATCATCGAGAACGCCCGCGCACTCTATCGCGGCATCATCGGCGACAAGATCGACGATTACCATGACGTCGAACTGTTCGGCGGCCACATGGCGAGCCTGTTTCCCAACCTGCATCCGTGGGGCGCGTTCAGCCACATCTGCTATCGCTATCGGCCCTATGGGACCGACCCGGACCGCTGCATCATGGAAGTCATGCTGCTGGCCGCCTGGCCGGAAGACCAGCCGCGCCCGCCCGCCGCGAAGGCGCACTGGCTCAAGCCCGGTGAAACGGTGGCCGACGCGCCCGAACTGGGCCAGCTCGCGCGGATATTCACGCAGGATCTGGGCAACGTCGTCCATGTGCAGGCCGGCCTGAAAACGAACGGCCTGGGCCACGTGATGCTGGCGATGCACAACGAGACGCCGGTGCGCCATTTCCACGATCTCTACGAAAAGTGGATGGGCCTGGCAGATGGCGAATAGCGGGAGCGGAACGATGACCTTGCGCAAATACTTCATGCGGGTGAACGGCCAGACTTACGAGGAACTGGGCGAAGGTCTGGTCAGGGTCAACGATCCCGATGGCCGTAGCGGCGTGTTCCGCGCGGATGGGCGATGGGTCGAGGGCGATTTGCGCCAGGCGAACATCCACATGCTGATCTTCACCGGCGGGCCGGTAATTCCGCAGGAATTCAACTATCGCTGGCCCGAAGTGCCGGTCGATACCGCCCGGCCCAGCGGCTGGCCGGAAGTGCACGAACGCCACCTCAGGTCGATCGGCGCGCTCTAGGATCAGGGAGACGAGTTGCCTGCGCCCTCGCCGGCGCCTACATCACAGGCCAGCCCGAGCGCGGGAGAGCGGTCCCGCGCGGCACTGGCAATACCTTTGTACTCCATTGCCGGCGGGTCCATGCCCGACATCGCCTTATTGCGCGACGATCAGTTCCCCAACGCGCGATCCATGATGATCACGCGCTCGCTCCGGCCTCTTGCCGGCTCAGCACCCAAGCAACCTTGTCGGTGATCTGCTGCACCGAGAACGGCTTGGGGATGAAGTGCATGTTGTCGAGGTCGATCTCGTTGCGGAGCTGTTCCTCGGCATAGCCCGACATGAACAGCACCGGCATCTGCGGGGCGATCGCGCGGATTTCCCGGGCCATTGCGGGGCCGTCCATCACCGGCATCACGACATCGCTGACGATGAGATCATAGCGGCGCCCGAGACGGACGTATTCGAGCCCTTCCTCGCCATCGCAGGCCGACGTCACTTCGTAACCCTGCCGGGTGAGCGCCCGTTCGGCGACAGCGCGGACGGTATCCTCATCCTCGACCAGCAGGATCTTCCCGCCGCCGGCCCACTTGCTCGGCTCCTCCGGTTTGGGCGGCAGGGCCGCTTTCGCATCGCCGGCGCCCTGATCGAAGTGCACCGGGAAATAGACCGAAAAGCGCGTACCCTTGCCCACTTCGCTTTCGGCGAAGATGAACCCGCCCGATTGCTTGACGATGCCGTAAACGGTCGAAAGGCCAAGCCCGGTGCCCCGGCCCTGTTCCTTGGTGGTGAAGAACGGCTCGAAGATCTTGCCGAGATGCTCGGGCGGAATGCCGCTGCCGGTATCCTCGACCAGCAGCGCGGTATAATCGCCCTGCGGCAGAATCTCGCTGCGCATCGCGCGCACGTCGGCGGCGGAAACCCGCCGGGTGGTGATGGCGATACGAGCTTTGCCATCGGTCTTGCCCAGGCCATCGGCGCTGCTCATCAGCGCATCGCGCGCGTTGACGACGAGGTTGACGATGACCTGCTCAAGCTGGGTCGGATCGGCCCGCACCGCCCCCAGATCGCGATCATGGCGAACCTCGAAGGTGATCTTCTCGCCGATCAGCCGCTTGAGCATCTGGGTGATGTCGGCGACGATATCGGGCAGTTGCAGCACCACCGGGCGCAGGGTTTGCTGGCGCGAAAAGGCCAGGAGCTGACGGGTCAGGCTGGCCGCGCGGTTCGAATTGGCGCGGATTTGCTGGATGTCGTCATAATCGCTGTCGCCCGGCGTATGGCGCAGCAGCATCAGGTCGCACGTGCCCAGGATCGCGGTCAGCACATTGTTGAAATCGTGCGCGACGCCGCCGGCCAGTTGCCCGACCGCCTGCATCTTGGTGGCCTGCGCGACCTGCCGCTTGAGGCGGATTTCCTCGGTGGTGTCGGTAAGCCCCAGCAGCACCGCCGCCTCGCCAAGGCCGCGCACGGCGGCAAGGCTGAGCGAAACCGGGTCTTCGGGCTGCGACTTGAGCCGCACCGCGATATCCCCCGCCGCGGCCGGGCCTTGCGCATAGCGGCGCACCGCATCGGACAGTGCCGCCTTGTCTTCGCGCACCACCAGGTCGGACGGGAACGGCGGCGCCAGTTCGCCCTCGCGCCCGGCCGCGCGCATGAAGGCGGCATTGGCGAACAACAGGCGCCCGTCGCGATCGGCCATGGCGAGGCCCAGCGGCAGCCGGGCGAGCAGCGCTTCGAGATGGGGCACGGCGGCGTGGCCCTCGGTCCCGGAACTGCCCCCGCCGATGCCCATGCCCGCATCGATCAGCAACATCAGCGAAGGCGTGTGGTCCGGATCGGGATCGCGCGCCGCGTCGGGATCGAGCACCGGCACGAAGTACATCGTTTGCGGCGCGCCCTTGGCGCCTTCGCGCGCCCAGGTGATGCGATCGTCCTCGTCCTGCCGGAGCAGCGTGACGAATTCCATGCCAGCCAGCGCGAATGCAGTATCGCCGGTGGCTCGCTGGGCAAAACCGGCGCTGGCAGCCCGGATCTGCCCGTCCGGATCGACAATCGCCGCGTTGATTCCGGCCAGCGCCAGCGCCCGCCCGAATCTGCCGGCGAGGTGGCCGGCAAGGTCTGCGACCGGGTCCGGTGCGGACAGTTCGGTGAAGCGCCAGACCAGGAAATCATCGCCCCGGCCCGCGCGCCGGACGTCGACCGACCAGCTCCGGCACCCATCTTCCGCCTGGTCGCCCCCGATCCGCTCAAGGGTGGCGGCGCCATCGCGCCAGGCGGTGCGGGCCGCCGTGGCCAGCGCTTCGAGCACAGCGGCGCCCAGCGGCAGGCGCGGCGGCGCGTTGCCGGTGCCGAACCAGCCCACGTAGCTGGGATTGGCGCAGACGAGACGCCCGGCCCGATCGTTGATGGCAACCCCGGACGTGCCGGAATCGATCGCCGCGAAGGTGACCGACCAGTCCGGCAGCGCCCACTCCGGCTCGGGCGCGCTGCGGCGGCGGCGCGCCAGCGCCCAGCCAAGCCCACCCAGCGCGACGACCCCGCCGCCGAAGCCGGTAACGATGGCCGGCTCGCCGGTGGCAAACCACAACGCCACAAGCGAGAGGGTGAACCCGGCCGCGACAACCAGCCAGTCGGCCGCCAGTCCTGTGCCCGGCACTCCTGAGGGCGCAGCAGCGCCTGAGACGGCGGTATCCGCGCTCATGCCGCAGCGGCGTTTCGTCGAGCCAGCCCGGCCTCGAGCCGCTGGCGGCGCTTGCGCGCAACCCACCAGCGCCAGAACACGCTGGTCAGCACAAGTCCCACCGAGGACAGCACGGACGCGATCACCAGCAGCCCCAGCGCGGTATCGAGCCCGGCTCCGGTGATCTGCTGCAGCAAGTGGTCGGTCCGGGTATGTAGCATGGTTTCGCTGATTGGCTGGATGCCGGTCATTGCGTCGATATGCAACAGCCACTCGCCGATCTCGCAAGCCAGCGCGACAATCGCGACGCAGAAGACCGGAAAGCCGATGAAGGTCACCGCCAGAGCGGCCGGAATGTTGGCGCGCACAAGGACGGCGACAAAGATCGCGACGACGAAGTGGGCGAGCGGAATCATGACCCCGACGAACAGCCCCAGCGCCACCCCGCGCGGAACGGACCGGCAGTTCATCCGCCACAGTTCCGAGCGGAAGATCAGGTGGGCGAACGGGCTGAGATAGCGGCTCTGCTCAAGCCGCGCGCGCGAAGGAATGTGCGACCTGAACCATGCCGGCAGGCGTGAGTTCATCCGTCGGCGTCCGAAGCGCGGCGCGCGGCCGCGCCCGCGTCGAGCCGCTGGCGACGCTTGGAGCGCACCCACGAATTCCAGGCGATCCCGGTTATGAACCACGACACCGCCGCGGCGGTGACCGCGACGACCACCAGACCGAGCGCCAGTACCTTGCCCTCGGCGGTCAGCCACTGGATCATTTGCCAGGCGTCGGTCACCTCGAACAGGCTGTCGATCGGGCTGGTGTGCATGATCGCATCGAAATAGAGCAGCCGCTCACCCACCTTGTAGGAAAAAGCCCAGATGAACGGGGTCGTGAACGGGTTGGTGATGAAGGTCGTCGCCGCCGCGACAGGCAGGTTGGCGCGCACGGTGACGCTCAGCATCGCCGCGAACAGGATCTGCGCGAACGGCACGATAATGCCCACCGACATGCCCAGCGCCACGCCGCGCGGCACCGAACGGCGGGTGAACCGCCACAATTCGCTCCGCAGCACGCGATGCGCGAACGGGCGCATCATGCGATTGCGCTCGACCTGCTCGCGCGTCGGCATGTTGCGGTGTGCCCAGGAAGATAGCTTGGCGATCATCAATAACCTGTCCGTATCGCGCAGCTTGCGCCGATTGCGCCTGCGCCGTAATCGCTCCTTGCACCAATTTGTCTTTCCACGCGGTGAAGGGCGCTGGCTTTGCGACAAAAGCTCGCGACCCGCGTTCGGGATACCGGTGGCTCAGCCATGATCGCGCATGATGCGCTGCTGCTCGCGCTTCCAGTCGCGCTCCTTGACCGTCTGTCGCTTGTCGGCGGCGTTCTTGCCCTTGGCGAGCGCGAGTTCGACCTTGGCGCGGCCACGGCCGTTGAAATAGATCGACAGCGGCACCAGGGTCATCCCCTTGCGTTCCACCGCGCCGTGGAACTTGGCGATCTCGCGCTCTTTCAGCAACAGCTTGCGCGGGCGCTTGGGCTCGTGGTTGTAGCGATTGCCGTGGCTGAATTCGGGAATGTTGGAATTGACCAGCCAGACTTCGCCGTTCTTCACCTCGGCATAGGATTCCGCGATCGAGCCCTCGCCGAAGCGCAGGCTCTTCACTTCGGTCCCGGTCAGCGCGATGCCCGCCTCGAACACGTCCTCGATAAAATAGTCGAACCGCGCACGCCGGTTTTCGGCGACGATCTTCTGCTTGTCGAATGCGGCGGGAGTCGGACGGGCCATGGTAGGGCGCCATGTAGGGAGCGCCATGCCCGAGGGGAAGACCCCAAGGACGAACGCGCCGTTTCACCGGAAAACAATCACGCCAGCCGCGCGCGACTCGCGCTCAGACCAGCCCGGCGTGGACCAGCGCCGCATCGACCTCTGCGCGGGCGGCAGCGTTGCACGAGACGAGCGGCAGGCGCAGCTCGTCGGTGACGCAATCGAGCACCTTGCTCAGGGCATACTTCACCGGGCCCGGCGAGGCGTCCTCGAACATCGCGTAGTGCAGCGGATAGAGCTTGTCGTTGAGCGCGCGCGCGGTCTTGAGGTCGTTCGCGGCGCAAGCGGCCTGAAATTCCGCGCAAAGTCGCGGCGCGACATTCGCCGTCACCGAAATGCAGCCCACGCCGCCCGCCGCGTTGAACGGCAGGGCCAGTTCATCGTCGCCGGAAAGCTGGCAGAAATCCGGGCCGATCCCCATCCGGTGATCGGTCACGCGCGACAGATCGCCGCTGGCGTCCTTGATCCCGACAATCTGACCCGGAAAGCGGCGCGCCAGTTCGCACACCGTCTCGGGCCGAAGGTCTGTCACTGTCCGGCCGGGCACGTTGTAGAGAATGATCGGCAGGTCGTTGTGTTCGGCCAGGTAGGAGAAATGGGCGAGCAGCCCTTCCTGGCTGGGCCGGTTGTAATAAGGCGCGACCAGCAGCGCGGCGGCGGCGCCGCTCTTGCTGGAAAAGTTCATGTGCAGCAGCGCGTTCATCGTATCGTTGCTGCCGCAGCCGGCGATAATCGGCACCCGGCCGGCCGCCTGCTCGATACAGACTTCGATCACGCGGTGGTGCTCGGCGTTCGAGAGCGTGGAGTTTTCCCCGGTGGTGCCGCAGGGCACCAGCGCCGACGAGCCGTTCTCGATCTGCCAGTCGACCAGCGTGCGGAACGCCTTCTCGTCAAACGCTCCGTCGCGAAATGGAGTCACCAGAGCCGGAATTGAACCGGAAAACATCGACAAGTTCCCTGTTTTTGCCCCAATTATGGTGTAGCTTCGGAGTGTGAGAGCTATCCCCACCGGGGCGTCGTAATCGTTCAGTGTCTGATAAGGAGCCTTAGGCGAATGTCCAGCATGGTCCACAAGTCCCTTGTTGCTTCTGTGCTCGCGTGCCTTGCGTTGGAGGGGCCTGCTTCGTCGCAGAGCGTCTCGGTTCCTGTCGTCCAGCCCCTGCCCTCTTCCGCCGCGTCCGTGCGGACCACACAGTCTTACGCGGTCCCCACCAGCGGCGAAGGCAGCGAGTGGGACCGCGCCCGCGCGCAGCTCAGGACGTCCGGCGAAACCCGGATGGCCCAGGCGATCGATCGCTGGAAAATGCTCTCGCGCTACGACAACCTGCCGTTTGCGGACTATTCGAGCTTCCTCGTCGCCTATCGCGGCTTCCCGGAGGAAGACAAGCTGCGGCGCTACGCGGAAAAGGCGCTCGACCGCACGCCCGCCTCGCCAATGCAGGTCGCCGCCTATTTTGACCGGGTCGAGCCGCTGACCAACCCGGCGCGCGCGCAATATGCGCTCGCGCTGAGCGCGCTGGGGCGGCCCGAAGCGCAGGCCGTCGCGCTCGCCGCGTGGCGCGGCGGGCCGATGAGCGACGAGGCGGCGGCCGCACTGGGCGCAATGCTTCGCCCCCGCGCCACGCACGCCGATCAGGACGCCCGGATGAACGCACTGCTCTGGGCCGGAGCCACTGCCGAGGCGGAACGGCAAATCGCCCTCGTCTCGCCGGCCAGCCGGGCGCTGTTCATGGTCCGCCTGGCAGCGCTGCAGGGCAGCGACCCGGCCTCGCTCGGCCTGGCCATTCCCGGCGACGCGGCGAGCGATCCGGGCTACCTCTACAATCGCTCGCGGCAACTGTCGAACGCCGGTCGCTCGGCCGAAGCGGCCGCACTGCTGGCCAATCGCGGCCGACTGGCGAGCCTTCCGGCCGATAGCGAGAAGTGGGTGACCAACCTGCTCGCCGTCGCCCGCAGCGCCGATACCGGCAGCGCATTGCGCATCGCGAGCGGCATCGACGATGCGTTCGCTCCGGGCACGGATATCTCCGAGGGCAGTTTCCGCCTGCGCGACGACTATACCTCGCTGATGTGGCTGGGCGGAACCAAGGCGCTCTGGACCCTCGGCAGCCCGCGCAGCGCCGCGCCGCTGTTCGCGCGCTATGGCAATGCCGCCAAGACGCCGCAGACCCGCGCCAAGGGGTTCTACTGGGCCGGGCGGGCGCTGGCGCAGGCCGGCGACAGTACAGCAGCGGCAAAGTATTTCGAACAGGCCGCCGCCTATCCCGAACAGTTCTACGGCCAGCTCGCACTTGAACGGCTCGGACGGCCAATTCCCGAATTCGCCAAGATTCCCAGCGTGGCTCCCACGCCGGCCGAACGGCAGGCATTCCTCGCGCGGCCGATCGTCGGCGCGGTGCGCGAAGTGGCGCGCGAAAGCGATTGGCCCACTGCAGTGCGCTTCTTCCGCGAAATCGCCCGGCAGGCGGAGACCCCGGCCGATCACCAGATCGTCGCCGATCTCGCCCGCGAACTGGGGCGGCGCGACCTTGGCGTGATCCTCGGGCAAGCCGCCGGGATCGAAGGCATCAAGGACTTTCAGCATGTCGCCTTTCCGCTGATGCCCACGCCGCCGGGCACCGACTGGACCATGGTCCACGCGATCAGCCGGCAGGAAAGCCAGTTTGCCCAGAACGCGGTGAGCCACGCCGGCGCGCGCGGCCTGATGCAACTGATGCCGCGCACTGCGGCGGAACAGGCCGGCAAGGTCGGTCTCGCTTACGATGCATCGGCGCTGATGAACGATCCGGGCTACAACGTGCGGCTGGGCGACGGATACTTCGGCCGCATGATGACCTATTATGGCGGCAGTTATCCGCTTGCCGTAGCGGCCTACAATGCCGGCCCCGGCAACGTGAACAAGTGGGTGCGCGCCAACGGCGATCCCCGCACCGGTTCGGTCGACTGGATCGATTGGCTGGAGCGTATCCCGATCACCGAGACCCGCAACTACGTCCAGCGCGTGCTGGAAAATGCCGTGGTTTACGAGGCGATGAATCCGGCCAAGGCCAGCTATCGGGGCAAGAACCCGCTGAGCCACTTCCTGGGCAAGCGCTCGGCGGGCTGAGCGGGGGCGGCAGCAGCGGAACCGCCCTTGCCTATCCGCGCCAAACGATTCTAAGGCGTGGCATTCGCTGCGGGATCGAGATTGCCAAGGCCCTGTCGTTCCCTCCTGTTCTCTTGTCTGCATTGTGACCGGGCCACGGCAGGCGACCTGGCGCACCGCAAGACGCCTTTCGCAAGTTTGAGGATCCTGAACTGATGGCAGAACCGATGAACTGGCTCGATCTGGCCGGGCGCTCCTGTGTGATCACCGGCGCGGGCGGCGGGATCGGCAATGCTCTTGCCCGCGCCTTTGCTGCGGCGGGCACCCGGCTGATGCTGCTCGATCTCGATGCGGTGCGCTTGCAGGCCCTGGCGGACGAATTGCGGGCCGCTGGCGCCGATGTCATCGCCCGCGATTGCAATGTCGCGGACCAGGCCTCGGTCGAGGCGGCCGAAGCGGCCGTCGGCGAGGCGTTCGGCGGCGCGGATATTCTCGTCAACAATGCCGGTATTCTGCGCGCCGGCGCGCTGGCCGACCTCAGCCTGGCGGACTGGAATACCCTGCTTTCGATCAACCTGACCGGATATTTCCTGTGCGCGCAGGCCTTCGGGCGCAACATGCGCGAGAAAGGGCGCGGCAGCATCGTCCACATCGGCTCGAGCGCCGGCCAGGTGCCGCAAGGCTTCAGCGGGGCCTACAGCGTCAGCAAGGCCGGGGTGTCGATGCTGTCACGCGGCCTCGCGACTGAATGGGGCGAATATGGCGTGCGCAGCAATCTGGTCTGCCCGGCAATGATCCGCACGCCAATGTCGGAAGCCATCTATGCCGATCCCGAAATCACCAAGCGCCGCATCGCGGCGGTACCGATGCGGCGCGTCGGCACGCCGGAAGACATCGCCGATGCCGCCGTCTTCCTGGCCAGCGACCGGGCCGGCTATATTACCGGCGAGGAACTGCTGATCGACGGCGCCTT
>VMTF01000040.1 GCA_013791705.1 Sphingomonadales bacterium | reverse complement strand
GGGGGGGGGCCGGCCGGGGGGGGGGGTCGCCGCCCGCCCGGCGCGCAGGGGGCGGCCGCCCCGGCGCGGCCCCGCCGCCCCCCCCCCCCCCCGCCCGGTAATCTGATCCTCAGCCGACGATGCCGCCCGCAGCCAGCACCGCGAGCGTCAGGATATCGGGCGCAAGCGCGGTCATCGGGGCGATCTGGACCGGCTTTTCCATGCCGATCAGCATCGGGCCGATCACGGCATTGCCGGCCAGTTCGCGCAGCAGCTTGGCCGAGATGTTGGCCGATTGCAGGCCCGGCATGACCAGCACGTTGGCCGGGGCGGACAGGCGGCTGAACGGGTAGTTCGCCATGACTTTGGGGTTCAGCGCGGCATCGGGTGCGAGCTCGCCCTCATATTCGAAATGCGGCTTCATCTCGTCGAGGATGGCGACGGCGCCGCGAATCGGTTCGAGCCACTTGCCGGCGGGGTTGCCGAAGGTGGAGAACGACAGGAACGCTACGCGAGGTTCGTGGCCCATGCGGCGGGCGACGGCAGCGGTCTCGACCGCGATATGGGCAAGTTCCTCGGCGGTCGGGCGTTCATTCACGGTCGTATCGGCGAGGAACACCGTGTAGTTCTTCGCGACCATCAGGTGGACGCCGAACGGGGTATGCCCGGGCTTGGGATCAAGCACCTGGCGCACTTCCTTCATCGTTTGCGAGAAGGTGCGGGTCATGCCCGAGATCAGGGCATCGCCGTGGCCCAGCGCGACGAGCAGCGAGGCAAACACGTTGCGGTCCTGATTGACCATGCGCCGCACGTCCCGCTCAAGGAAGCCGCGCCGCTGCATCCGCTCGTAGAGATAGCCGACCATCTCGCCGACCAGCGGCGAGGTGAGCGAATTGTGAATCTCGTAGCTTTCCGGCTCGCCCACGCCGAGTTCGGTCAGTTTGTCGAGCACCGCTTGCGTGCGGCCGACCAGCACCGGGGTGCCATAGCCGAAATCGCGGAACTGGATCGCGGCGCGCAACACGACTTCGTTTTCCGCCTCGGCGAAGATGACGCGCTTCGGGTTTTGCTTCACTTGCGCATAGACGTTGGTCAACACCGACGTCGTCGGGTTGAGGCGCGCCTTCAGACTGTGGCGATACTCGTCGAAGTCCTCGATCGGCTTCTGGGCGACGGCGGTTTCCATCGCCGCCTTGGCCACGGCCGAGGACACGACTTCCATCAGGCGCGGATCGAACGGCGCGGGGATGATGTAGTCCAGCCCGAACTGGTGGTTCTGGCCATAGGCGGCGGCGACTTCCTCGGGCACCTGTTCGCGCGCCAGTTCGGCGATTGCCTCGGCGGCGGCGATCTTCATCTCTTCGTTGATTGCGGTCGCCCGCACGTCGAGCGCGCCGCGGAAGATGAACGGAAAGCCCAGTACGTTGTTGACCTGGTTCGGATAGTCCGACCGGCCGGTGGCGATGATCGCATCGGCGCGGACCGCCTTGACATCGGGCGGGGTGATTTCGGGATCGGGATTGGCCATCGCGAAGATGATCGGCTGCTTGGCCATCGACTTGACCATGTCCTGCGAGACCGCGCCCTTGACCGAGAGGCCGAGGAAGATATCCGCGCCGACCATCGCTTCGGCCAGGGTGCGCTTGTCGGTATCGATCGCATGGGCGGACTTGAACTGATCGACGTTGCCGCGGCCGCGGTAGATCACGCCCTTGGTGTCGCACATGATCACGTTTTCATGGCGAACGCCCATCGACTTGATCAGCGAGGTGCAGGCGATTGCCGCCGCGCCGGCGCCGTTGACGACGACCTTGACGTCTTCGAGCTTGCGACCGGTCAGGAAGCAGGCGTTGAGCAGGCCGGCGGCGGAGATGATCGCGGCGCCGTGCTGGTCATCGTGCATGACCGGGATCTTGAGGCGTTCCTTCAGCGCCTGCTCGATAATGAAGCATTCGGGCGCCTTGATATCTTCGAGATTGATGCCGCCGAAGCTCGGCTCCATCAGCGCGACCGCCTCGATGATCGCATCGGGATCTTCGGAAGCCAGCTCGATGTCGATCGAATCGACGTCGGCGAAGCGCTTGAACAGGACGGCCTTGCCTTCCATCACCGGCTTGGACGCAAGTGCGCCGAGATTGCCCATCCCCAGGATCGCGGTGCCGTTCGAGATGACCGCGACGAGGTTGCCCTTGGCGGTATAATCATAGGCCGTGGCCGGATCGTCGGCGATTGCCTGAACCGGAACGGCCACGCCGGGTGAATAGGCGAGACTGAGATCGCGCTGCGTGGCCATCGGCTTCGACGCGATGATCTCGATTTTGCCGGGGCGAATCGTCTTGTGATAGAACAGCGCCTCGCGCTCGGTGAAACGAACGTTGCTTTCTTCAGACACGATGGTCTCCCTGTCGCCCATGCCCGGATGGCCTCATTCGGCGCCCTAACGCGGTTGTGAGCGACACGATAGGGGAAAGCTGCGCGCCAAACGTTTTCGAATCGCAATTGCGGAGAGTAAGCCACCGGGATGCATGCTCCCGCTTCCGCAGGCACCACTCCGATGATGGTGCAATACCTTGCGCTCAAGGCCGAGGCCGGGGATTGCCTGCTGTTCTACCGGATGGGCGATTTCTTCGAGCTGTTCTTCGACGATGCGCGAATTGCCGCGCAAGTGCTCGATATCGCGCTGACCAGCCGGGGCGAGCACCTTGGCGAGCCGATCCCGATGTGCGGGGTGCCGGTCCATGCGGCGGAGAGCTATCTGGCCCGGCTGATCAAGGGCGGGTGCCGGGTGGCAATTGCCGAGCAGGTCGAGACCCCGCAGGAAGCGAAAGTGCGCGGCGGCTCCAAGGCGCTGGTCGCGCGCGCGATCGTCCGGTTCGTGACGGCCGGCACGCTGACCGAGGAGGCGCTGCTCGAACCGCGCCGGGCCAACGTGCTGGCGGCGGTCTGCGAAGTGCGCGGGATGGTGGGGATTGCCGCCTGCGACATCTCGACCGGGCGGATGGAACTGGAGGAGTGCCTCCCCGAACGGACCGGTGCGGCGCTGGCCCGGCTGGGCGCGAGCGAGCTGGTCGCGCCCGAGGGGTGGGAAGGTACTCCGCCCGAAGCGATTGCCCGGCCGCCGCGCGATTTCCAGAGCGAAAGCGGCGCGGCGCGGCTCTGCGCGATCCACGGCGTGGCAACGCTCGACGGGTTCGGCGCGTTCAGCCGGGCGATGCTGGCGGCTGCCGGCGGGCTGGTTTCCTATCTCGATCACGCCGGACGGGGAAAATTGCCGCTGCTGCTGCCGCCGGTGGCGCGCGCGGTGGACGCGACGCTGGCGATGGACGAGGCGACCCGGACCAGCCTCGAAATTCTCGAAGCGAGCGGCGGCGGGCGCAAGGGCAGTCTGCTCGAAGCGGTTGACCGCTGCGTGACCGGGGCCGGCGCCCGGCAGCTCGCCGAGGATCTGGCCGCGCCGCTGAACGACGCGGCGGCAATCGGCGCGCGGCTGGAACTGGTGCAGTGGCTGCACGAGGATTC
The DNA here is from genome assembly GCA_013791705.1 of Sphingomonadales bacterium. Classification (GTDB taxonomy): domain Bacteria; phylum Pseudomonadota; class Alphaproteobacteria; order Sphingomonadales; family Sphingomonadaceae; genus Novosphingobium. The sequence goes on along the minus strand of VMTF01000040.1, from coordinate 2,470 downwards.
GCTGCTGCGCGGTGACTTGCGCGCGGTGTTGCGCGCCTTGCCCGATCTCGGCCGCGCGCTCGGGCGGGTGGTGGCCGGGCGCGGCAGCCCGCGTGACCTGGGCCAGTTGCGCGACGGCCTGGCGGAGGCCCGCCGGGTGCGCGACCATCTGTTGCGCCGGCCGGATCGCCCGGCCTTGCTCGATGCCCTGCTGCCTGCGCTGGGCGGCCATGGCGCGCTGGTCGATCTCTATGGCCGCGCGCTGGTGCCGAGCCCGCCGACCGAGCGAGCGCAGGGCGGGTTCATTGCGGCAGGCTACGATCACGCGCTCGATGCGTTGCGCGAAACGGCGGGAAACGCCCGCCGGGCGATCGCGGCGCTGGAGGCGAAATACCGCGATGAAACCGGCGTTCCGGCGCTCAAGATCCGCCACAACGGGGTGCTGGGCTATTTCATCGAGGTGCCGGCCAGACATGCCGATCGGCTGATGGCGCCGGACAGTGGCTTCACCCATCGCCAGACGATGGCCGGGGCGGTGCGGTTCAACGCGCTGGCACTGCACGAGGAAGCGAGCCGGATCGGGGAAGCGGGCGGTCATTCCCTCGCTGCCGAGGAAGCCCATTTCGAGGAACTGGTCGCGGCGGCGGTGCGCGACCGGCAGGCGATTGCCGAGACGGCGGCGGCACTGGCGCGGGTCGACGTGGCGGCGGGTCTGGCCGAACGGGCGGCGGAGGGCGGCTGGTGCCGCCCGGAAATCCTCGCCGAAGTCCGCCTTGAGGTGACGGGCGGGCGCCACCCGGTGGTTGAGGCCGCGCTGGCGGAAGCCTCGCGCAAGGGCGGCGGCGAACGGTTTGTCGCCAACGACTGCACGCTTTCGCCCAACGACCGGCTGTGGCTGATCGGCGGGCCGAACATGGGCGGCAAATCCACCTTTCTGCGGCAGAACGCGCTGATCGTGCTGCTGGCGCAGGCAGGATCGTTCGTGCCCGCCGACGCCGCGCGGGTCGGGCTGGTCGACCGTCTGTTCAGCCGCGTCGGCGCATCGGACAATCTGGCGCGGGGGCGTTCGACGTTCATGGTCGAAATGGTCGAGACGGCGGCAATCCTTGCCCAGGCTGGCGAGCGGAGCTTCGTGATCCTCGACGAAGTGGGGCGCGGCACTTCGACGTACGACGGCCTGGCGCTGGCATGGGCGGTGGCCGAAGCGGTCCATGGCGCGAACCGTTGCCGCTGCCTGTTCGCGACCCATTACCATGAACTGTCGCGCCTGGCGGATAGCTGCGAGGCGCTGACGCTTCATCATGTGCGGGCGCGCGAGTGGAAGGGTGATCTCGTGTTGCTGCACGAGGTGGCGGAAGGCCCGGCGGACCGGTCCTATGGCCTGGCCGTGGCCCGGCTGGCGGGCGTGCCCGCGCCGGTGATCGCGCGCGCGCGCGCGGTGCTCGATCGGCTTGAAAAGGGCCGGGCCGAAACCGGAGGCCTTGCCGCCGGGCTTGGCGACCTGCCGCTGTTCGCGGCCGCGCTCTCCGCCGGCGATTCGGCCGAAGCTGAAAAAGCCGACGATCTGCGCGAGCGCTTGCAGGCGCTCGACGTCGATGCGCTATCGCCGCGAGAGGCGCTGGATTTGCTCTATGCCTTGAAGCGGGAGGCTTGAGGGCGGGAATCTCGCCGCGCGGAATTGGGGCTTCGTTAACTGTGGTGCGCTAATCAGGCGCCATGTTCGGCCCGTGCCACACCAGAATCCTTGCCCATCGCTGGGTCGCCCTTGGCGGTTCCGCGCAGGCGAAGGAAGTAGCCAATCCCTGGACCGTGAACCTGCCCGTCAAGGCGGCCAACTGACATGGCCGGATTGCTTTCCGACGCCCGCAAGACCGCAATGGGGGCCGGGGCGCTGGTGCTGTTGGCGCTGTGGTTCACCGATCAGGGCGGCGTTGGCGGCGAAGCTGTCGTTGCGGCGGATGCCGCCGGCTACGCGCCGCGCCACCAGTCGGACGAGGCACCCTTACCGAAGGCCAGCCCCAGCCCTACTCCCGCGCCCCCGGGCTGGTCTGCGGAGGAGGTTGACGACGGCGTGGAGCCAGCGCCGATGCAGGAGGGCGTTCTGGTGCCGGACGAGCCGGAAACGCCGCCCGAATAATCAGGGTCTGAATTCGGCGGGAAACTCGCCGGTCGCCGGCAAGTCGCTCAGCGCGTGGGGACCGGGGTTTCGCCTGAGTAATCGTAGAAGCCGCGCCCGGTCTTGCGGCCGAGCCAGCCGGCTTCGACGTATTTCACCAGCAGCGGGGCCGGACGATACTTGCTGTCACCGGTGGTGTTGTAAAGCACGCGGATGATATCGACAAGGGCTGCCGACTCGGCCTCAATCACCCGATGGGCCCGCTCGAACTGACCGATTTCGTCGGACTCGACACCTGCCTCGACATCATCCGCGTGCTTTACAACACCACCGGTGACAGCAAGTATCGTCCGGCCCCGCTGCTGGTGAAATACG
>VMTF01000179.1 GCA_013791705.1 Sphingomonadales bacterium | reverse complement strand
GGTCAGGAACGCGATCCGCCGGGCAATGCCGTGGGCTCCGTGGACGAACCGCACGGGTGCTTCAAAGGTGGGTGGCCCGCACGCCGCGGCCAGTTCGGCTTCGACCAGCGGAAAATGCGTACAGGCGAGCACCACGGTGTCGATCCGTTCACCGCCGGGTTGATCGCGCAGTCCCGCTGCCGCGCGGGCATAGACGGCCGGGTCGACCGGCTGCCCGCGCAGTTTGGCTTCCGCCGCCGTGACGAGTTCGGGCGCGCCATGGCGCAGCAGCAGTTTGCCGGCGGCGAACTGCTGCTCCAGCCGGTCGACATAGGCCTGGCGGATCGTCGCTTCGGTGCCGAGCAGGCCGATCACGCCGGTCCGCGTCAGGGCTGCGGCGGGCTTGATCGCGGGGACCGTCCCGACGATCGGCACTTCGAGCACCTCGCGCACCGAGGCCAGGGCAATGGTCGATGCGGTGTTGCAGGCGATGCAGACCAGCCGGGGGTGGAACCGCTCGGTCAAGCGGCCGAGCAGGCCCAGCACGCGCGCGGCAACTTCCGCCTCGGTCTTGTTGCCATAGGGCAGCCCGGCATTGTCGGCCGCGTAGATCACGGGGGCATCGGGCAGCAGCTTGCGCACTTCGGCGAGGACCGAGAGGCCGCCCACGCCCGAATCGAACAGCAGCAGCGGAGCCGCCGGATCGACCGCCGGTCCGGACGGACCTGGAGTGACGGCCGGGGCGTCCGGCCGGCCCGGTTCGCCCGGCGGGCCATTTCCATGTTGTCCGGGAAGCTGGGCCATATCGGCCGTATCCCTATTTTTTCTCTGCGCGAATGCAAGGACTGGCGATAAGGGGAACAGCGAAGGCCGGGGATATGTGACGTCCGGACCGGCCAAGGCGGAGAGTTTGCGGTGATTGCCGGATTGATGATCCAGACACTGGTGGCGGGCTACCTGCTGGGTTCGATCCCGTTTGGCCTGATCCTGACGCGGCTGAGCGGCGCGGGCGATCTGCGGGCGATCGGCTCGGGCAACATCGGCGCCACCAACGTGCTGCGCACCGGGCGCAAGGGGCTGGCGATCGCGACGCTGCTGCTCGATCTGGGCAAGGGCTTCGCGGCGGTCTGGCTGGCGCGGGAACTGCCGGGCGGCTTTGCCGCGCTCGGCGGGTTCGGCGCGGTGATCGGGCACTGCTTTCCCGTCTGGCTGCGATTTCGGGGCGGAAAAGGCGTGGCGACCCTGATGGGCGTCGCGCTCGGGCTCGGCTGGCCGATCGGGCTGGCCTATGCGGCGGTCTGGCTCGGGACGCTGGCCTTGACCCGGGTATCCTCGCTGGGCGGGATGTGCGCGGCGGTGGCGGCGCCGTTTGCCGCGTTGCTGCTGGGCTATCCGGGCTATGCGCCGACGCTTGCGGTGCTCTGCGCGCTGGTGCTGTGGCTGCACCGGGCCAACATCGCCCGCTTGCGCGCCGGAACCGAGCCGAAGATCGGCCAGAAGAAGGCAGGCCCGCAGGCGTGAGTGACACGGGCATGGCCGGGCTGTCGCAGGACGAGGCGTTTGCCCGCATCCGGCTGCTGCGCTCGCCCAACATCGGCCCGGTGAGCTATGGCCAGTTGCTCCGCCGGTTCGGCACGGCCTCGGCCGCGCTCGCGGCGCTGCCCGATCTGGTGGGGCGCGGCGGGGCGGCGTACCGCCCGGTACCCGAAGCGCGGATCGAGGCGGAAATTGCCGCGGTGCGCCGGACCGGCGCGCGCTACCTGTTTCACGATTCGCCCGACTATCCGCCGCTGCTGGCGCAGGCCGAAGGCGCGCCGCCGATCCTGACCGCGCTGGGCGATGCGGCGCTGGCGCGGCGCCCGGCGGTGGCGATAGTCGGTGCGCGCAATGCCTCGGCGGCGGCGGTCCGGCTCGCGCGAACGTTCGCGGCGGCGCTGGCCGAGGCCGGCTATGCGGTCGTTTCGGGGCTGGCGCGCGGGATCGACGGTGCGGCCCACGCGGGCGCGCTGACTGGCGCGGGGCAGGGCGGGGGAACGATCGGCGTGATCGCCAGCGGGATCGATGTGACGTATCCGCCCGAACACGCCGCCTTGCAGCAGCAGATCGCCACGCAGGGGCTGCTGCTGGCCGAACAGCCGGTGGGGACCGAGCCGCTTGCCCGCCACTTTCCCTCGCGCAACCGGATCATCGCCGGGATCGCGGCGGGCACGCTGGTGGTGGAGGCCGCGCCCAAATCCGGCTCGCTGATCACCGCGCGGCTGGCGGGCGAGATGGGGCGCGAGATCATGGCGATCCCCGGCTCGCCGCTCGATTCGCGCGCCCACGGCTGCAATCAGCTAATTCGCGACGGGGCGATCCTGGTGCAGCGGCCGGAGGACGTGATCGAACTGCTCGAAGGGTTTGGCGGAGCGCCGCGTTCGACGTTCCGCGAAACCGCAGCCGATTACGGCGGCGCCGGTGCTGAGGATGCCGGGTTTGGCGCGGAAGCGGCCGATGTATCCGCTGACGAACCGGCGGACCTGGCCGCGCTGATCACCACCGCGCCGGTGGGCGTGGACGAACTGATCCGCCAGTCGGCCCAAACTCCGGCGGCGGTGCAACTCGCGCTGCTCGAACTCGAACTGGCGGGCCGGCTGGTGCGCCATGCGGGCGGGCGGGTTTCGCTCATCGCTTGACTATCGCCCCAACCCTTACCCACCATCGCGCGTGTACACACACGTAAGGAATGCAAGCCCTCACCATGCAACTGGTTATCGTCGAGTCGCCCGCCAAGGCCAAGACAATCGAGAACTATCTCGGCAAGGACTACAAGGTTCTCGCGTCCTATGGTCACGTCCGCGATCTGCCGCCCAAGGACGGCTCGGTCCGCCCGGACGAGGAGTTCGCGATGGACTGGGAGCTCTATGGCGACAAGGCAAGCCGGGTGAAGGCGATCGTCGATGCGGCCAAGCAGGCCGATCGTCTGATCCTCGCGACCGACCCTGACCGCGAGGGCGAGGCGATTTCGTGGCACGTGCGCGAACTGCTGGCCAAGCGCAAGGCACTGCCCAAGGAGGTGGAGCGGGTCACCTTCAACGCGATCACCAAGGCGACCGTGACCGAGGCGATGCGCCATCCGCGCGAACTCGATCAGGATCTGATCGACGCCTACCTTGCCCGCCGCGCGCTCGATTACCTGTTCGGCTTCACGCTTTCGCCGGTACTGTGGCGCAAGCTGCCCGGCGCCAAGAGCGCGGGCCGCGTCCAGTCGGTCGCGTTGCGGCTGATCGTCCAGCGCGAGCGCGAGATCGAGGTGTTTCGCCCGCAGGAATACTGGTCGGTGATCGCCCGGCTGGAGCAGGGCGGGACCGAGTTTCCGGCGCGGCTGGTGCGCTTCGAGGGCGAAAAGCTCGAACGCCTGAGCATTGGCGATGCGGGCACGGCCGAACGCGCCAAGGCGCTGGTCGAACAGGCGACGTTCCGGGTCGAGGAGGTGGAAACCAAGCCGACCCGGCGCAATCCCTATCCGCCGTTCACCACCTCGACGTTGCAGCAGGAAGCCGCGCGCAAGCTCGGCTTTTCGGCCAGCCACACGATGCGGGTGGCGCAGACGCTTTATGAAGCGGGCGCGATCACCTACATGCGGACCGACGGCGTGCAGATGGACCCTTCCGCGATCAGTGCCGCGCGGGCGGCGATCAGCGACCGTTATTCGGGGCATTATCTTCCGGAAAAACCGCGTCATTACGAGACCCAGGCCAAGAATGCTCAGGAAGCCCATGAAGCGATCCGGCCTACGGATTTCGGCAAGGATCGCCACGGTTCGGGCGACGAGGCGCGGCTTTACGACCTGGTCTACAAGCGGGCGATGGCGAGCCAGATGGCCTCGGCCAATATCGAGCGCACGACCGTGACCTTGCGCGAAGGCACCGGCAAGCACGAACTGCGCGCGACCGGGCAGGTGGTGAAGTTTCCGGGGTTCCTCGCGGTTTATGAGGAAGGGCGCGACCAGAAGGCGGACGACGACGAGGATTCCGCGCTGCTGCCCGCACTGAACAGCGGCGATACCCCGGCGAAGAAGGGCGTGGACGCGGCCCAGCACTTTACCCAGCCGCCGCCGCGCTTTTCGGAAGCCTCGCTGGTGAAGCGGCTCGAGGAACTCGGCATCGGCCGCCCTTCCACTTATGCGGCGACACTGCAGGTGCTGAAGGACCGCAGCTATGTGCGGATGGAGAAAAACCGTTTCTTCGCAGAAGAATCCGGGCGGTTGCTCACGGCATTTCTGGAACGGTTTTTCGAACGCTACGTGGCGTACGACTTCACCGCCGGCATGGAGGACGAGCTTGACGACGTCTCCGGCGGCCGCGCCGTGTGGAAGGATGTGCTCGCAGAGTTCTGGCGCGACTTCAAGCCCAAGTCCGACGAGGTGATGGAGCGCAAGCCGAGCGAGGTGACCGAGGCGCTCGACGAGTTCCTGTCGGACTACCTGTTTCCGCCCAAGGAGGATGGGACCGACCCACGCCGCTGCCCGAAGTGCGAAGCGGGGCGGCTGTCGCTGCGCGGCGGGCGCTATGGCGCGTTCGTGGCCTGTTCGAATTATCCGGATTGCAAGTTTACCCGCAAGTTCGCCCAGCCGGGCGGCGATGCCGACGGGGGCGAGGACGGCGTGCTGGGCACGGACCCGGTCAGCGGCCTCGAAGTCGCACGCCGGGTCGGCCGGTTCGGGCCTTACATCCAGTTGGGCGAGGGCAAGGAAGCCAAGCGCTCCTCGATCCCCAAGGACGTGCTGGCAGCATCCGAAGGCGAACTTACGCTCGAATGGGCGCTCATGCTGCTCTCGCTCCCGCGCGAGGTTGGCCCGCACCCGGAAACCGGCAACATGATCAGCGCCAGCATCGGCCGTTATGGGCCGTATCTGGTGCATGACGGCAAGTATGCGCGCCTCAAGGCCACTGCCGAAGTGTTTGAAACCGGCATGAACGCGGCCGTTGTCAAGCTGGCCGAAGCGGCGGCGAACGCGGGCACGCGCGGCAACCGCGCGGCGGCCGAACCGCTCAAGACCTTCGGGCCGCATCCCGTTTCGGGCGGCGAGATGAAGCTGATGGCGGGACGCTATGGCCCCTATGTGACCGACGGGACCACCAATGCGACGCTGCCGCGCGACAAGCAGCCCGAGGCGCTGACGGCCGACGAAGCGGTCGTGCTGATTACCGAGAAGGCCGCGAAGGGTCCGGCCAAGAAGGGCGGCCGCAAGGCACCCGCGAAGAAGGCTGCGGCCAAGAAGGCGCCGGCGAAGAAGGCTGCTGCGAAGGATGGGGCCAAGAACCCCGCCGCCAAAAAACCGGCGGCGAAGAAGCCTGCCGCGAAGCAGGCGGACGCGGAATGAGCGAAAAGTTCGAGCGCCACCGCCAGCCGTGGAAGCCTGAGGAAGTGCAGAAGCTGCACACCCTGGCCGGGAAGGGCAAGGGCCTCAGGGAAATCGCCAAGGCCCTGAACCGCAGCGAGGAATCCACCAAGGATCGCGCCAAGGCCGACGGGTTGACGATCGCCAAGTTGCGCTAGGGGGCCGCTTCCCGTCCGGCCGTTGTTCATGGCTGGAAAAACGCTCGGTTGCGTGTAGCATTGACTGCTGGATTAATGGGCACGTGCCCATTAATTTGGCGGCAAAATTGATTGCTTGTGGCGAATATCCACGCTGCGCGGCGACTCTTCTGGTACAAGAAGCTGTTGGCACGTCGTGTGCTTGGTTTGGCATTCCGATGCTGGTCTTGCACAGCAAGGAGGGGCAGGCATGAAACTGATAATCGCCATAATCAAACCTCACAAACTCGATGAGGTGTACGATGCCCTGAGCGCGTTGGGGATTGCCGGACTGAACGTCACCGACGTCAAGGGCTGCGGCCGGCAGAAGGGCCATACCGAGATTTACCGGGGGGCAGAATACGAGATCAATCTGTTGCCCAAGGTGAAGGTCGAGATCGCCACGACCGACGCGATGGCGACCGATATCGTCGAGACGATCCAGCGTGTCGCCGGCGTCAAGACCATTGGCGACGGCAAGATCTTCGTGTTCGAACTGGGCCAGGCAGTCCGCATCCGCACCAACGAGCGTGGCCACGAGGCGCTTTGACCGCGCGCGGAAGCAACAAACTCCGCGCCGGATGCGGCTGAACGCGCGGCGGAAGCGGCGGGCCGGCGGCTACTTCACCCAGTCCAGCCCGATTTCCTCGTAGATTTCCTTGTTGCTGTCGGCCCAGTTTTCCTCGACCCGGACATGCAGGAACAGGTGGACCTTTTGTCCGAGGATCGCCGCGAGTTCCTTGCGCGCGGCTTCGCCGATCGCCTTGAGCTTGGAGCCGCCCTTGCCGAGCACGATGCCCTTCTGGCTGTCACGCGCGATGACGATCTGCTGGTGGATTTCCACCGAACCGTCCTTGCGCGGAGTGTAGCTTTCGGGCCGCACGGCGCTGTCATAGGGCAGCTCGTCGTGGAGCTGGCGATAGAGCTGTTCGCGGGTGATCTCGCAGGCGAGCAGGCGCTCGCTGGCATCGGAGACCTGATCTTCCGGGTAGTGCCAGGGTGATTCGGGCATCAGCGCGGCGAGCCGGGCCTTGAGTTCGGGCACCCCGTCGCCGGTCAGCGCGGAGACGAAGAACACTTCGTCGAACCCGGCCGCCTCGGTCAATTCCTGCGCGGCGATCAGCAGCGGTTCCTTGGCGGTGGAATCGACCTTGTTGAGCACCAGGATCTTGCGCTCCGGCCGGTCCTTGAGGCTGGCGAGGATATCCGCGAGATAGTCGCGCTTCTTCTTGCGGCCATCGACCACCAGCAGGATCGCATCGGCCTCCTGCGCGCCTTCCCAGGCCGCGCTGACCATCGCCCGGTCAAGCCGGCGTCTGGGCTCGAAGATGCCGGGGGTATCGGCCAGGATGATCTGGACCTTGTTGTCTCCGAGCGTTTCGAGCGCGATGCCCATCAGCCGCGCGCGGGTGGTCTGCGCCTTGGCCGAGACAATCGCGACTTTCTGCCCGACCAGCGCGTTGACCAGCGTCGATTTGCACGCGTTGGGCGCGCCGAGCACGGCGACCAGACCGCAATGTTCAGTCATGGGCGGGAATCCCTGGGGCGGGAATTGTGCGGCGGCTTCGACAGGCTCAGCCTGAGCGGGGGTGTTAGCATGGGGTAGGACATGCGGGCGCCCTGCGCGCGTCGGCGCGGGTGTGCAAGCCCTGACGCGGCCGGCATCAGCCGAACCTGCGGAGGAATTCGGCCGCAGCGGCGGTTTCGGCCTCCTGCTTGCTGGAACCGCTGGCTTCGACCGCGCCCACGCCGTTGATCGCGACGGACACCGTGAAATGGGCCGCGTGATCGGGGCCGGAGCGTTCCACCACCCGGTATTCCGGCGTCTTGCGCCGGTTGCCCGCCGCCCATTCCTGCAGCGCGGACTTGGGGTGCTTCTGCTGCCCGACCCGGCCTTCCACCGCATCGGCCCAGAGCCGCCGGACCAGCGCGCGGGTCGGCTCGAACCCGCGGGTCATGAAGCTGGCGCCGAGCACGGCTTCCATCACGTCGCCGAGAATATTGTCGCTGTCCGTGCCGCCATCATCGCGGGCCTGCTTGCCGAGCCGCATGTGCGGCCCCAGCCCGATCGAGCGGGCGACCGACGCGTTGGTATCGCGGCTGACCAAGGCATTGAGGCGCTGCGAGAGCTTGCCCTCGTTGTCGGTCCCGCGTTCGTGGAGCCATTCGGCAATGACCAGGCCGAGCACCCGGTCACCGAGGAATTCGAGCCGCTCGTAGTTGCGCGGCTCGCCCGTGCTGCCGTGGGTGAGCGCCTCCAGCCAGAGCGGCGCATCGCGAAGCGGCGCGCCGATCAGGTTTTCGAGGAACGCGCGGGCAGGGTCCGAAAGCGCCGGGGCAGGGTTTTGGGTCACGCTCAGAAGGTGCCTCCGATCCGGCTCCAGCGCGTGGCGGTGAACCAGGTCCACGGCTTGATCCAGCTCGCGGAGCCATCGGTCGAGAACATGACCACCGTGGCGCGGCCGACCAGGTTCGCTTGCGGGACGATCCCGATCCCGGCGCCCGGAACGGCCGGGAAGCGGCTGTCCATCGAGTTGTCGCGGTTGTCGCCCATCATGAACAGCGAGCCTTCGGGGACCAGAAACGGCGCGGTATCGTCCTGCGGGGTCGTGCCGAGATCGAGCACGTAGTAGCTTTTGCCGGGGCGGCCCTGGCTTGCGGGCAGGGTTTCGCGGAAGCGCGGATAAGTGCACGCGCGACTGCCATCGGCGTCCTGCACCTCGTAGACCGGCAGGTAGCATTGGGTGTTGCCCGAAACCGGAATCACCGCATCGGCCACCCGCACCTTGGGCACGGCCACGCCATTGAGATAGAGCGTGCCGCCGATCATCTGCACCTGATCGCCGGGCAGGCCGATCACGCGCTTGATGTAGTCGGTGTCGTTAAGCGGCGGGGCCTTGAAGATCGCGACATCGCCGCGCTCGGGCTGGTGGGGCATGATGCGGCCCGGAATCAGCGGGACCGACAGCGGCAGCGAATGGCGCGAATAGCCGTAGGGCCACTTGGCGGCGAGCAGGTAATCGCCGGTTTCCAGCCGGGGCAGCATGGATTCGCTCGGAATGTTGAACGGCGCGAAGACAAAGCTGCGGAAGCACAGCACGATCACCACGAGCTTGAACAGGAAGACGAAGAAATTCTCTTCCTTCTTCTCGCGCTTCGTGGCGGCGCTCTGGATGGGCGCGGGCTCTGCCGCGCCATCGGCCGCCACGGAGGGGAGGGGATCGGTCATCGTTTGATTCAGGCTCCGGTCGGGGCAGGGGCGCGCCCTTATCGGCCCGCATAATCGAGCGGCGCGGCCGAGGAAAGGGCTCGCGGCCTCGGCGGCGTTCAATTCGCGGGACAGGCAGGCTGGCAATTCGCGGCAACGGCAGGTTGGCGGCGCGCCAATCGGTTGCCCCGGGACACTCCCGCCTTGCCCGCCGGGCGCAGATCGGCCAGCCATGGGGCGGCCTCGATCTTGCGAGATTCGGCATAGGCGTGCCGGATCCGGTGCAGGGCGCGGTCCGGAGTGGAGAAGCAGCAGATGAACGATGCGGTAAATGCGGCCTGGGACGATCTTCGTGCGCTCGCCGGCGGAACTTCCGGCACGCGGACGCTGAGCGAGCTGTTTGCCGATCCCGGCCGGCTGGAGGCCTTTGCGACCCGGCTGGACCTGCCGGGCGGGCCGATCCTGTTCGACTGGTCGAAGACGCATCTCGACACCCCGCTGGCCGCAGCCTTCACGCGGCTGGCCGACGCTTGCGGTTTCGCCGAACGCCGCCGCGCGCTGTTCGCCGGGGAGCCCGTCAACCTGACCGAGGGGCGCGCGGCCGAGCATACCGCCCAGCGCGGGGTCGGCAACGACGCCACGGTGGAGGAGGCGGCCGCGCTGCACGAGCGGATGCACATGCTGGTCGAGGCGATCCATCAGGGCGCGCTGGGCGAGGTGCGGCACCTGATCCACATCGGCATCGGCGGCTCCGCACTCGGGCCTGCGCTGGCAATCGACGCCTTGTCGCGGGATGGAGCGGTGGTGGATGTCCACGTCGTTTCGAACATCGATGGCTGCGCGCTCGAACAGGCGTTTGCCGCGTGCGATCCGGCCACGACGCTGATCGCGATGGCCTCCAAGACCTTCACCACGATCGAAACGCTCACCAACGCGACTTCGGCGCTGGCGTGGCTGCGCGAGAACGGCGTGGCCGATCCCTATGGCCGGGTCGTCGCACTCACGGCCGCGCCGGACCGGGCGGTCGAATGGGGGATCGACGAGACCCGCGTGCTGCCGTTTCAGGAAAGCGTCGGCGGGCGCTATTCGCTGTGGTCGTCGATCGGCTTTCCGGTCGCGCTGGCGCTCGGTTGGGACGAGTTCGCGGCGATGCTGGACGGGGCGGCGGCGATCGACCGGCACTTCCTCGACACCGACGGGGCGGACAACCTGTGTCTGCGCGCGGCGTTTGCCGATCAGTATTACACGCGCTTGCGCGGCTGCCAGACGCGGGCCGTGTTTGCCTATGACGAACGGCTCGCGCTGTTTCCGAGCTATCTCCAGCAGCTTGAAATGGAATCGAACGGCAAGCGTGTCACCACCGCCGGGCAGACGGTGGATGGACCGACTGCGGCGATCACCTGGGGCGGGGTCGGCACCGATGCGCAGCACGCGGTGTTCCAGTTGCTCCATCAGGGCACGGTGCTGGTGCCGGTCGACTTCATCGCCGCGATCCAGCCCGGCGACGCGCTCGATCCGGCGCATCACCGCATCCTGCTGTCGAACTGCTTCGCGCAAGGGGCGGCGCTGATGGCAGGCAAGGGCAGTGACGATCCGGCGCGGGCCTATCCGGGCGACCGGCCTTCGGCGACGATCCTGGTCGATGACCTCGATGCCGCCACTTTGGGCGCGCTGATCGCGTTCCACGAACATCGCACGTTTGCCAACGCGGTGTTGCTGGGGATCAATCCGTTCGACCAGTTCGGCGTCGAACTGGGCAAGGCCATCGCCAACCAGATCGAACAGGGCGGCGTGCGGTTCGACCCTTCGACCGAGGCGCTGCTCGCGGCGGCCGGGATCGGCGACTGACACGGCAGAGCCACGGGTTTGACCGTAAAGGAATTGATAACCTTACTTCAGAATTAACCATGTTCCCGAAGGAAGCAGAAACCGGGCGGGCGGTAAACATAACCTCACAAACGGGATTTTTCTGTTGTTTTTGTGAGGGTTCCATGCAGGCATTTCGGCGAAGCATTCGGGACGTTCTGCGCGACAATTCGGCCAATGCGATGGTCGTGTCGGCATTTGCCCTGTTCGCGATGATCGGCGGCGCGGGGCTTGCAACCGACACGGTGCAGTGGACCCTGTGGAAGCGGCAGTTGCAGCGCATGGCGGATTCGGGCGCGATTTCCGGGGCCTATGCCCTGGCCGGGGGGGCGAGTGCCAATGCCGCCGCGACCAAGGAGTTCGGCCGCTATTCGTACATCACGCTGAGCGGCACGCCGACCGTCCAGACACCTCCGACCGCCGGCCCCCATACGGGTGATACAGGAGCCGTCCGGGTCGTGCTGACAACCTCGCGCAGTTTGCCGTTTTCCAGCTTGTTCATGAACAATACGCCGACGATCACGGCCGAGGCGACCGGTGCGGTCGTCGATTTCGGCGATTACTGCGTCCGTTCGCTTGAACCGGGGACGACTACCGGGATCACCATGCAGGGCAGCGCGATCGTCAACCTGGGCTGCGGCATGCATACCAATTCGCAAGGCAGTCCGGCTGTCGTCGCGGGCGGCAGCAGCACGATCACCGCATCGCCGGTTGGCGCCGTGGGGGCGATCCCGAGCAGCAACAATTACGCGTCCGGCACGCTGTTGCAGCCCTATTCGCTCAAACAGCCCGACCCTTACGCGGGCCTGGCCGACCCGGTCGTGCCCAACGGGTGCAGTCCGAAGATCAACATCGGTTCGGGCAATGGCAACGGCAACGGCAACGGCAACGGCGGCAACAATGTTGTCAATCCCGGTTGCTATCGCGGCGTCGATATCCAGGGCAATGCAACGTTCCGGCCGGGCACCTACATCATCGACGGCGACTTCAAGCTTGGCGCGCAAGCGCGGGTGAGCGGCGACGGAGTGACTTTCATCCTGACCAGCAACAACGTTGCGAGCTCACCCTATTCGGTGGGCACGCTCAAAATCAACGGTGGCGCTGAAATGGATTTCAAGGCGCCGACAAGCGGAACCTACACCGGAATTCTGTTCTATCAGGACCGGCGAGCCGCGGATGCGGGGGGCAACGCCAACATCATCAACGGCAATTCCAGTTCGGTGATGGAAGGCGCGATCTACATGCCCGCGCAGGAAGTGAACTTCAACGGCACGACCGGGTTCAACACGACCTGCTTCTATCTCGTCTCGCGCCGGGTTTCATTTTCCGGCAACAGCGCGATCGACAACAACTGCACCCGTTTCCCGCCCCCGGACATGACGGGCGTGCAGGTCCGGCTGGTCAACTGAGATGAGAAGCGCGCCCCCATTCCGCCGGCTCGCGGCGCTCTGGCATGACCGGACCGGCACGAGCGTGATCGAAATGAGCATCATCCTCCCGGTGCTGGTGGTGATGGTGTGCGGTGCGGCCGACGTGGGGATGGCGTTCCTGCAACAGATCAGGATCCAGCAGGCCGCTGCGCGGACGATGGAAATGGCGCTGGCCTACCGGTCGCCGACGGCAACCCTGAGCACGACGATCATCCACGATGAAGGCGCGACAGGTTACGGAATTCCGGTCGCGGATACGAGCAATCAGGTGGTGGCCGACATGTGGCTCGAAGGCGCCGGCGTGCGCCAGACCAACTACACCGACGTCTGCGCCACCGGCTCTCCCGCGCGCTTCGCCTCGGTCGCGATCACGGACAATCACGCTTGGAT
>VMTF01000210.1 GCA_013791705.1 Sphingomonadales bacterium | reverse complement strand
TGCAGGGTTCCCGCATCGGGGAAGGCCACCGGGTCGAGCGTCAGATCCTTGAGGCGTTCCGCATCGGAAGGATCGATGAAGTCTTCGCGGTCGTCGCCTTCGTTGGCGATGACATAATAGGTCTGGCCATCGGCACCGGCGAAGCTGCCGATCGAATCCGGCATGAACATGCCGAACACGGGGTTGTCCGTATCGAGCTGAATGCCGCTGTCGCGGTCGCTGAAATCGGCCAGCAGGCCGTCAAAGCTCTTCAGGCCGAGCGGCGCGATCGAGAGGATCGTCGCGGTGGCGATATCGAGGATCGCAACCGCGTTCGCTTCCTGCAGCGTGATCATTGCGGTCGTGCCGTCGGGCGAGACGGCGATGTACTCCGGCTCGACATCCTGGGCCACGGTCCAGTCCTCGAAGCCGGGCTCGCCGGCCAGGAGGCGAACGCCCATGTCCTTCAGCGCATCGACCTGATCGTTGAAGGCCGCGAAGCCGGCGGTCTGCACCGTGGCGGCGCCAATACCGCCCGAAATATCGATCACGCTGACCGAACCTTCGGGGTTCACGTAAGGCACCGTGCCGACGTCGCTCGGTTCGGCCTCGTTGGCGACGAGCACCTTGGTGCCGTCCGGCGTGAACGTGACCATGTCCGGCAGCGCGCCGACTTCGACACTGCCCAGGATCATGCCAGGGCCGATATCGGCAGCGGCATCGAGGAAATAGACCGAACCATTGTCGGTCTTGGTATCGGCCACCACCGCGACGGCGACGATGCCGTTGGCCACGGCCACGCTGGTGATCTGGTTGGTGCCGACCGCGATGGTGCCGATCAGGCTCATCGACAGGTCGGGATTGAGCTTGAGCACCTGCACGCCGTCGCTGCCGGTCACGAAAATGCGGCCGCTCAGCGGATCGAACGTCGCGATTTCCGCGCCGCCGGCAAGGGTTTCCGTCTCGCTGTTGGTGAACGTGATAAGGCCGCTCTCGTCAAGATCGAGGCGGTTGGTGATCTCGGTCGCGGCGAAGGCGCTGGTCGGCGCCCCTTCGGTGGTGAACACGCCCGACCCGTCGAATGCGACGGTGACGGCGCCGGCTTCGGCCAGCGGGGTCGCAAGCTGCAGGTAGATGCGGTTGCCGACAACCGTCACCTCGCTGACGGCGACTGCGGCGCCCTGCATCACGGCGAACGCGGAGGCGTCGGGCGTGCCTTCGATCGCGGCATTGAAATAGAGCGTGACGACGCCGCCGTCCGCATCGATCGACGAATTGACCAGCGTGCCGGCTGCAACGACGTTGATGGTCAGGCCTTCCGAAGCCGCGCCGACGTTGCCGGCACAGTCGGTTGCGACTGCGGTGATGGTGTTTTCGCCCTGCGGCAGGCTGACATCGAGCGAGAACGTGCCGTTGGCCGCGACCAGCGTGGTGCCCAGGCTTACACCGCCGGCAAAGAGTTCAACCGTGCTCCTGGCTTCGGCCAGGCCGGAAATGGTGAGCGCGCCGGTAAGCGAGGTCACGTTGTCGCTGTTCGAGGCGCCGTTGTCGTCCGCGGCGGCAAGATCGAGGGCGAGCGGCGCATCGGGCGCCAGCCGGTCGCTCGGGTTGCAGCCGGCACGGGGATTGGCATGACCGCCACTGACAATGGCGGCGATCGAACCGCCCGCACGGGCGAGGGCGAGCAGGGCGGTTTCCGAGGCGTTGGCAGTGGCCGCGAGGCCATTGGCGATGGCGCTGCCGGCCGGAGTTGCCGCAAACGACGAAAAGTCGAACCGGGTGGGCTGCGTTTCATCGAACGGATCGAATGTGTGCAACTGCCGTGCAGCGGTAATGCGCGCAATGAAGGCCATCATCTAACTCCCTGAGGAAATGGAATCCGACCGGTTCGGTCGGGCTACCTGGAAACTGGCAAGCGGAATCGCAATTCGATTCCGATCCTGTCGTTCTTTCAGAGCGATGTGACCGCCGCGTTTAAGCCGCGCGTCGAAACGATGACGGTTTGCCGACCGAAATATGACTGAACAGGGGCTGCCGGCCAATCCCGGGCGGCCCGGTTCTGCGTGATGGGGCTCAGCGCTCGCCCATTGACTGCGAGACGGTTTTGAACAGCGGCTTGGTCAGGTACCGGAACACGGTGTTCTGGCCGGTCCTGATCTCGGAAATCGCGGTCATGCCCGGCTGGATGGCGATCTGTTCGCCCGGCTTTTTGGGCCTCATCTGCGAGATGTCGACCGCTATCGTCACGCGGTAATAGGTGGAACTGCCGCTCTCGCGCTCTTCGGTCAGCGTGTCGGGACTGATATAGGTCACGCGGCCGATCCCGGCCCCGTAGATCGACGAATCGTACGCATCGAATTTCACCGCTGCTTCCTGTCCGATCTTGACGAAGGCGATGTCGCGCGGCGGGACTTGCGCTTCGATCACCAGCGTTTCGCCGGTGGGCACGATCTGCAGCACTTCATCGGACGGGCGCAGCACGCCGCCCAGCGTGGTCAGCCTGACGTTCTTCACGATCCCGTCGGTCGGTGCGATCAGCGTCGCCGATTTCAGGCTGTCCTCGCGCGATTTCAGCTCCTGCTCGGCGGAAACCAGCTCCTCCTCGGTCCTGGCGAATTCGGTCTGCAGATCCTGCAGATATTGTGCGCGCAGCGAGGAGATGCGCCCGCTTACATCGACCATCCCGCGGCGCATCCGGATGACTTCGGACCGGGCCACGTCGCCGGTCGCCACCAGCGGTTCGTTGAGCGACAGTTCCTCGGCCATGAGGCTGCGCGTGCCGTTCAGCGCCGCGATTTCGGACTGCAGGGCGGCGCGGCGGCGCGCATGGAGCTGCCGCTGGTTGGCGGTGAATTGCGGATATGCGGCCAGCTCGGGCGAGAAGGCGAGCGGCCGGTCGAACAGCTCGGCATTGATCCGCGCCATGCGGCTGGTCAGCGCGGCGACCCGCGCGCGCGCCTCGGCGGCCGAGGCGGCCAGCTTGACCGTATCGAGTTCGACCAGCACATCGCCCTTCCTGACCCGGTCACCCTCACGGACATGGATCGCATCCAGCACGCCGCCTTCCGCGCTCTGGACGATCTGGACCCGGCCTTGCGGAATGACCTTTCCGGGCGCGCGGGTGACCTGATCGAGTTCGGCCCAGAACGACCACGCGAGCAGGCCGACCACGGCCACGCCGATCGCGATGATGACCCAATGGGCGGAGCGAAGTTTTGGCAGGATGGTCATCTCTCAGTTCTCGCCCCTGACGATGCGGGCGGCCTGCGCCCCGCTGACCCGGGCCGATACCGGCGCGCCGTCCTTGCGGGCCGGCGCCGGGCCTGGGCGGGGCATCAGTTCCTCCAGCACCGAGCGGGCCGGCCCATCCCGGGCGACGCGCCCTTCGGCCATCACGATGATGCGGGCGAAGCGGTTCAGCAATTGCGGCTTGTGCGTGACCACGATCAGGATGTCATCCGCGCGCAGGGCCTCGTCGAGAGCCGCGAACACCGCTGTCTCGCTGGCCTGATCGAGCGCGGCGCTGGGCTCGTCCAGCAGCCATATGCGCGGCCTTGCATGGAGCAGCCGGTTCAGCAGCACGAGGCTGCGCTGCCCGCCCGAGAGGCCGCGCCCGCCCTCGGTGATCGGCAGGGACAGGCCCTGTTCGTGGCCCGCGATCAATGGTCCGAGCCTGGTCGCCTGCGCGACGCGCAGCAGCGCATCGTCGCCGGGATCGGTGATGCCCATGACCAGATTGTCGCGCAGGGTGCCGTTAACGAGCCGCGCGTCCTGCGGCAGATAGCCGACGTGGCGGCGGATCACGTCTTCCGCGACCTGGCCGGCATCGAGCCCGCCGATCTTCACCGATCCGGCCTGCGGCGAATATAGCCCGGACAGGACTTTCAGCAGGGTCGACTTGCCCGAGCCGACGCCGCCGACAATCGCCACGCGTTCGCCGGGGGCGATGGCCAGCGCTTCGATCTCCAGCGCCTGACGCGAGCCCGGATAGCCGAACGCGGCCTTGCTGACGGTGAGCGGCCCGCCCATCGCGTCCGGCCGCAACGCCCGGCCCGAAGTGGCGTGATCGAGCGGCAGGGCGAGGATGCCGTCCAGCGCCTTCAGCGATGAGCGGGCATAACCCCACTGCAGGATCAGCGAGGGGAGCTGCGCCACCAGCGGCCCGTTGATGCGCCCGCCGATGATCGAGCAGGCGAGCAGGGCGCCCGCCGTCAGTTCGCCATTGGCGACAAGGTAGGCGCCCCAGCCCATCATCGCGACGTAGGCAGTTTGCTGCAGCGTGGAAAACACCGCTTGCGACACCGAGGAGATGCGTCTGATCTTCAGGTCATGGCCATGGACTTCGCGCACCAGCCGGTTCCAGCGGCCGAGCATCAGCCACGCGCCGCGATTGGCCTTGATCGTCTCGGCGGCATCGAGCGCCTCGACCAGCATGCCGTTCTTCTGGTTGCCGCTGACCTGCGCCTTGTCCGCGCCGCTGCGGGTGAGCCGCGCCAGCAGCAGCGCGATGCCGATGGCGATCGGCAGGCTGATCAGCGGGACGAGCGCCAGCGGTCCGCCGATGCCCCAGATCACGACGATGAAGAATATCGCGAACGGCAGATCGGCCAGCATGAACAGCGAACTGGACGAGAGGACTTGCCGGATCTGCTCCTGCCCCCGCAATTGCGCGGCGAGCGTGCCGACCTGGGGCGGGCGAATGTCGAGCCGGATGGCCTGGGCGCGGGCGAAGAAGATTTCGCTCGTTTCGGCATCGATGTCGACCGCTTCACGCTCGATCAGCGCCGCCCGCAGGCCGCGCAAGGTCAGGTCGAGGGTGAGGGCGAACAGCACGCCGACGGTCAGGACCAGCAGCGTATCGAGGCTGCCCAGCGGAATGACCCGGTCATAGAGTTGCATCGAATAGAGCGATGTCGCCAGCGCCAGCAGGTTGGCGAAGACGGTCGCCACGCCCGCCATGATCAGCGGCTGGCGGCGGCGCATGATGGCCCGCGCGAAAATATCGATGGCGCGCGGCGCGTCGGTATCGCCGACCGGATCGGGCAGGGTCATGTGCAGGAACGTCTGGTCGGCCGACCAGGCCAGCGTGCCGGCGCCCGCCCCGGCCAGGCGGAGCGTGCCCTCGCTGTCCCACTGGCGGGCGACGGCCCAGCCGTGTTGGGCATCGTGGACCAGCAACGGAAACTGATCGGCGCGGGGGCGGCCTTCGAGCGTTTGCGGCAGCGGCCAGCCCAGCGCGGCGCAGATGGCATCGATCGCCCGCGCATCGCCGGCGATGTCGCGCCCGGCCAGTTCGGCGTCCCAGTGCGGGGCGAGCGGCCGGCCCGTTTCCCGCGCCAGTATTTCTAGAGCCGCGCTGGCGGTCGCCTGATCGTTCATTTTCCGCCATCCGCATTCTGGTCAGGGGTGCCCGGCTCCCACGCGCAGCTCAGCAGCATGATCCGGGCGGCCGAGCGCATCGCGGCGTTATCGGCATCGACCCGGGCGATGCGGGCGCTCCCGGCCTCGCGAACGGCATTCATCACATCGAGCCAGCCGCGGCGGCCTGCGACGAACTGCCGCTTGTACGATTCGGTGATCTGTCCGGCCGTGTCGGCGGCCTCGTCCCCCGCCGACAGGCGCACCATCGCGGAGCGCAGCCGCGCATAGTCCGAGCGCAGCGCCTCGCGCAAGGCACGGACGGTGTCGCTGTGCTGATGGCTGACCTGTTCGATCCGCGCCTGCGCGCCCTCGATCGCTGACAGTTTGCCCAGGCCGTTGCCGGTCTGCGCCCGCACCACCACGGCGGCGCGGCTGCCGGTGATCTCGTTGTGGGAAAGCTGCCCGAGCACTTCGGGAAACAGCCCGCTGCGGGCCACGGTCTTTGCGGCCCGCGCCGCCGTTTCGGCATCGTCCAGCGCGGCCAGCGCCGGGTTGCAGGCGAGGGTGCGTTCGATGGCCTGCCCTTCCGCCGGCATTTGCGCGGCCAGCGCCGGCGAAGCGGGCAGGTGATCGGGTTGAACCGGCGCGCCGCCGGTCAATTCATCAAGCCGGGCGCGGGCGCTGGCGGCCAGTTCCTGCGCGCCGGCCAGTTCGAGTTCGATCTGCGCGACGCGCGAGCGGCCCAGGATCAGGTCGGCGCGCGGGGATACTTCCCGGTTCACGCGCCGCTCGATCGAAGCGAGCAGCATGGCGTGCTGCGACAGGTTCTCGATCAGCACGCCGTGCCGGGCCTCGGCCAGCGCGAGATCGTAGAACGCAGCGACGACCGACAGCGCAACATCCTGCGCTGCCGCCTCCTCGCGGCTTTGCGCCGCATTCCATTCGGCGCGCGCGCGGCGGATCTGGCCGCCGACGCGGCCACCCGCCCAGATCGGCTGTTCGACCGTGGCGTTCAGCGCGAGGCCATCGCGCGTGCCGACGCCGTTGCCCCCGGTCACGGCCAGTGCATCGACGCTGAGGTTGGGAAAGCGCAGCCACTTCGCGCCGCGGTAGGACGCCTGCAGCGAACGTGCCTCCGAGCGGGCGGCGGCGATGGCCGGATGGGTTGCCACCGCGATGCTCGCCGCTTCGTGCAATGCGCGCGGGACCATGGCCGGCCGCCCGGCATCGCTGACCGCTGCGCCGGGCGCGGGCGGCCCATAGACCGGCTCTGCCGCATGAGCGGCAAACGCGGCGCAAGCCAGAACGGCAGCCGATGCAAGTCTGGCGACCAAGCGAAAACCCCGATGTTCCCTGCCGAATCGCCCCCGCGACTGGGGTGTCGGGGCTGGAATCGACGAATGAGTGGGGCGCTATGTGTCCTGAATTTTGCAGCGTTGTGACAATCGGGCGTGCCGCTTGCGGGCAGCGCGATGCCGCGCGGTGGCAGGAATTTCCGCAACGGCTTCGCGTTTGGCCGAAACTGGCCAGGAAGGCGCCATTTCCCAAGAGGACAGGGAGCGACTGGCGGGCAGATCGATTCAACGGGAGCTTGGTGCCCCCTGTCCAGTCATTCCCCGCCCATCGGAACGGCCCTGGATGCGGTCTTTGGTTCAGCCGCACGAGCAGCCCGCATTGCCTCAATCGCAAGACAAGCTATGAACCCCGGGATGCAGGAACGACAGGATCACTTCGCTTATTGTGTCCAACTGTTTGGTGGCGTGACCGCTTTTGCGCGGCGCCTCAGGATAGATGAGCGCGCTATCCGGCGGTTCATCAATGGCGAGCGGCCCATCAGCGACGGTCTGCTTCATGACACCGCGAAGGCATTACGCGAGCTCGTCGCTGAGGCCGGCGCGGCCGCAGAAGCGATCTCTGCCACGTTGACCTCTGAACCAGGCGATCCGTGATCGACTGAGTTCGAACTACCCTTCGCACCTTGTGGGTGGGCGCGAATTACGCGTCGATCCCACCTCACCGGCCGCGCCGTTGCTCATTTCCGCGAAGGCCTTCTCGCGCGCGCCGGGCGTCAACGACAACAGGTATCGGCTTGCCTCCTTGTAGGTCAGAAACGGCCGGCCATCGACGATGATGGGGATCGTGCG
>VMTF01000195.1 GCA_013791705.1 Sphingomonadales bacterium | reverse complement strand
GCAATGCACAGGCGTTGCTGTTGGCCGCCGGACAGGGCCAGCGCGGATTGCTTGAGCTTGTCCTTGACCTCGTCCCACAGCGCCGCCTGGGTCAGCGCTTCCTCGACGCGCTCGGCCATCTGGGTTTTTGACAGGCGCTCGTAATGGCGAACGCCGAACGCGATGTTTTCGAAGATCGTCAGGTTGAAGGGCGTCGGCTTCTGGAAAACCATTCCGACCCGCGCCCGCAGTTCCCCGATGTCGTAGGACGGCGCCAGAACGTCCTGGCCGTCGAGCAGGACCGAACCTTGCGCCGACTGCTCCGGATAGAGCGCGTACATGCGGTTCAACACCCGCAGCAAGGTCGACTTGCCGCAGCCCGAAGGCCCGATGATGGCGGTGATCGAGTTTGCCTGGATATCGAAGCTGACCTTGTTCAGCGCCCGGCTCTTGCCGTAATAGAAATCAAGATCGCGGACCGCAATTTTCAGGGCCCCCGATGCGGCCTGCGGAGCAACCTTGTCCGAGACATCGAGCATCAAGCTCATGACTATTTCCTCGTTTTCAACAGTACGCGCGTAACGATGCTGAGCAGCAGGACAAATACCGTGACAATGAACGCTCCGGCCCAGGCCAGCGCATGCCAGTGATCGTAAGGGCTCATCGCATACTGGAAGATGACAACCGGGATGTTCGCCATCGGCGCGTTCATGTCCGTCGACCAGAACTGATTGTTCAGCGCAGTGAACAGCAAAGGCGCGGTTTCGCCGCTGATCCGGGCGATAGCGAGCAACACGCCGGTCGCGACACCCGTCGCTCCGGCCCGGTAAACCACATTGCTGATGATCTTCCATTTCGGCAGGCCGAGCGAAAGACCCGCCTCCCGCAGCTCGTTCGGCACCAGCCGCAGGCTTTCGTCGGTCGTTCGGACGACCACCGGCAGCAGGATGACCGCCAGGGCCAGCGCGCCGGCGTAGCCGGAAAAGTGCCCGACCTGCCGGACCACCAGTTCGTAAATGAACAGACCGCTGATGATCGAGGGGGCACTCAGCAGGATGTCGTTAACAAACCGGATCACCCCCCCGATCTTGGACCGCAACCCGAATTCAGCGAGGTAAGTTCCGGCCAGAATACCGATCGGAGTGCCGATCAGCACGGCCAGCCCGATCATCGCGGCGCTGCCGAAAAACGCATTGAGCAGGCCGCCTTCGGTGCCGGGGGGCGGCGTCATGTCGGTGAAAAGTGGCAGGTTGAGCGAGGTCGCGCCCTTCTCCAGGGTGGGCCAGAGAATCCAGACCAGCCACACCAGACCAAACAGCGTGGCCGCAGTCGCCCCGCATAGTGCGATGAAATTGGCGATGAGGCGCTGGCGCATGAGCGACCGATTCCCCAATCTACCTGACGTCGCTCGTCGCGCTCGGAT
>VMTF01000002.1 GCA_013791705.1 Sphingomonadales bacterium | reverse complement strand
GGGGCCGCCCCCCCCCCCCCCCCCCCCCCCCCCCCCCCGCGGGGTTTTGTGCGGTGGGGGGCGGGGGGGGGGTCGGGGGCTGGTGCCGCAAGGAAAGGCCGAAGAGCCTTTCCGCACTTATCAATCAACTCCGCCGATATAGGGATGCGCCGAATAAAGTCACGCCCCCGCACCCGCCCCAGTTGCAATTGCGAAGAAGGCGAATAGACCGGCACCCATGGCTCCCGAGGAACTCGACGATGTGCTGGTCGCCGCTGCCGCCGCTGGCGAGCCGGGCGATTCCGCGCCCGAGGCGAGCGACGACTCGGAGCGGTTCGACAAGGAAAACCGCCTGAAGTCAGACTTCGTCCGCAAGGTCCGCGACGCGCTGGACGAAGACGAGCGCGATCAGGTCTATGACCTGGTCGAACCGCTCCACCCGGCCGACATCGCCGATCTGTTCGAGCTGCTCCACGCCGACGAGCGGCCGCTGCTGGTCCGCGCCATCACCGACCTGATGAGCGCGGAGGTGATCGCCGAGCTGAACGATCACGTCCGCGAACAACTGGTCGAGGATCTCGCGGCGGAGGACATCGCCGGCATCGCCGAGCAGCTCGAAACCGACGACGCGGTCGCAATGCTGGAAAGCCTCGACGAGGAGGGCCAGCAGGCCGTTCTGGCCGAGATGGAGCCGGAAGACCGCGCCGCGATCGAAAGCGCGCTGTCGTTTCCCGAGGAATCCGCCGGCCGCCTGATGAGCCGCGATGTCATCGCGGTTCCCGAGCACATGACCGTGGGCGACCTGATCGACTATCTGCGCGACGGACGGCAGCTCACTACCGAGTTCTGGGAAGTGTTCATCGTCGATGCGCGGCATCACCCGCTGGGCACTTGCGCGCTGTCGTGGATCCTGCGGGCGCCGCGCCACATCGCGCTGGCCGATGTGATGAAGCGCGACCAGACGCTGATCCCGGTGGGGATGGACCAGGAGGAAGTGGCGCTGCGCTTCCAGAAATATGCGCTGATCTCGGCCGCTGTGGTGGACGATTCGGGGCGGCTGGTCGGCCAGATCACCGTCGATGACGTGGTCCATATCATTCAGGAAGAAGCCGGCGAGGACGCCTTGCTCCTGTCCGGCGCGGGCGACGGCGACATCAACGAGCCACTGCCGCAGACGATCCGCACGCGGCTATGGTGGCTGTTCATCAACCTCGGCACGGCCGTGCTCGCCTCGGCCGTGGTGGCGGTTTTCGAAAGCACGATCACCCGGCTCGTCACGCTGGCGGTGCTGATGCCGATCGTCACCGGGATGGGCGGCAATGCCGCGACCCAGACGATGACCGTGACGGTCCGCGCGCTCGCCACCAACCAGCTCACCAGTTCCAACACCTGGCGCATGATCGTGCGCGAATGGTGGATCGCCTCGGCCAACGGCTGGGTGCTGGGCGCGATCATGGCGATCACCTGCCAGGTGATCTATCAGGACTGGTGGCTGAGCATGGTGCTGCTGATCGCGATGGTGCTCAACAGCCTCAACGCCGGGCTGTCGGGCGTGCTGATCCCGATCGGGCTCAACCGGCTCAAGATCGATCCGGCCGTGACCTCGACCGTATTCGTGACGACCATGACCGACACGTTCGGCTTCTTCTTCTTCCTCGGCCTGGCCGACCTGTTCCAGCTTACGGCCTGACGGGGGCGCCGGCCGATATGCCGCTGCACATGACCAAGGTCGCCTATGGAGCGCAGTCGCTGGACGAGGTCCACGGCTGGTTTGCCGCCGGGGGCCGCCGGGGCGACGTGGCGGACGGGACGCCCGGGGATGGGAACAGGGCGGTGCGGCTGACGACCCGCTACCTGCCCAAGCGCCACGCTGAAATGATCGGCGGATCGCTGTTCTGGATACTCAAGCACCAACTGGTCGCGCGCTCCGAGATCCTCGGGTTCGAGGAAGCCGAGGGCGGGCGGACCCATATCGTGATCTCGGCCCGGCTGATCGATGTGATGCCCAAGCCGAAGCGGGCGCATCAGGGCTGGCGCTATCTGGCGGACGAGGACGCGCCGCGCGATCTCGCCGCGAGCGAGGACGGCGAAATCCTGCCCGGGCACCTCGCGCACGAACTGGCAAAGCTGGGACTGGCCTGAAGGCCTTCCGGCCAGACCGACAGGCGGACTTAGTGGCCGCCCATTCCCGCCATTTTCGGACGGGGCGCAAGCCACACCAGCGGCAAGGCGATGACGATCGCGATCACGGCGATCATGAACGTGTGATCCATCGCTATGGTCGAGGCCTGCGCATCGACCAGGTTGTTGATGATCTCCCGCGTCGCATCCGGCCCCACCCCGGCTTCCGCCAGGGTCGCGACGGTCGCATCGGGCTGGAGCCGGTCGGCGATCATGTTGTGCGAAAACCGCTGCTGATTGCCCCAGTCAGTCAGCACCAGCGAGGTTGCCACGGCGATCGCCAATGTCCGCAGAAAGTTCTGCAGCCCGGCAGCCGAGGGGATTTCGTGCGGTTCCACCGCGCCGAGCGACATCTGCGTGAGCGGCATGATGAACAGCGATATGCCGAAGCCCTGGATGATCTGCGGCATCGCCAGCGACCAGAAATCCATGCCGGTCGACCAGCTCATCCGGACCATCGCCTGCATGCCGAACCAGATCAGCCCGAGCGTGATCGGAATGCGCATGTCGACCTTGTCGATCCAGCGCGGCATGGTGACGGCCATGATGATCGAGGTCATCGCGGTGAACGCCGTGACCAGCCCGGCATCGCGCGCGGTATAGCCCTCGATGGTCTGCAGCCACTGCGGAATCACGACAATGCTGGCGAAATAGGCGCCGAACGCCACCGCCAGCGTCACGACCGAGGTGGTGAAGCCGCGGTGCCGGAATATCCTCAGATCGACGATCGGATGCTCTTCGGTCAGTTCCCAGATCACGAAGACGATCAGGCCGAGCACGGCGCAGATCGCCAGCGCGACGATCCGCCAATCGCCGAACCAGTCATGATCGCGCCCGGTATCGAGCATGATCTGGAGGCACCCGATCCAGAAGACCAGCAGCGCGAGCCCGACCTTGTCGATCGGCAACTTGACCTTCGGGGTATCGACCGGGCGCAAGACCCAGGCGCCGACGATGGTGCAGGCGATCGCGATCGGGACGTTGATCAGGAAAATCCAGTGCCAACTGTAGTTGTCGCTGATGTAGCCGCCGACGATCGGCCCCAGCGCGGGCGCCAGCATGGTGGTCATCGCCCAGATCGTGATCGCCAGCGAGCGCCGCTCCGGCGGGAAGACCCGCAGCATCAGCGCCTGGGTCATCGGCATCAGCGGCGCGCCGCACAGTCCCTGCCCGATCCGCGCGCCGACCAGCACGCCCAGCGTGGGGGAAAGCCCGCAGAGCGCCGAAAACAGCCCGAAACCCATCATCGCCCCGATGAACAGCCGGACCGCGCCGAAGCGCGCGGAAAGCCAGCCGGTCAGCGGCACGCAGATCGCCTCGGCCACCGCGTAGGACGTGATGATCCAGGTGCCCTGCTCGGTCGTTATGCCAAGATCGCCGGAGATGTGCGGCACCGAAACGTTGGCAATGGTAAGGTCGAGCACGACCATGAAGTTGCTCAGCGCCATGATCGCGCCGGCAATAAGCTGCTTGCGGTTGGACAGCATCGGCAGGCTGGCGGCAGGCGCCGGGACGGGTGCGGCTCCGGCCACGACTCTTGGCCTACTTGCCCGCGAGGTCGATTTCGACCGCAGTCGAAAGGCCGAGACGCAACGGATGCTCGGCCAGTTCCTTGGGATCCAGCTCGATCCGCACCGGCAGGCGCTGGACCACCTTGATCCAGTTGCCGGTGGCGTTCTGCGCCGGGATCAGCGCCATCGAGGCGCCGGTGCCGCCGCCGATGCCGGCGACCCGGCCGTGATAAACCACCCCGCCGCCATAGATATCGGCGGTGACCTTGGCCGGCATGCCGACCCGGACCCGGCCGAGCTGGCCTTCCTTGAAGTTGGCATCGACATAGAGCTTCCTCACCGGGACGATCGACATGATCGGCGCGCCCACCGCGACGCGCTGGCCGATCTGGACCTGACGGCGGGTGACGATCCCGTCGATCGGCGCGCGGATCACCGCGCGCTCGACATCGCGCCGGGCATCATCGACCCGCGCCTTGGCCGCCATCACGGCGGGATCGGTTTCTTCGCTCGACCCTTTGACCAGCGCCTCGTTCGCGGCGAACTGCCCCTGCGCGGCCTGCTTGCCCGCCTCGGCCTGAACGACCATCGCGCGGGCCTGGGCGAGCGCGGCTTGTGCAGCGGCGTAGGCGCGCTTTGCCGCGGTCAGTTCGTCACCGGAAACCGCGCCGCTATCGGCAAGCGCCTCGCGGCGCTTGAGATCGACCGATGCCTTGGCGAAATCGGCCTGGGCCACGGCCAGCCCGGCGCGGGCGCCGGCGATATCGGCCCCGCTGACGCCGACTTGCGCGGCCAGTGCGGCGCTGGTCGAACGGGCCTGGCGGAACCGGCGCCGGGCCGCGGCAAGATCGGCCTCGGCCTGGGCCAGCGTGATGTTGGAGGTGGCCGGATCGAGCACCACCAGCACATCGCCGCGCTTGACGGCCTGGGTGTCCTTCACCCGGACCTCGGTCGCCTGACCGGCGACAAGCGGCGTGACCAGCGCCATCTCGGCGTTGACATAAGCATTGTCGGTGCTGACGTGATTGCGGCCAATCAGGAAATACCAGCCGCCCCACAGCACGCCGATCGCCACCACGGCAATCGCCAGGCGGCGCAGCCACGTCTTGCGCGCGGAGAGCTGCCCGGCACGGTGCGCGTCAGCCTCCGCAGCGGCGGCGGCGGCCGCATCATGCGCGGCGAAGTCGGCTTCGGTGGGGTCGGCATCAGCCATGGGCGGGATCCTTCACGGAAATGTCGGGCGAAGCGACAAAGCCCCCGCCCAGCGCCCTGACGAGCGCGATATCGGCATTGCGGACGACGGCTTCCAGCCCCGCCACGGCCAGCCGCGCTTCAAGCAGCCGCTGATCGACCTGGAGCACTTCGAGATAAGTGGCGAGCCCGCCCTTGTAGCGGGCCACGATCACGTCGAACGCCACTTGCGAGGCAGCTTCCGCCTGCCGCGCATCGGCCAGCCGCTGGCCCGCCATGCGCGCGGTCGTCAATGCGTCGGC
This sequence comes from Sphingomonadales bacterium, assembly GCA_013791705.1. Lineage (GTDB taxonomy): Bacteria > Pseudomonadota > Alphaproteobacteria > Sphingomonadales > Sphingomonadaceae > Novosphingobium. Next base: position 5,865 of record VMTF01000002.1, on the reverse strand, counting down.
GGTCTGCCGATAGGCGCCCAGCACCGTGCCGTTGTATCCGGCAACGGCCGCGTCGTAGTCCGCCCGCGCGCCGCGATAACGGCCCCGCAGATCGCCGCCGTGGAAGATCGGCAGGCTCACCGCCGGGCCGACCGAGCCCATCGCCGAGTCCTTGGCAAACAGCAGATCAAGGCCGAGCGCCTGGAAGCCGAACATGGCATCGAGGCGGATTGCGGGGAAGAAATCGGCGCGGGCCACCTTGATCCGGCTGGCCGCCGCCTCGACCCGCTGGCGCGCGGCGGCGACATCGGGCCGGCGCCCGACCAGATCGGTCGTGACCCCGTCCGGCACGCCGCGCGGCGCGGGCGCGACGAGCGCCGGGCGGGTCAGTTCCAGTCCGCGATCCGGCCCTGCCCCGAGCAATGCCGCAAGCTGGTTGCGGCGCAGCACGAGGGATTCGTCGACCTGGCTGAGCGCGACCCGCGAGCGCGCCGCCAGCGCTTCGGCCTCGGCCGCGTTGCCGCGCGTTTCAAGGCCGTTGGCCTGCCGGTCGGCCATCAACCGGCGCGCGTCTTCCGCGCCTTTAAGCTCGTGGGCGCGCACATCGCGTTCGGCGAACAGCCGGTCGAGATCGACATAGGCCGAGGCGATCCCGACCGCGAGCATCAGCCGCGCTTCCTGCGCCTCGATCGCGGCGGCGCGCGCTTCGGAGGTGGCGGTGGCGAGCGCGGCGCGGTTGCGCCCCCAGACATCGACATCGAAGCCCAGCGCGGCGGCGACCTGCCCGCCATCGTTCCAGCCGCGCGGGAGGAAACCCTTGATTGCCTGCGAGCCGGTGTTGAGGCTCTGCTTGTCAAACCCGACGCGGCCCTGCGCATCGAGTTGCGGCAACAGCGCGGCACGGGCCTGCCCGGCCAGCGCGCCCGCCTTGCGGAACCGGGCGGCGGCGGCGGCGACATCCGGCGCGTTGGCAAGCCCTTCCGCGATCAGGGCATCAAGCTGGGGATCCTGATAATCCCGCCACCAGCCCTCGCCCGGCCAGACGGCCACCGGCACGCCCGCTTCATCGGCTCCGCCAGACAGGCTGCGCTCGGCCGCCACGGCGCCGGCGGCCAGGGTCTGCGGCCTGGACCCGACATCGGGAATTCCGACGCAGCCGGACAGCAGCGCGACCAGCGGCAGCGCAAACACACCGGCCCCGGACAAGGGGCGAGGCAACGGGCTGAGGCGGCTTCGTTCTGTCATAAATACCGTACTGCGTGGTATGGAATGAGCAGATGCAGGGACGAGTTGGCATCGTCAATGCGGAAACTGTACCGTAGAGTACGGCAATGTCAGAAGGCTCGCTCTGCACTCCGCCCAGCCGGCGCGAAGCTCGCCGGGAATCGCGCCGCGACGCGATTCTCGAGGTCGCCGAGCAGTACTTCCGCGAGCATGGCTATGCCGGAACCACGATGTCGGGAATCGCCTGCGAACTGGGCGGATCGAAGGGGACATTGTGGAACTATTTTCCGTGCAAGGAGCTGTTGTTCGGCGCGGTGCTGGACCGGGCAACCGCCGCCTTCCGCGAAGAGCTGTCCGTGACGCTCAACCCCGATGGCCCGGTCGAAGCCGCGCTCGGCAAGTTCTGCGCCCAGTTCCTGGCCAAGATCACCGCGCCGGAATCGATCACGCTCCACCGGCTGGTGGTCGGCGAGGCCGCGCGGTTCCCTGAAATGGGCCGGATCTTCTATGAACGTGCGCCCTTGAGAACGCAGGAACTGCTCGCCGGATATATCGCGGCGGTGATGGAGCAGGGCCAGTTGCGCCAGGACGATCCGCTGTGCGCCGCGCAATACCTGATCGCGCTGTGCATGGCGCGATCGCATCAGAAGTTGCTGGCCGGGGTAAAAGAGTGCCTCGGCGCCGACGAGATCAAGCCCGAAGTCAGCGCCGCGCTGGACATCTTCCTCAGGGCCTATCGCTGAACCCGCGCACACTTGCCGTGCTCCGCCGGTGGGCCAAGCCTTGCCAGCCGGAGCGAAATCGGCAAGGGGCTTGTGCTTGGCCGGGCGGTCTGGGACTGCCCCGGGACTGACAGGACAGATGCCGATGACCATGACCGAAACCCTCGCGCCAGCAATGACGTCCGGTGCGGCCCCGACTTCCGGCGACCAGCTCCGCAATGACTGGACCCGCGCGGAAATCGCCGAGCTCTATGCGCTGCCGTTCACCGAACTGGTGTTCCGCGCCGCCGAAGTCCACCGCGCGCATCAGGCCGCCGGCGAAGTACAGCTCGCGACGCTGCTTTCGATCAAGACCGGCGGCTGCCCGGAGGACTGCGGCTATTGCTCTCAGTCGGTCAAGGCGGATGCAGGCGTTACGGCGACCAAGCTGATGGACGTGCGCGAAGTGTTGCAGAACGCGGCGCGGGCCAAGGACAACGGCAGCCAGCGCTTCTGCATGGGCGCGGCCTGGCGCAACCCCAAGGACCGCGACATGCCCGCGATCGTCGAGATCGTGAAAGGCGTGCGCGAACTGGGGCTGGAAACCTGCATGACGCTGGGAATGCTAACGCCGCCGCAAGCCGAAATGCTCGCCGATGCCGGGCTCGACTATTACAACCACAACATCGACACCGCGCCCGAGCGCTATGCCGATGTGATCACCACCCGCACTTTCGAGGACCGGCTGGAAACGATCGACAACGTCCGCAAGGCCGGGATCAACGTCTGCACCGGCGGGATCGTCGGCATGGGCGAAACCCGCGAGGACCGGGTCGGCTTCATCCATGCCCTCGCGACGATGCCGCAGCACCCGGAGAGCGTGCCGGTCAACGCGCTGGTCCCGGTCAAGGGCACCGTGCTGGGCGACATGCTGGCCGATACGCCGCTCGCCAAGATCGACGACATCGAGTTCGTCCGCACCGTCGCGACCGCGCGCATCACCATGCCGCTGAGCATGGTGCGCCTTTCGGCGGGGCGCGAATCGATGTCGGAATCAACCCAGGCGCTGTGCTTCCTGGCCGGCGCCAACTCGATCTTCACCGGCGACAAGCTGCTGACCGCGCCCAATGCCGGTGACGACAGCGACGCCGCGATGTTCGCGCGGCTTGGCCTCAAGCCGCTGGCAGGCCCCGAGCCGCTGCGGGCCGGCTGCGGCGGCTGAGGCCGCCGCACGCGTGAGCACTCTCCCCCAGTGAGCACCCTGGACGACCGCCTCGCGGACGCGCTGGGCGCGATCCGCGCGCGCGGGCAGTGGCGCGAACTGCTCCCGGCGCAGCTTGCGGACGGTGGGCGGATCGTGCGCGAGGGGCGCGACCTGATCGACTTTTCGAGCAACGACTATCTTGGCCTCGCGCGCCATCCGCTGCTGGCCGAACGCGCCGGACAGTGGGCGGCGACCCACGGCGCGGGCGCGGGTGCCTCGCGGCTGGTGACCGGTACGAGCGACGCGCACCTCGCGCTCGAAGCCAAGGTCGCCGCGTTCAAGGGCACCGAGGCGGCGCTGCTGTTCGCCAGCGGGTGGCAGGCCAATGCGGCGGTGATCCCCGCGCTGCTTGCCGCCGCGCCGGGCGCGATGGTATTTGCCGACCGGCTGGTCCATGCCTCGATGCACGCCGGGATCGCGGCGGCAGGCGCGCGGCAGGTGCGGTTCCGGCACAACGATCTGGCCCATCTCGAAACCCTGCTCGCCGAGCGGGGCCAGGGCGCGGCGGCGCGGTTCATCCTGACCGAGAGCGTGTTCTCGATGGATGGCGACCGCGCGGACCTGGCCGCGCTGGTGCGCCTGGCGCGCAGGCACGATGCATTCCTGTTCGTCGACGAAGCCCATGCAACCGGGGTGCTGGGGCCGAACGGCGCCGGGCTGTCGGCGCAGGCCCCAGGCGCCGACCTGATCATGGGCACGTTCAGCAAGGCGCTGGGCGGGTTCGGGGCCTATGTCGCGGGATCGCGGCTGCTGCGCGACTATTTGGTCAACACCTGCGGCGGCTTCATTTTCTCGACCGCGCCGCCGCCCGCCGTGCTGGGCACGATCGACGCCGCGCTCGACCTCGTGCCGGGAATGGACGCCGAGCGGGCGCACCTGGCCGCGCTGGCGGAGCGGCTGCGCGCGGGGCTCGGCGAGCTGGGCTTCGACACCGCCGGTTCCTCGACCCAGATCGTGCCCGCGATCATCGGCACCGAGGAAGCCACGCTGGCGCTCAGCCGCAGGCTGGCCGACGCGGGAATGCTCGCCGCCGCGATCCGCCCGCCGACGGTGGCCAAGGGAACCAGCCGGTTGCGGCTGGCCTTGCGCGCGACCCATTCCGAAGCCGATGTTGATGCCCTGCTGGGCGCGCTGCGATGATCCTTCGCTTCGTCCATGGCTGGGGTTTTGATCGGGCGATCTGGCAGAGCGTCACCGCGTTGCTGCCGGAGTTCGACTGCCGCTGCGACGACCGGGGCTATTTCGGCCAGCCACTGAGCGCCGAGGGCGGCGCGATCGTGGTGGCGCACAGCTTCGGCGCGATGCGCGCGCTGGCCGAGCCGGCCCCGGCGTTTCGCGGGCTGGTCGCGATCAATGGCTTCGATTGCTTTGCCGCCCGCGCGGGATTTCCGGGCGTGCCGGTGCGGGTGGTCGAGCGGATGCTGGCGCAGTTCGGGCGCGATCCGGCGCAAGTTCTGGACGAGTTCCGCCGGCGCTGCGGAGCCGGTCACGCGCCGTCAAAGATCGACGCGATCCAGCTCCGCGCCGATCTGGAAGCCTTGCGCGATGGCGATTGCCGGGGGCGCTGCACGGTGCCGGTCGTGTCCTTGCAGGCGGCCGACGATCCACTCGTTCCGCCCGCGATGCAGGCGGCGGTATTCGCGTCGGCCCCGCGCGCCGAGCGGGTGACCGCGCCGACCGGCGGCCACCTGCTGCCGCTGAGCGATCCGGCAGCGTGCGTGCAGGCGATCCGCGCGATGGTGGAGCAAAGCTAGTGTCGCAATCGTGGCGAGACCGCATCGACGCGGCCTTTTCGGGCGCGCACGAGTATGACCGGCACGCCCGCGTGCAGGCCCGCGTCGCCCGGCGGCTGGCCGAACGGGTCGGCGCGCTGGATTTGCCGGATGCCCCGCGCGTGCTGGAAATCGGCTGTGGCACGGGGCTGCTGACCGAAGCGCTGATCGCGCAAGGGGTGGGTGGCGAGTGGCTGGTTAGCGATCTTTCGCCGGCGATGCTCGAGCGCTGCCGGGCGCGGGTGGGCGAAGCGCCGGGGCGCGAATTTGCCGTGCTCGACGGCGAACATGGCGCGCGGCCGCAGCAGGCGCCGTTCGACCTGATCGTTTCGAGCCTGACGTTCCAGTGGTTCGGCGATAAGGCGGCAGCGGTCGCCCGGCTGATGGACTGGCTGGCGCCGGGCGGACGGTTGATCTTCACCACGCTGGCAAGCGGCACCTTCGCGGAATGGCGCGCGGCTCATTCAGCCGAGGGACTGGTGGCGGGCACGCCCGGCTTTCCTTCCGCAGCCGATCTCGGCACGATGCACCCGATGCAGGAGATCATCGTGGACCGCGAAGTGGAGGAGCATGGCAGCGCGCGGGAGTTCCTCCGCGCGCTCAAGGCGATCGGCGCGGGAACGGCGGCGGCGCGGCACCGCCCGCTCAGCCCCGGTGCGCTGCGCCGGGTGATGGCCCGGTTCGAGCGCGCGGGCGCCAGCGCCACGTATGAAGTCGTTACCTGCCATTGCCGCAAGGCCGCATCATGAGCGCCATCGTCGTCACCGGGACCGATACCGGGGTGGGCAAGACGGTGTTCGCCCACGCGCAGAACGGGGCGCTGGCGCCGCGCTGCGGGAAGCCGCTGCAGGCCGGGCAGGACGAGGAACGCGGCGCGGCAGCGCAGAAAGACCCGCCGCACGCGCGGAAGGCGCCGGGCCAGGTT
>VMTF01000251.1 GCA_013791705.1 Sphingomonadales bacterium | reverse complement strand
CCTTCTGCTTGTCGATCCCCGAGATCTCCACCGTGGTGTGGTCCGGGGTCTTGATCTCGATGTCCGCCGGCACGGCATAATCGACATCATGGCTGTAGCCGAGCTGCAGCTTCAGGTTCTTGCCCTGTGCATTGGCACGGTAGCCGACGCCGGTGATCTCGAGCACCTTGGTGTAACCCTGGGTCACGCCGGTAACGAGGTTCTCGACCAGGGTGCGCTGCATGCCCCAGAAGGCCCGTGCGCTCTTGGTGTCGTTCGCCGGCTTGACGAGAATGCTGTCACCATCGACGGTGTAGCTGATCTCTTCGCGCAAGGTGAGCGTAAGAGCGCCTTTCGGGCCCTTCACAGTGAGGATGCCGTCCGCAATCGCGGCGGACACGCCGCTCGGGATCGCTACCGGCTTTTTACCGATACGGCTCATCAGAACACCTCCGCCAGCACTTCGCCGCCGACATTCTCGGCCCGCGCCTCGGCGTCCGAGAGCACGCCCTTGGGCGTCGAGACGATCGTGATACCAAGGCCATTGCGGATCACCGGCAGCTCCTTGCTGCCCGAATAGACCCGGCGGCCCGGCTTGGAGACGCGAGCGACGTGCTTTATCGCCGGCTCGCCTTCGAAATACTTCAGCTCGATGCGCAGCTGCGGGTGAACGCCGGTGGCATCCTCCTGATAGCCGCGGATATAGCCTTCGCGCTGCAGCACCTCGAGCACGCGGGCGCGCAACCTCGAGGCCGGCGAAAGGACCGAGTCCTTCTTCGCCTGCTGGCCGTTACGGATACGGGTGAGCATATCACCCAGGGGATCGGTCATCGCCATCGCTTGATCCTTACCAGCTCGACTTCGTCACGCCCGGGATCATGCCCTTGTTGGCAAGATCACGCAGCTCGATGCGGCAAAGGCCGAACTTGCGATAGTAGCCGCGCGGGCGGCCGGTGGTGTTGCAGCGGTTGCGAACGCGGGTGGGGTTCGCATTGCGCGGCAGTTCGGCCATCTTCAGGCGCGCCATCAGACGCTCGGTTTCGTCGAGCGACTCATCGTTGGCCGTAGCCTTCAGCGCAGCGTACTTGGCCGCGAACTTCTCAACGAGCTTCTTGCGCCGCTCGTTCTTGTTGATCGAACTCAGTTTCGCCATGGACTTAAGCTCTCTTCTTCAAATCTTGCTCAGGCGGCCTGCTGCTCTTCAGCAGCTTCCAGCGGGAACGGGAAACCGAACAGACGCAGCAGCTCGCGCGCCTCGTCGTCGGTCTTGGCAGTGGTGGTGACGATGATGTCCATGCCACGCACCTTTTCGATCTGATCGTAGCTGATCTCCGGGAAGACGATCTGCTCTTTCAGGCCCATCGCATAATTGCCGCGTCCGTCGAACGACTTCGGGTTGAGCCCGCGAAAGTCGCGGATGCGGGGCATCGCGATGGTGATCAGGCGATCAAGAAACTCGTACATGCGTTCGCGGCGCAAGGTGACCTTGCAGCCGATCGGCATGCCTTCACGCAGCTTGAACTGCGCGATCGACTTCTTCGCCTTGGTGATCACCGGCTTCTGGCCGGCGATCAGTTCCATTTCGGCGGCGGCGGTCTGGACCTTCTTCTTGTCCTGGCTCGCCTCGCCGACGCCCATGTTGAGCGTGATCTTTTCGATCTTCGGAATTTCCATCGCGTTCTTGTAGCCGAACTTCGCCTGCATCGCCTTGGCGATTTCTGCGTCGTACTTCGACTTCATACGCGGAGTGTAGGTGTCAACCATCAATGGTCTCCCCGGACTTCACGGCCACGCGGACCTTCTTGCCGTCCTTGGTTTCGAAGCGAACGCGGGTCGGCTTGCCGTCCTTGTCGGCAACCCCGACCTTCGAGATCGCCATCGGCGCCTCGCGGCGGTCAATCCCGCCCTGCGGGTTTTCCTGGCTCGGCTTGCGGTGACGGGCAATCATGTTGACGCCCGAAACCACGACCTTGCCGTCTTTCGGCTGAACCTGAAGGACAGTGCCGGTGCGGCCCTTGTCCTTGCCCGAGCGGACGACAACGCTATCGCCCTTCTTGATCTTGGCGGAAGCCATCACAGCACCTCCGGCGCGAGCGAAATGATCTTCATGAAGCCGCGGCCGCGCAGTTCGCGAACCACGGGGCCGAAGATGCGGGTGCCGATCGGCTCTTCGTTCTTGCCGACCAGAACGGCGGCATTGCTGTCGAAGCGGATCACCGAACCATCGGCCCGGCGCACGTCCTTGCGCGTGCGCACGATCACGGCGCGGTGCACGTCGCCCTTCTTGACGCGGGCGCGCGGCTGCGCTTCCTTGATCGACACCACGATAATATCGCCAACGCCGGCCGTGCGGCGCTTCGAGCCGCCCAGCACCTTGATGCACTGGACGCGCTTCGCGCCGCTGTTGTCAGCAACGTCGAGGTTGGATTGCATCTGGATCATCGATCCGGTTCCTTCTTACTGGCTTTCCGGGACTTCCCGGGAGTTCCAAATTCGCTGCGCTGGGCTCAGACTTCTGCTTCGAACGCGGCACCCTTGCCCGCCTGGACCCGCTCGACCACTTTCCAGGTTTTCAACTTGGAGATCGGGGCGGTTTCCTCGATGCGGACAATTTCGCCGGTCTTGAAAACATTGTCTTCGTCGTGAGCGTGATACTTCTTCGAACGGCGGATGATCTTCCCGTAGAGCGGGTGCTTCACCTTGCGTTCGACCTTCACGACCACGGTCTTGTCGGTCTTGTCGGAGACGATCGTCCCGACCAGAATGCGCTTGGGCATCGATTACTCCTTACGCTTTGCCAGAAGGACTGGGGGCAGACTGAGAACGCTCAGTCTGCAGCGTCTTGATGCGGGCGATGTCACGACGCACTTCCTTGATGCGGGCCGGACGTTCGAGCTGGTTGGTCGCGGCCTGGAAGCGGAGGTTGAACGCCTCCTTCTTGAGGTCGCCGAGGTCGGCCGAAAGCTGGTCGTCGCTCTTGACGCGCATATCGCCGATCTTGCTAGCGCTCTTGGCCATCATTCACCTCCCAGGTGCGATGTGTCGCCAAGCCGGGCGACAACCTTGGTCTTGATCGGCAGCTTCATCGCGGCGCGGCTGAACGCTTCCGCCGCAAGCGGGCCGGCAACGCCGTCCAGCTCGAACAGGATGCGGCCGGGCTTCACGCGGGCGGCCCAGTATTCGATCGAACCCTTGCCCTTGCCCTGGCGGACTTCGGCCGGCTTCTTCGAAACCGGAACATCCGGGAAGATGCGGATCCAGAGACGACCCTGGCGCTTGATGTGGCGGGTGATCGCGCGGCGGGCCGCTTCGATCTGCCGGGCGGTGATCCGCTCGGGCTCCAGCGCCTTCAGGCCATAAGAGCCGAAGTTCAGGTCAGAACCGCCCTTGGCGTCGCCCTTGATCCGACCCTTGAAGGTCTTGCGAAACTTGGTTTTTTTCGGTTGCAGCATGGTTCTATCCTACCTCAGCGCGCCGGACGCACGCCGGAGGTCTGGGCCTCCATCATCAGGCGGTCCTGAGCCATCGGATCATGGCCGAGGATTTCACCCTTGAAGATCCACACCTTGATGCCGATGACGCCATAGGCGGTGTGCGCCTCGGCTTCACCGTAATCGATGTGCGCGCGCAGGGTGTGCAACGGCACACGACCTTCACGATACCATTCGACGCGGGCGATCTCGGCGCCGCCAAGACGGCCGCCGCAGGTGATCTTGATCCCTTCGGCACCAAGCCGGAGCGCCGACTGCACCGCGCGCTTCATCGCACGGCGGAACGCGATACGGCGGACCAACTGGTCGGCCACGCCCTGCGCGACGAGCTTGGAATCGATTTCCGGCTTGCGGATCTCGACGATGTTCAGCTTCACGTCGCTGGCGGTCATCCTGGCGAGCTGCAGGCGCAGCTTCTCGATGTCGGCGCCCTTCTTGCCGATGATGACACCCGGACGGGCGGCATAGATCGACACGCGGCAAAGCTTGGCGGGACGCTCGATCACCACCTTGGAAACGGCTGCCTGGGGCAGGGTTTCCATGATGAACTTGCGGATCTTGAGATCCTCGGCCAGCAGTCGGCCGTAGCTCTTGCCCTCGGCGTACCAGCGGCTGTCCCAGGTGCGGTTGATCTGGAGGCGCAGGCCGATCGGATTGCTCTTGTGACCCGTGACTCAGGCCTCCTCGACTTCGCGAACCACGATCCGCAGCCGTGAGAACGGCTTGAGGATGCGGGTCGACTTGCCACGGCCACGGGTGTGGAACCGCTTCATGGTGATCGACTTGCCCACGCTGGCTTCGGCCACCACGAGGGAGTCGACGTCCAGGTTGTGGTTGTTTTCCGCATTGGCGATCGCCGAAGCGAGCACCTTGCGGGCATCAACCGCCATCGCCTTCGTCGAGAAGGCGAGGATGTTCATGGCCTGCGCGGCCGACTTCCCGCGGATCAGACCGGCGACGAGGTTGAGCTTCTGGGCCGAACCACGGATGGTGGTGCCGACCGACAGCGCTTCCTTGTCACCGACGCGACGGGGGGACTTTTCCTTACCCATTAGCGCTTGCCCTTCTTGTCAGCGGCGTGGCCCGGGAAAGTACGCGTGGGCGCGAACTCACCAAGCTTGTGGCCGACCATCTCCTCGTTGACGGAGACGGGAATGAACTTGTGGCCATTGTAGACGCTTAACGTCAGGCCGACGAACTGGGGCAGGATCGTCGAGCGCCGCGACCAGGTCTTGATCGGGCCGGCGCGGTTGCCTGCGTCCTGAACGGCTTCCGCCTTTTTCAGGAGATGCAGGTCGACGAAGGGGCCCTTCCAGACGGAACGTGCCATGGTCGATTACCTCTTCTTCTTCGCGTGGCGCGAACGGATGATCATGCCGTCGGTCCGCTTGTTGTTGCGGGTCCGGGCACCCTTGGTCGGCTTGCCCCACGGGGTAACCGGATGACGGCCGCCCGAGGTGCGGCCTTCACCGCCGCCGTGCGGGTGGTCGACCGGGTTCTTGGCAACGCCGCGGGTCAGCGGACGCCGGCCGAGCCAGCGATTGCGGCCGGCCTTGGCAAGATTCTGGTTCGCGTTGTCGGGGTTCGAGACGGCACCGACCGTGCCCATGCAGTCACCACGCACATAGCGCTGCTCGCCCGAGTTCAGGCGAACGATAACCATGCCGCGGTCACGGCCGACGAGTTGCACGTAAGTGCCGGCCGAACGGGCGATCTGGCCACCCTTGCCCGGCTTCATCTCGACGTTGTGGATGATCGTGCCGACCGGCATCTGCGACAGGAGCATCGCATTGCCCGGCTTCACGTCGGTCTTTTCGCCGGCCACAACGGTGTCGCCCACGGCCAGGCGCTACGGCGCGAGAATGTAGGTCTGCTCACCGTCCTCATACTTGAGGAGCGCGATGAACGCCGTGCGGTTCGGGTCGTACTCGAGCCGTTCGACGGTGGCCGGCATATCCCACTTGCGACGCTTGAAGTCGATTAAGCGGTACGTCTGCTTGTGGCCGCCGGCGATGCCGCGCGAGGTCACGTGGCCCTTGTTGTTGCGGCCGCCGGTCTTGCTCTTGCCTTGAGTCAGCGCCTTGACGGGCTTGCCTTTCCACAGCGACGACTTGTCGACGAGGATCAGGCCGCGCCGGGCGGGGCTGGTCGGGTTATAATTCTTGAGTGCCATGGTGCTTCTCTTTCCCTAGGCCCGCTCAGATACCGCTGGTCACGTCGATCGACTGGCCGGGAGCCAGCGTGACGACGGCCTTCTTGACGTCCGAACGACGGTAGGGCTTGCCCTTCCACTTCTTGGTCTTGCCCTTGACGGTCAGGGTGTTCACGCCGACGACTTTCACGTCGAACAGCGCTTCCACCGCAGCCTTGATCTCGGGCTTGGTTGCCTTGTCGGCCACCTTGAAGACCACCGCGTTGTGCTCGCTCAGCAGCGTCGACTTCTCGGTGATGTGGGGAGCCACGATCACGTCGTAGTGACGCGTGTCGATTGCGTCCTTAGCCATTAGTTAGCCCCTCCCGAGAGGGCGAAACGCGCCTCCAGCTTTTCGACCGCCGCGCGCGTCAGCACCAGCGTATCATGCTTCAGGATGTCGTAGACGTTGGCGCCGATAGCCGGCAGCACATTGATGCCAACGAGATTGCTGGCAGCCAGGGCGAAACCCTAGTTCACCTGCTCGCCATCGACGACCAGAACCTTCTTGCCGAAACCAGCCTTGGCCAGCTCACCGGCGAGGAACTGCGTCTTCGCGTCCTTGAGCTCGAGCGTGTCGATCACGACGAGGCCGTTCAGGGCCTTGGCCGAAAGCGCCATCTTCAGGCCGAGCGCACGGATCTTCTTGTTCAGCGAAACATCGAAGTCGCGCCGACGCGGGCCGTGGGCCTTGCCGCCGCCGATGAAGATCGGCGCAGCGCGGTCACCGTGACGGGCCGTGCCGCCACCCTTCTGGCGACCGAACTTCTTGCCGGTGCGGGCAACGTCCGAACGCTCACGGGCGGCGCGGGCGGTGCCGCGACGGTTTTCGAGCTGCCAGGTGACGACCCGGTGCAGGATGTCGGCGCGCGGCTCCAGGCCGAACACGGCATCCGACAGCTCGACGTCACCGGCGGCCGAACCATCAAGATTGAGGACCTTGACTTTCACGACTTAGCCCTCCTGACCTTCGGTCGCCTCGACAGCCGCCACGTCTTCCGCGGGGGTGTCGGCGGGCGCCGAGTCATTGCTGTTGGCGGCCTGCTTGAGGCCGGCGGGATACGGAGATTCCGCGTGGCGCGAGACCTTCACGGCATCACGGACTAGCAGCCAGCCGTTCTTCGAACCGGGGACCGAACCCTTGACGAAGATCAGGCCGCGCTCGTCGTCGGTGCGGACAACTTCGAGATTCTGCTGGGTGCGCTGCTTGTCACCCATGTGACCGGCCATCTTCTTTTTCTTGAAGCCGCGGCCCGGATCCTGGCGCTGACCAGTCGAGCCGAGCGCACGGTGGCTGATCGAAACGCCGTGGGTGGCGCGCATACCGCCGAAACCCCAGCGCTTCATGCCGCCGGCAAAACCCTTGCCCTGCGTATGACCTGAAATGTCGACCAACTGGCCGATCACGAAGTGTGACGCCGCGATCGTCGAGCCGACTTCGAGCACCGCGTCGTCAGCGACACGGAATTCGGCGACACGCATCTTCAGCGGCACCTCGGCCTTCGCGAAATGTTCGCGCTGCGGCTTGGCGACGTTCTTCTGCTTGGCTTCGCCCGAACCGAGCTGGAGCGCGACATAACCGTCACGCTCGGCGGTGCGGACCGAAACCACCTGGCAATCTTCCAGCGCCAGAACGGTTACCGGCACGTGCCGACCGTCCTCCTGGAACAGGCGGGTCATCCCCACCTTCTTGGCGATCACGCCAGTACGCATGATCAATCTCCTACAGAGGCCCACGGAGACCATCCCCGGGGGCGTGTTCGACCCGAATTGTGAAACGCGCCCCGTCCGGGCCGAGTGCCGCCCATTGCCCACAAGGGGCTCGGAGCAGCGAGACGGGGGACGCTTTCCCGGCAAGTTGCCCGAAGGCTGTGCCGGAGGTATCCCTATGTCCAAGCCAACCGGCATTGCGCCAGGCCGGCCAAGTCCCCCGCTTTCGCGAGGGCTAGCAGCAAACCCGCTTAGGCGAGCTTGATTTCGACGTTCACGCCGGCAGCCAGATCGAGCTTCATCAGCGCATCGACAGTCGCGGCGTTGGGCTGCACGATATCGAGCAGCCGCTTGTAGGTACGAACCTCAAACTGCTCGCGCGACTTCTTGTCGACGTGCGGGCCGCGGTTGACCGTGAACTTCTCGATCCTCGTCGGGAGCGGAATGGGGCCGCGGATCAGCGCGCCGGTGCGGCGCGCGGTGTCCGCAATTTCGCCGGTTGCCTGATCGAGCACGCGATGATCGAAGGCCTTCAGGCGAATGCGGATATTCTGAGCTTCCATGTCCACTACCGATGAGAAAGAGCAAAACCAAAAACCAGTTGCCCCACCCCCTCACCCTTCCCTGATACCAGGAGCGGGAGAAAGCGGGCCAACTGCTTGAAAACCGAACCGGCGGGAGAGCGATTCTCCCGCCGGCGCGCGGCCTATATTACTTCGTGATGGTGCTGACAACCCCAGAACCGACGGTCCGGCCACCTTCGCGAATTGCGAAGCGCAGGCCCGGGTCCATCGCGATCGGAGCGATCAGCTTCACGCCGATCGAGACGTTGTCACCCGGCATCACCATCTCGGTGCCCTCGGGGAGGATGACCTCACCGGTGACGTCCGTGGTGCGGAAGTAGAACTGCGGGCGGTAGTTGGCGAAGAAAGGCGTGTGACGGCCAGCTTCGTCCTTCGACAGCACATAGACTTCGGCGCTGAACTCGGTGTGCGGGGTAACCGAACCAGGCTTGCAGAGCACCTGGCCGCGTTCCACGTCTTCACGGGCAACGCCGCGAACCAGCGCACCGATGTTGTCGCCGGCTTCACCCTGAT
>VMTF01000004.1 GCA_013791705.1 Sphingomonadales bacterium | reverse complement strand
TGCGCGCCGAACAGCTTCTTGGCGCGTTCGATCGCCAGCGTCTCGATCTCGTCGACATATTCGCAGCCGCCATAATAGCGCTTGCCCGGATAGCCTTCGGCATATTTGTTGGTCAGGATCGAGCCGGCCGCGTCGAGCACGGCCTTAGAGCACATGTTCTCGCTGGCGATCAGTTCGATCTTGTCGCGCTGACGGCCGAGTTCCTTGTCGATCCAGCCCGCGATTTCAGGGTCGGCCTGGGCAAGGCCGGCTGTGAAGAATCCGGCAGCAGTAACGGGGGCTTTGGCGAGAGTGCTCATGGATTGTCCCTGGCTCAGATAACGGGGTTGGACAGCTTGTCGACGCGGCCCGCGTGGCGGCCACCGCCGAATTCGGTCGAGAGGAATGCGTCAAGGCAGGCTTTCGCCATGTCCTCGCCGGTCAGGCGGGCGCCCATTGCGATAACGTTGGCATCGTTATGTTCGCGCGCAAGGGCGGCCGAAAGCGGCTCGGAAACGAGCGCGCAGCGCAGTTTCGGGTTGCGGTTGACTGCGACCGAAATGCCGATGCCAGACCCGCACAGCGCCACGCCGCGCTCGGCAGTGCCATCCGCGACAACGGCAGCCAGCTTGTAGCCATAGTCGGGATAGTCCACCCGGTCGGCGGTTTCCGGACCGAGGTCGGCAACCTCGTGGCCGAGGCTGATCAGGTATTCGCGCAAGGTCGCCTTGAGGTCGACTGCGGCGTGATCGGAGGCGATGGCGATGCGCACGGGCACACCTCTGTGACAAAATGGAATCGGCGAGAGCGCCCCTTAGGCCCGCCGGCGCGGTTAGGCCAGCCCCCGAAGGGGCGGATGGAACAGCGAAATCGTGGGGTCACTTGCAACGGCCCCCGAGGACTTGGTGGCGAACCTGTTGGAATGATTGGGGTGTGGGTGGCTAGCTGCCGTTCGTCCGCTGCGCTCGGCAATTAAGTCTCGAACTGGGTCGGAAAACGGACTTCGCCGCGTTCAAATAATCGCATTTCAATTCAACGGGAAATTCGCCTGAAGTTCAGCGATTCTAGGACCATGATTTTCCCATGGGCTAATTTCGAATGTCCGCCGGATCGCTGCGAGCGCACGAACCTTGTCGGCTGAACGAGGTGTTTGATCGGAATCGTGATCAAGCCATGCAATCGTTTCGTCTGGCTTGTAGAGCATCTGCTCAAGCTCAAAATAACCGTGCCGAAGGCCCAGTCCAAGGAACTCGCGAAGATCAGCTCCTACGATCAGGTTTTCCTCACCGAAGTTCATTGGGACGGTCATCACCACAGGCCATGATGCCGTTGCGGTATCGTCAAGTGCGAGAAGGCTGAAATGAACGCCGTCTCCTCCCGTCGTCGCAAAGGACAGGGAGTTTCGCGGAGCTTGTGAGTAACCACAATGGCGCAACGAGGGCATTGGAAGCAGGCCAATCGCCTCGCGTCCATCCTCACCAATGTCTTGCAGCAACAAAATCAAACGTTCGAGGTCCGGATGAGTCGCGTTCTCCATCGGTAAGACCTAACTGAAAGCTCATTGGGTCGCAATCGACCGCAGAACGTCAGCTTTCGGCTCGTGAGCGAACATTCGCTAAGCGCGTAACAAGCGATTTGATCGCACACAACGAGACCCCGGAAGCTTACGCCGCCGAGGCGTCGATTTGCGATCAGTCCACACACGCTAGGATTTAAACAACGCGCGGCGGAACCGGTTCCGTTATTGATCGAGAAACGACCGCATTTTCCGCGACCGGCTGGGGTGCTTGAGCTTGCGCAGCGCCTTGGCCTCGATCTGGCGGATGCGTTCGCGGGTGACCGAGAACTGCTGGCCGACTTCCTCGAGCGTATGGTCGGTGTTCATGCCGATGCCGAAGCGCATGCGGAGCACGCGCTCCTCGCGCGGGGTGAGCGAGGCCAGAACGCGCGTGGTGGTCTCGCGCAGGTTCGCCTGGATCGCCGCGTCGATCGGCAGGATGGCGTTCTTGTCCTCGATGAAGTC
>VMTF01000217.1 GCA_013791705.1 Sphingomonadales bacterium | reverse complement strand
TCAGACGTCTTCGCGCCGGCCTCCGCTTCCCGAAGAACCCCGATAATCTGTTCTTCCGTAAATCGTGATCGCTTCATCGTCCGTCCTTCTCTCAGGCCCGGACTCTAATCATTCTTGGATGGAAATCAGGGGGTCACGTCAGACGTGCTGCTTGACGTAAGACGTTGACGCGCTTCGGCTAGGAATCGTGGCGAGATACTTCATCGCCGCGAACGCAATGTCATGCTCACTGGAACGATTAGCTTTTTTTGGCACATGAAACTCCCATTTCCGAGATGACAGGATTTTCGCACAATAAATACTTCTGACAAGTAGAAGAATTGGAATCAATCGCTGTCCAATGGGGGTAATCTGTGAATAACGGGGACAGTTGCACAAATTCTGAACCAATCTCGCGGGCGACGGCCTAAGCCATCGCCCTCCCTGAATTGGTCCGCACAGCTTACAGTCGCGATCTCACAGCTTGAAACCACGTCGCAACGAATCCGCCGTGCCCTCAATAGCCGCGATGCCCGCCGTGCCGTTTGCCCCGGCCGCCGCCATATCCACCGCGCGTGTAGGGGCGATAGCCGCCGCGATAGGTCGGGCGCTGATAATGGCGAGTGTAATAGGTGTGATACGGGTAAGGCCGGTACACCCAGGCGCCGCCGATCAGCAGCCACGGCCGATACCAGCCGGGCGCGGCATAATCATAGCCCGCAGGCGCGTCATAGCTCCGCGCGTCCCGGCGGACAGCATAGCCGGGCGGGCACCCGGGGCTGGTTTCCCCGCCGCTGCCCGAGGCGATCACCGCCCCGCCGACTGCACCGATCCCCGCGCCCGCGATCGTGCTGCCGCCGTGATCGTGGCGGCCGCCCAGGCTCGAACCCACGATCGCGCCGATCACGCCGCCGATCACCGCGCCCGCGCCCACGTTGCCGCCGGACTTCACGCAATTGTTCCGCGCCCAATCCTCTGACCGGCGGCCATACTGGCCGTCGCGCTCCCACGCCTGCGCTTCGTCCGGTCCGCGTTCGTAACCCGGCGGCGGCGGCGGCACTTCGCGTCCGTCATAGCCCGGTGGCGGGGGCAGGTCGTCGTCATAGCCATCGTCCGATTGGTCGGGATAGCCGTCCGGCGAATACCGGTAGTCGCCCGATGGCGGCGGCGGCGGATAGCCCTGCGCCTGCGCCGCGCCTCCGGCCAACGGGGAGAGCATCATCGCCGCCGCGGCACTGGCCAGCAGCGCGCGGTTGATTACCTTGCTCGACATATTTCAAGACCTTCAGTCATGCCGGAACGGCCCCTCGCAGTTCAGCCCGAACGCGTGAACAAATGCTGAAAGAAACGCGCGGCCCCCGGCCCGCCCGCAAACCATTTTCCTACACGCCCCCCGCCTGTCATCCTCGCCCGGCCACCCGTTCTTTCCCATCGTCGCCCGCACGCTGCGCCCACACGAAAGGTTTTGCCAAAACCCGAAATGAACACCTGCGCGGGTGTTTCATCAACTAACTCTCCATAACCCCTTGAATTTCCATAGGTCATGACAGCTTGCGCAACAAAATTACCGTGCCGGCGCTATCCGGTTAAGTTTTGCCTCCCGCCAAGTCCCGCTGCGGGACGCGGCCCGCGCGGCGCTGGCAACTCGTCCGCCGATGGGTGACAAGGAATCCTGACGAAAGAGGTAGCGATGGAACTGAGAAAACGCGGCTGGATCGGACTCGTGGTGGCGGCCGCCGGCCTTGCCGTGGTCGGCTTGAGCATGATCGCCGGCAACAATCCCGAAGCTCCGGAACCGGCCCCGGTCGCCGTCACTTCCGAAGCCGCGCCCAAGCCCGAGGTTGACGAGCGCTTCGTCATCAAGCGCATTCTCCCGATCGACGGCCCGATCCGCTATGGCGACTGGCACTGGGACGAGGCCTCAGTGCCCGATGGCCCGCTGGTCATCACGGTCGATCTGGAGGCCCGCGTCCTGTCGGTCTTCCGCGGCGGCTACGAGATCGCGGCGACCGCCGTGCTGCTCGGCACCCAGGAAAAGCCCACCCCGCTCGGCCGTTTCCCGATCACCGAGAAGGACGCCGACCACGTCTCGAACATCTACGAGGGCGCACCTATGCCCTACATGCTGCGCCTTACCGATGATGGCATCACGATCCACGGCACCAAGGTCGAAAACGGCTATGCCAGCCACGGCTGCATCGGCGTTCCGAACAGGTTCGCGAAAAAGCTGTTCGAAACCGTGAAGCTCGGCACTCCGGTCTACATCACCAGCGGCAAGATGATCGGGCTTGGCGACTCGTTGATCGGCTAGTTTCGGCGGGCGGGAGCGCGATTGAACGACCACCCCTCCGGCGTCGGCCGCGCGACGAGGTTCCCGATCGAGGCCGGCTGGCCCGCCACCAGCGCATCGAACACCCGCGCCACCCCGCTCCCGCGCGGCTCCGCGCCATCGAGCTTGGCTACCAGCAGCGCCAGCACCCGCAAGGCAATCGCCCGCGGCGCGCTCGGCCGATAGACGTAGCTGCCCAGCGCCCCGGGCTTCACCCCCTCGCGCCATTCCCGCGCGGTCGCCCAATCAAGCGCGGCGTCGGCCTCGGCCAGGTGCCCCGCGCTCTCCGCCACTGCCGCCACGTCGAGCCAGTCCGCCCCGGCCAGCGCCGCACGGACCCGCGCCCGATCGAACCGCGCATCGTCGTTGCTCGGGTCCTGCACCGCCTCCAGCCCGGCGGCGCGCACCACTTCGGCCAGATCGGCCCGCCGCCAGTCCAGCAGCGGCCGCACCAGCGGCAGATCGGTGCCCGGCACGCGGCCCACGGCGCGGACCCCGGCAAGGCCCGCCACTCCGCTCGCCCGGTTGAGCCGCAACAGCAGCGTCTCGGCCTGATCGTCGGCATGATGCGCGGTCGCCAGTGCGCCGATCCCGCGCCGCGCCGCCCAGTCGCCCAGTGCCGCATAGCGCGCGGCCCGCGCCTCGCTCTGGAGATTGCCCTCGGCCACCGTCACGCTCAGGGTTTCGTGGCGAACGCCCAGCCCGGCGCAGATTTCGGCGACGAAGGCCGCCTCGGCCGCGCTCTCCGCCCGCAGGCCATGATCGACCGTCGCCGCCTCGACCCGTCCGGGCAAGGCCGCCGCCGCGAGCAGCAGCAAGCCAAGGCTGTCCGGCCCGCCCGAGACCGCGACGCCCAGCACGCCGTCCGCCGCGCCCCCGCGCCGCCATACGGCCTTGAGCGCGGCGGCGAAGCGCACGGTCAGCGCCGGATCGAGCAATCCGGCGTCAATTGCACTTAACCGCCGACCTGGTCGCGTCATACTGCGACTTCAACCGGCCGATGGCTTCGCCAATGTAGGTTTCGCTGAATTCGGCGAGCGCGATGCAGGCCCGGCTGGTGTCCTTCAACTGGCGCATCGCTTCGGCAAGGTAGAGCAAGCTGTCCGCAGCGCGGGCGCCCCGCTTGTCGGTCTGGTAGTTTTGCAGGAACCACGGCGCGGCCTCGCGCGGCTTGCCGTCGTCAAGGAACGCACGGCCCAGCAGATTGCGGCCATAGCTGATCTTCGCATCGCGCGGATACTTTTCGACGTAGAGCTGCAACTGCTGTTGGGCTTCGGGATAGAGCTTCGCGTCCCACAACCGGAAGCCATAGGTGTAGGCATCATCGGCCGGATCATCGGTGCCCGGCTTTTCAACTTGCTGCACCGCCGCAACGCGCTGCGGCGACGGCTTTGCGGCCGCCTGCACGGGCTTGGCCGCCATGGCAGACCGCGTCGGCGCGGGGATCGAAGCAGCCGGAGCGGCCGTTGGAGTGGCCAGAGCGGGCGTGACCGGAGCCGCACTTGCCGAGGACGGCATCATCTCCGCAAGCTTCGCCTCCATCTGGGCAACGCGGTTGGCGGTTTCCTCGTTCTGCGCGGTCAACCGCGAAATCTGCGTTTCAACGGCCGCCATCCGGGTCAACAGGTCCGTCACCGGAGTGGTCGCCGGAAGTCCCGCTGCCGGCGCCGGCTCCGCGCTCTGGCTGACCTCCGGCGTAAAGAACTTGCCATCGCTGCCAGGAAAAACCCTCCGCTGCAGCGCCCGCACTTCGGCTTCCAGCTTGCGCAGGCGCACCTCATCCCCGCCCGCTGAACTCTGCGCGAATGCCGGACCGGCTGTCCCCAGCAGAACCACAAGCAGCGCGCCCAGAACCGGGCGCTTAAGAGCCAGTTTCACCATCATTGTAGTCCAAGTGCTCCCGTCGGAAGGATGTCCCGGCCCCAGCGCACCTGCGAGGTAACCCGCAACGCCCAACCGGGAATGAACGCCCCATCGGGGCTTAAACAAATTGCCCCCGCGCTGTCGAGGCAGGTTCAGCTCTGAACAGTGGATGCAAATGCAGGCAGTGTTTCTTGCGGACCGGGCTAAGGGCGTGCAGCGGTTGGTGCCATCGCCTGCCGCGCGGGCGATGCGGGCTCGCTTGCGGCCAAACCGCTCAATGGCCCGGCCAGTGCCGCGCCGTTCGCCATTCCGCTGGCAGGCGCGCTTGCACCATCAAGCGGCGCCTGCGTTGCCGGTGCGTCATCGGCCGTACGTGCCGCCGGTGCAGGTGCCGCCTGCGCCGTCTCGTCCGGCAGTATCGAAGGCAGACTAACCGCCGGCGCATAGTAGCTGCGCCACAGGAACAGCCCGGCCGCAACGAAAGCCAGCGCGGCAACGGCAGCCAACCAGGCGAACCTTGCCGTCGGGACGCGCGCCGGGTCACCTGGTTCGAATGTCGGAGCGAGACCGGTATCGAGCCGCGGGTTCATGCCCAGCTCGTCGCGCACGGCAGCGACCGCGTCCTGTTCGTCGACCCCGAGCGCCCGCGCATAGCTGCGGGTGAAGCCGGTTGCGTAAGTATGCGCCGGCAGGGCATCAAAATCGCCCGCCTCAATCAGTTCGAGCATGCGCACCGGAATCCGGGTCTGCTCGGACATCTGACCGAGTGACCGTCCGGCCGATTTTCGCGCATCCTTCAGCCGCGCGGCAATGGAAAAGCTGCTGCCGGAATCACCGCCATCGTTCGGCGCAAACGCCGATTGAAAATCATGATCTGCCATCCGGTCCCGTCGGATTTTGTTGCTGGGTGCCCCCGCCGCCTAAACCAAGGCGCACATCACGCAATTGTCAAGCGCGGGGCAGCCGGGAGTGCGGTGGTAACACGACAGAACGAGCGCACCCGGCGATCAATCGCAACCTGTATCAGTCAAGGTCGATCCCGCGGCCCGACGCCCACTCGGCCAGCGCTGCGCGCATATCGGGCGGCGGAGAGATCAGCCAACCCTCGACGGCTGCGGACAATTCACCAAGATGCACCTTGCGGATCAGTTCCTTGAGCGGCCCGACCGCCACCGGCGTGATCGACAGGCGCCGGATGCCCAGCCCCATCAGAGCCAGCGCCTCCAGCCGCCGGCCGCCCATCTCGCCGCAAACCGTCACGTCCACGTTGTAACCTTCAACACTCTTCACCACCCGGCGCAGGAAGCGCAGGATCGATGGGCTGAGCCAATCATACCGCTCGGCAAGCTTGGGGTTCGCCCGGTCGGCGGCGAACAGGAACTGCGTCAGGTCGTTTGTCCCGATTGACAGGAACGACAGCTTCGGAGCGAGAATATCGAGCACTTCGGCCAGCGCGGGCACTTCCAGCATTGCGCCATAGCGGATCGCTTCCGGCAACATCCGCTTGCGCTTCCGCAAATATTCAAGCTGGTGCTCGAACACGGCCTTGGCCGCATCGAACTCCCATGGCTCCGAAACCATCGGGAACATCACGTTCAGGGTCCGCCCGGCGGCCGCTTCCAGCAGCGCGCGCGCCTGGGCCTTCATCAACCCGCCGCGTGCGAGCCCGACGCGCAGCGCGCGCCAGCCCATCGCCGGGTTTTCCTCGCCGTCGCCGTCATCGTGGCGCAGGTACGGCAGCGCCTTGTCACCGCCGATATCAACCGTGCGAAACACGACTGGACGGCTTCCGGCTGCGTCCAGCACTTCGCGATAGAGCCGGGTCTGCCGCTCACGCGCGGGGAGCGTGGCCGAAACGAGGAACTGGAACTCGGTGCGATAGAGCCCGATCCCGTCCGCGCCGGTGAGGTTGAGCATCGGCACGTCATCGCGCAGGCCGGCGTTCATCAAGACGTTGATCCGCGTGCCATCGAGCGTGCGCGGCTCAACGTCGCGCAGGGCGGCATAGACCAGTTGCTTTTCGCGGCTTCTGGCAAAGCGGGCCTCGAACGCCTCGACCAGTGCGGGCGTGGGCCGCACCGTGGCGGCGCCCTCGTCCCCATCGAGCAATAGCAGGTCGCCCTCGCGCACCAATCCGCGCAGACCGCGTACACGGCCCAGAACCGGCACCCCCATCGCCCGCGCCACGATCACCACGTGCGCGGTGAGCGAGCCTTCTTCGAGGATCACGCCCTTGAGGCGCCGCTTGTCGTATTCCAGCAGTTCGGCGGGACCAAGGTTGCGCGCGATGAGGATCGCATCCTGCCTGAGACCCGTGGTTGCGGCCGTGCCGAGCTGACCGGAAACAGTTCGCAACAGCCGGTTGGACAGATCCTCGAGATCGTGCATCCGGTCGGCCAGCAAGGGATCGTCGATCTGGCGCATCCGCATCCGCGTGCGCTGTTGCACCCGTTCGATCGCGGCCTCGGCAGTCAATCCAGAATCGATCGCTTCATTGATCCGGCGGCTCCACCCTTCGTCATAGGCGAACATCTTGTAGGTCTCGAGCACTTCCTCCTGCTCGCCGCCGACGCCGAACTCGGCTTGCGCCGCCATGCGTTCAATCTGTTCGCGCATCTTGTCGAACGCAAGATAGACCCGCTGGCGCTCGGCCTCGGTATCATCGGCCATCGTGTGTTCGATGGGGATCCGCGGCTGGTGGAATACCGCGACGCCGCTGGCGAGGCCCTTGACCAGCGTGAGGCCGGACAATCGTTCAACCCCGGTGTGGGAGGGGGAGAGACCCCAGGCCCCGTCTTCATCGACAAGGTCTGCATTGGCGATGAGTTCTGACAGCACCATCGCCACTGTCTGGAGCGCCTCGATTTCCACTTCCTCGTAGCGGCGCGGATCGACGTGCTGGACGCAGAGCACGCCCACTGCTCGTTCGCGCCGGACGATCGGCACACCGGCAAAGGAATGGAACTTTTCCTCGCCCGTTTCCGGCCGATAGGAAAAGTCCGGGTGGGCCGTCGCCTCGGCCAGGTTCAGCGTATCGACGTTGCCGGCGATCGTGCCGACCAGGCCCTCGCCGATTGCCATGCGCGTGACGTGGACGGCTTCCTGCGCGAGACCGCGTGTCGCGAACAGTTCCAGCATACCTTCGCGCAACAGGTAGATTGAACAGACCTCGCTGTTCAGGCTCTCCCCGATAACCTCGACGACAGTATTGAGCTTGGTTTGCGCATTACTGCGCGACGCCATGACATCATGCAGGCTGGTCAGGATCGTACGGGCGGCGGCAACAGCTGTCTGCATATAAGGCGGTTAGCCCAAAGCGCCGCGTTTGGGAACGGGTGTGACCGCGTCTTCTTCGCCGGAACGGGCCGTTCTTCGCGGCAAAGCGCATTTTTCTTTGAAATGGGGTCAGGCACGGCGCCGCGCCGGCATTCGCAGCCGCGGCGCCAGCCTGCCAATAGTTCAGGTCGTGAACAGCTCCTCCTTGAGGCGCAGTTTTCGCTTCTTGAGGGCCTGGATCATCGACTGGTCCGGCGCAGGCCGGCTCATCTCTGTGGCGATCTGGCGTTCCAGACCGGCGTGCTTCTGTTGCAATGCATTGAGATGCGACGATTCCATCAGCATACCTCCTGAGTTGCTCGACATCAACGCGCCGCGCGGCAGGGTCTCCGCAGCCCCGGTTCACATGCCGCGAGCCGGGAGCGACTCGGTTTTTCAGAGCCGAGCAGCGCGATTGTCAGACAACCACATTACGCCTATCTTGCGAAGCGAATAAGAACCGAAAGCGGCGGATCCGGCGGATGGCACGACGAACAGTGCGCCGCGTGAATCGGCCGCTTTGTTGCAACCGAATGAGGGCAGGTGACGGCGTGAGCGAAGAGGAAATGCGCAAGCGTCTGGAAATGCTCAGGATTGAGCACCGCGACCTCGATGCCGCGATTGACGCGCTGACTGCGGCCGGGGCGACCGACCAGTTGCAGCTCGCCCGGCTCAAGAAACGCAAGCTCAAGCTCAAGGACCAGATCGCGCTGCTCGAAGACTATCTGATCCCCGATATCATTGCCTGAGCGGCGCCACCGGCCCCGTCCTACTGCACCTGCGCTACAACCGCACTGCATGAGGGCCGCATGGCCGTGTGCGGGCGCAGCAAGGCGCCTGGCGACGTTCCAATCCGGCACAGTCCCGAAATGGCCCGGGGGAACGGCCGACCAATGATTGAATCCGGCGATTCACACCGGCTATCGAGCATGGATCATGGGTCAGCCAACCAACCTCAACGCCCGAATCATCGAATCCCTCTATGCCGAGGGTCTGATGCTGTCCGACGAAGTGCGGGCCGCGTTCGACCTGACGCAGCGTCCGCCGGCGGACCAGCATCCGGACCCGGAGGATGCTACCCGCATCGCCCTGTCATGCGAGGCGCTGCGCACGACGACGCGGATGATGCACGCGGTGGCCTGGCTGCTCAATCAGCGCGCCTACTTTCAAGGCGAGATCAGCGAGTTGCAACTGCGCCGCCACGGCCGGATCCCGGGCAACCTCTCGCCCGCCGAGCCCGAGCGCCTGGCCCTGCTCGATCCGGAGACGCGCGACCTGATCCGCGCGACCGAGCGGTTTCATGCGCGGCTCGTCAGGCTCGATGCCGGCTGGCGCGAAGCCGGGGCTGCTGCCTCCACGATCGAGCAACTGCGCGAGCGCCTGGCCCGAGCGGTTCGCTAAGCGCGCGGGCGCTCGACAGCGGCGCCATTCCACCCCATATCCCCAACCATGATGTTTCCGGAACAGCCCTGGCCGACAGGCCTTGCCGATCGGCTCGAACCGCTGGTCCGCCGCGTGCTCGCTCCCAACCCCTCGCCGTTCACGTTCACCGGCACCGAAACCTATCTTGTCGGCGGCGGTGATGTCGTCGCGGTGCTCGATCCGGGCCCGGATGACCCCGCGCCCCTTGCACCCCTGCTTGCCGCGATCGGCGCTGCCCGGGTCGCCGCGCTCTGCTGCACCCATACGCACCGCGACCATTCGCCCGCCGCCGCCCCGCTCCGCGAGGCAACCGGCGCCCCGGTGATCGGCTGCGCACCGCTGGTGCTCGAAGCCATCGGCCCCCGTGCCGACGCCCCGTTCGACAAGACCTACACTCCTGACCGGGTGCTGCAGGACGGCGAGAGCCTGTCCGGCCCCGACTGGACGCTGACTGCTGTCGCCACCCCCGGCCGCACCTCGAACCACTTGTGCTACGCGCTTGAGGAATCGGGGGCGCTGTTCACCGGCGACCATGTGATGGGCTGGTCGACCAGCGTGGTCGCGCCGCCCGATGGCGACATGGCGGCCTATATGGCCAGCCTGGACAAGCTCCATGCCCGGCAGGACCGCGTCTATTACCCGGCTCACGGCCCCCAGATCGACAAGCCCCAGCAACTGGTGCGGGGCATGATCGGCCATCGCCGCCAGCGCGAACGCCAGATCCTCAAACTGCTCGATTCCGGCGCCGCCATGATCGAGGAAATGGTCCCGCAGATGTACAAGGGCGTCGATCAGCAGCTCTGGCCCGCCGCCGGCCAGTCCGTCCTCGCCCACCTGATCGAACTGCAGCAACGCGGCGTCGTGATTCACGCGGAAGCGCGATGGACCATTCTGGGCTGACTGACCCGCCCGCCGCGACCACCCGCAAGCCGGGGTCGCTCGCGGTTCGCAGCGCGCTTCCGTGGCTGCTGTTCGTGGCCGCGCTGGCGCTGGCCGGCTGGGCCCTGTGGCAGCTCTACCGGCCGCAAGCGCCGGGCGATCCGCTTGCCACCGCACTGGTCGCCTTCGAGAAGCAGAACCGGCTGACGGTTTTTTCCGCCGAACTGGCTCCGGTCGTCGCCAATGACGACGCGCGCCTGTTCGGCCTCGTCAAATCGCGGCAGGTGGCGGTCATCCCCGCACGGGTTGACTATACGCTTGACCTTGCGGCGATCGACCGCAACCGGATGGCGTGGAATGCCGCGAACCGGCGACTCGACGTGACCCTGCCGCCGCTGCAACTCTCGCGTCCCAATCTGGACGAGGCGCGCGCGCAATACTTGCGCGAAGGCGTGTGGATCACGCGCGGCGCGCAGGAACAGTTGACCCGCGCCAACACCCGATCCGCCGAACGGCAGGCCGCCGAGGGCGCCGCGAAGCCCGCGCTGATGGCGCTCGCGCGCGGGGCGGCAAAAGACGCGATCCGCCAGAACGTGGCCATTCCGCTGGCGGTCGCCGGTTACGGCGATGTCACGGTCGCCGTGCGCTTCGATGGCGAACCCGTTCCCAAATAGCCAAGTATAGCAACTTGCCGATTGCGCGATATCAAGCAAGAATATGCTTGGTTACCTTTATTTTCTGCTTTATCTTCGCGCCGCGCAAGAAAGTGGGGAGTTACCGCAATGGCAACGCTGGCGGCTGGCCATGAGGCCGGATCTTACTCTGCCGATCAATCCTTCTTCGTGAAACTGGCATGGGTGCTCGCTGCGATCATCGTCTTCGGCTTCGCCCAGAACGCGGCGCTCGGCCGGGTGGATATCCCGGCGGTCCCGATCTGGGTTCATCTCCACGGCCTCGCGATGCTGGGCTGGCTGGCGCTGTTCATTTCCCAGAACCGGCTTGCAGCCAGCGGCAATCTGGCCCTGCACCGCACGCTCGGCTGGCTCGGCGCGTTCCTCGTCTGCGCAATTGTGGGGCTCGCCAGCTTCTCGGGCGTCATGGCGATCGCGCTGCACCGGGTGCCGCCGTTCTTCCCGGACGCCTACTTCCTCGCGCTGACCCAGATCGGCACGCTGACGTTCGCCGGCCTCATTTTCGCGGGTGTCGCCAACCGCCGAGACACGCAGACCCATCGCCGCCTGATGATGGGCGGAACCATTGCCATCCTTGAACCCGCGCTCGGCCGCCTGTTGCCGATGCCGATCCTCGGGCTGACAGGCGAATGGATCATCCTGGTCATCCAGCTCGGTTTTGTGGGGGCGATTGCGCTGCAGGACCGCAAGACGCTCGGGCGCATCCATCCGGCCACGTTCTCGGCGGGGCTGGTCATCGCGCTGGCCCACGTGGTCATCTCGCTGGCGGCGCAGAGCGCACCGGTAATCAGCCTCGCCGCCCGCCTCGCGCTGCGCTGATCCGCGCAATTTCCGCTTGGGTTATGCCCGTCCAGTACCTATCTGGACGGTCCTGACGTTTTGGGGAGCCGCCGATGACCGCCCAGCCGACCAACCTTGCCGGAATTGACCTGCGCGCCGAGATTGACCGGCTGCGCAAGGAGAAGAATGCGGTCATCCTGGCGCACTATTACCAGAAGCCCGAAATCCAGGATCTGGCCGACTATATCGGCGACAGCCTGGAACTGTCGCGCAAGGCGGCCGCGTCCGAGGCCGATGTGATCGCCTTTTGCGGCGTGAAGTTCATGGCCGAGACCGCCAAGATCCTGGCGCCCGAAAAGATCGTGATCCTGCCTGAACTCGATGCCGGCTGCAGCCTGGAAGACGCCTGCCCGCCCGACAAGTTCCGGGCCTTCCGCGAGGCGCACCCCGATCACATCGCGCTGACCTACATCAACTGCTCGACCGAAGTGAAAGCCCTGTCGGACGTGATCGTCACCTCGTCCAGCGCCGAGACGATCCTGGCCCAGATCCCGCGCGAGCAGAAAATCATCTTCGGACCCGACCGGCACCTTGGCGGCTACCTCAATCGCAAGTTCGATCGCGACATGCTGCTCTGGCCGGGCGTGTGCATCGTGCACGAGGCCTTCTCGGAAACCGAACTGATCAAGCTCAAGGCCCAGCACCCCGGCGCACCCGTGGCCGCGCATCCCGAATGCCCGCCGCACATCGTCGACCATGCCGATTATGTCGGCTCGACCAGCGGCATCCTGAACTATGCCAAGACCATGACCGGCGACACGCTGATCGTGGCGACCGAGCCCCACATCATCCATCAGATGGAGCTGGCGCTTCCGGCCAAGACGTTCATCGGCGCACCGGGCGCGGACGGCAACTGCAACTGCAACATCTGCCCCTACATGGCGCTCAACACGCTCGAAAAGCTCTATGTCGCGCTGCGCGACCTGAGCCCGCAGATCCGGATCGAGGAAGGCCTGCGGCTGCAGGCCAAAAAGAGCCTCGACAAGATGATGGAAATGGCGAGCGGGACCGTCGGCAAGGGCGATCTGGGCGGGCGCGGCTAAGCCGCCCCGCACCAGGCGCGAAGGTTCACTCTGCCGTTTTGGTGGCGGCCGGTTCGGGCGTGGCGGTTGTCGTGGCTTCGGGAGCGCCGCCTTCCGGAGCACCGGTCGCATCGGCGGTTGCCTCGTCCTGCGCCGCCGTCCCCGTGCGCACCGCGCGCGGATCGAGTGGGGGCTGCGAGGTCAGCCTGTCTTCGGGCAACATCGCATCGCTGGCCGATCCGGGCAGGATCTCGCCCGAGGCGGTCGCAGCCTTCTCAGCTTCCTGCTGGCAGGCCGCCAAAGCGAACGGCAGCGCCAGCAACAGCGCGGCGATAGCGGGGCGGGTGTTCATCGTTGATCTCCGCATTGCCGGTCGGAACCAGTCATTATTCAGGACAGGAAACATCGAGCTTCGCCAGGAACCCGGCGGCATGGGCGAGCAACGCCCGATCCCATTCTTCAGCGGAAACCGCAAGGCCCAGCCGCGCCATGCTGGTGACGCCGAACTCGTCGATCCCGCAAGGGACGATCCCGCCGAAGTGCGACATGTCCGGATCGAGATTGACCGAAAAGCCGTGCATCGTCACCCAGCGGCGAATGCGCACGCCGATTGCTCCGATCTTGGCCTCGCGCCCGTCGATATCGCGGGTCCAGATGCCGACCCGGCCTTCCGACCGCCAGCCGGTGACGCCGAAATCGGCCAGGGTATCGATCACCCAGCCTTCCAGCGCATGGACGAAACCGCGCACATCGCGGGCGCGCGAGCGCAAATCGAGCAGGACATAGCCGACGCGCTGGCCCGGACCGTGATAGGTATAGCGTCCGCCGCGCCCGGCCTCGACCACCTCGAACCGCGGATCGAGCAGTTCGTCCGCAGCCGCGCTGGTTCCGGCGGTGTAGACCGGCGGGTGTTCCAGCAGCCAGACCAGTTCGCGCGCGGCGCCTTCCGCAATCGCGGCATTGCGCGCGATCATCGCATCGAGCGCCTGGCGATAGGGCACCAGCTCGGTTTCACGCCGCCATTCGATCGCGTCCGGCAGGGGTGGCAAC
This sequence comes from Sphingomonadales bacterium, assembly GCA_013791705.1. GTDB lineage: Bacteria > Pseudomonadota > Alphaproteobacteria > Sphingomonadales > Sphingomonadaceae > Novosphingobium. The sequence goes on along the minus strand of VMTF01000217.1, from coordinate 20,161 downwards.
GGAGTCTTGGGCAAGCTATCGGGCATCGCGCGTTGCGTGGCGGCAATCGCTGCGGTTATCAAGAGCCTCCTGAGGAGAGAACGGCATGACCTTTGACAGCAACCGGGCCTGGCAGCAGGCCGCCGCCGCGATTCGCGCCAACAGCGAAGTGCTGTTCGCGCTGGCCGGCGTGTTTTTCCTGTTGCCGATCCTGGCCTTCACGCTGATGTTTCCCCAGTCTGCGCCGCCGGCCGGGGCCGACGAACAGGCGTTGATGGCCTTCGCCGCGCAATATTACGCCAAGACGCTGCCGTTCGCGATCCCGATGGCGATCGTCCAGGCGGCAGGCACGCTGGGTTTGCTGACCTTGTTGACCGATCGCACGCGGCCGACCGTCAGCCAGGCGATCCGGACCGGTTTCGCGGCCCTGCTGCCCTATCTGGGCGCGCAGCTCCTGCTCGGTTTCGTGGCAGGGATGGCCGGTCTGCTGATCCTTTCGGTCTTCAGCCTGGCCGGTTCGGGTGCGCTCGTCGCCGTCGCGCTCGCCGGGCTCGGGGTGGCCGGAATTTACGTGTGGGTGCGCACTTCGCTGTCGGCGCCCGTCATTTCCGTCGAAGGCGTGCGCAGTCCGTTCCGGGCGCTGACCCGGTCATGGGAGCTGACGCGCGGCAACGGGATGCGAATTCTGGCGTTCTACGCCTTGATCCTGCTTGCGTTCATGATCGTCATGTCGGTCATGCTGGCGCTGACGGGGGTGCTGTTGACGCTGCTCCTGCCCGCCAATCTGGCGACGATCTTTTCCGCGGTGATTTCCGCCGCGCTGCAATCGATCATGGCGCTGATCTTCGTTGCGGCGCTTGCCGCCGCGCACAGCCAGCTCGCCGGCGACACTGCCGAGCGGATCGGTGCAACGTTTGACTGATGGCGGCGTTTGACTGACGGCGGCGGGCAGTGAGCGGCAAAGCGCCCTCAGGCTTCGCCGTCTTCTTCCTTCCAGCCCCAGAACAGGAAGCACGGCATCACATTCAGCCACTCAAACCCCTTGTCGATCCGGGTGAAGTGGCGCGCCATGAAATCGCGCGCGCGGGCGGTGAACTGATAGACCAGAAATGCCCCGCCCGGCCGCAGCACGCGGTGCGTTGCCGCAGCGATCGCGGGGCCGACGCCGTCCGGCAGGGTTGAGAACGGCAAACCCGAAACCACATAGTCGGCCTGTTCGTGGCCATGCGCGCGGATGATTTCCTCGACATCGGTGGCCGAGCCATGAACCGCGATGAAGCGGCTGTCGGTGATCGTCTTGCGCAAGTAGTCGATATAGAGCGGGTTCGTGTCGATCACGATCAGTTGCCCGTCGCGGCGCAGCTTTTCCAGCACCGGGCGGCAGAACGTGCCGACCCCCGGCCCATATTCGACGAACAGCTTGCACTCGTCCCAGTTCACCGGGGCGAGCATCTTTTTCACCGTGAAGCGCGATGAGGGGATGATCGAGCCAACCATCACCGGGTGACGCACAAATCCCTCGAAGAAAATGCCCCACGGCCCCAGCATCCGCTTGACTCGAAGTTTCAGTTTCAGCGGCAGGTTCTCGCGGGCGAGCTCGGAAGATGTCATGTTGGCGATAAATCCAGCAATGCGTCGGCGGCTTGGCGATTGCAAATTTGTTACAGCAATGCAAGTCGCTATGGGAAAGCCGATGCCTGCAAACGACCCCTCCCTGCGACAGACCGAGCCGTTTGACCGGCAGCCCGGCCAAACCGCCGACGCCGAACCGGTGACCGAGCACTTGCCGGGGCCGCGCCTTGCGCTGCTGTTCGTCGTCAGCATGGTGAGCGCCACGGGCAATACCGCGATGCAATCGGTGATGCCCTCGATCGGCACCCAGTTGCGGGTGTCCGACACTGCGATCAGCCTTGCCTTCACACTCTCGGCCCTGCTCTGGGCCGTGTTCGCCCCCTATTGGGCGCGCCGATCCGATCAGCGCGGCCGCAAGGCAATGATGCCGCTGGGCCTGGCCGCGTTCAGCATCCACTTCCTGCTGGGCGGTTTCGTGCTCTGGCTGGGCCTTGCCGGCCTGATCGGCGGGATGATCGCGCTGGTAATCTTCGCGGTGGTGCGCCTGCTGAACGGCGCGCTGGGTTCGGCCACCTCCTCGGCGGTGCAGGCCTATGTCGCCTCGCGCAGCGCGCCGGCCGACCGCACCCGCGTGCTTGCCCTGATCGCCTCGAGCATGGGGCTCGGCACGGTGATCGGCCCCGGCCTTGCTCCGCTGCTGGTCTTGCCGGTGGTGGGCCTGGCCGGACCATTCATCGCCTTTGCCCTGTTCGGTTTCGTCACGCTGGCGGCGCTGCGGCTCTATCTGCCGCACGACCGGCCGGCCTTCGCCGGACATGGTGATATCGCCCCGCCCCCACTGATGCCCCGCAGCGCCATGCCGGAAACCGGCGAGCCCGAGGACGAGCCCGCGCCGCCCCCGGAATCAAAACCCCCGCGCCTCAGATGGGCCGATCCGCGCGTGCGGGGCTGGACCGGCGCGGGCGCTTGTGGCGGGGTTGCGCAGGTCGCCCTGATCTCGATCACCGGCTTCCTGGTGCTCGACCGGCTGGGCCTGCGCGGCGATCCCCATGCGGGCGCGGCCCCGGTCGGACTGGTGATGATGTGCGGCGCCTTTGCCACGCTGCTCGCGCAGTGGGGCCTGATCCCGATGCTGCGGCCCGGCCCGCGAACCGCTGTCATCAGCGGGATGGCGCTGGCCGCGCTGGGACTGACGATCTGGGCGTTGGCCCAAGACCTGCACACGATCGCGCTGGGCTATTCCATCGCCTCGCTGGGCTTCGGGCTGCACCGGCCTGGCTTTACGTCAGGTGCCTCACTCGCTGTAAGCCGGCGCGAACAAGGCCAGGTCGCCGGCATGGTATCATCGCTGTTCGGGGCCGTTTACGTCGCTGCGCCGCTCACCGTGTGGCTTTACAATACCCATCCCGCGACGATCTACCTCGCGCTGCCGGTGCTGTGCCTCGCCGCCGCACTGGCCCCCTCGTTCGGAACCCGGCTGGCCCCGGCGGCCTAAGCCGGGCGGCCCCGGCCGGTCAGAGGATTTCGCGGACCTTGTCCTGCGGGCGGCAGAGCCGCGCGCCCTTGTCGGTTTCGACCAGCGGGCGTTCGATCAGTTTCGGCTCGGCCGCCATCGCCGCCAGCACGGCCGCGTCGTCTGCCTCCGGCAAGCCGCGCTCGGCCGCATCGGTGCCGCGCAGGCGCAGCCCCTGCTGCGGCGTTATCCCGGCAGCGCGATAGAGCTGGGCCAGTTTGGCCGCAACCGGCGGCGCCTTGAGATATTCGACCACGGTGACTTCCACGCCCGGCGTCTCCTGCAGGATCGCCAGCGTCTTGCGCGAGGTGCCGCACGCCGGATTATGCCAGATCGTTGCCTTCATCGTCCTGTCCTCATCAAATTGCGCGCTGCCCGAAAGCCGCGTCCAGAAAACTCACTCACCCGAAACGCCGGACCCGGCAGCCGCTTCGCCATCGGCGCTGTCCCCGCCGGTTGTCCCGTCATCACCCGCAACCGCCGGCGTGGGCACCGGGATTGGCGCAACGCTCGGCCCGGTGACCCGCCGCACCGCGCGAATCAACCGGGGATAGACCCCGCACCGGCACAAATTGGTGAGCGCCGCCTTGATGTCGTCGTCGCTCGGCCGGGGATTGCTCCGCAACAGACCGACGATCGCGATGACCAGCCCCGGCGTGCAGAATCCGCACTGGATGGCCTGCTCGTCGATCAGCGCCTGCTGCACCGGATGGCGCGCGCCGTTCCGGTCATGCCCGAGCGCTTCGATCGTGGTGATGCTGCGCCCTTGCGCCTCGGCCAGCGTAATCGTGCAGGCCGGCAGCGCCTCGCCATCGACCAGCACCATGCAGGCGCTGCACTCGCCGGTTCCGCACCCGTATTTCGCGCCGGTCAGGTTGGCGACATCGCGCAGGGCCCAGAGCAAGGGCGTCTCGGGATCGATCATGAAGTCGACCGGGCGGTCGTTGAGGGTGAGCGCGGGCATCGGCGCGACTTCTAGCGGCGCTTGCGACAAATCGCCACTGGCTAGGCGCCAAGCCCGGCGAATAGCGCATAAGACGGATCGTGGCGGTCGCGCCGTCCGTAGCGCTGCGGCGCATGAGCCGACACGACCTCACGCACTTCGTCGAAATCGAGCACCGTCTGGCGGTGATCGATCCCCCACCGCCCGGCACGCTTCGACCAGCGATCGAGGTAGCGCCCCCAGATCCCGATCGCGCGTTCGCTCCCCTCCCCCGCCATCCGCAATGTCGCGAAGACATAGCTCTCGCTCGCGGCCCGATCCCCGTCCAGCGTCAGCGTGATGTTCGTGACCTGATGCGAATGGCCCAGCAGTGCGCGGTGGCTTGCACAGATGAAATCGATCGCACCGCGCCCGGTGCCGAGGTAGATCGCTTCGCCATAGTCGGCGGTGCCGTCATCGTGCCATACGCTATAGCCCAGCTCGGCGTCGATCCGGTCGACCGCGCGGCAATAGCGGTAGATCAGCTCGCGGATCGCCTCGCGGTCGGCCAGCTCGTTCAAGCCGGTTGCCGCGCTCATTGAATCTTCGGCCATCGCACCTCTCCCTTGCGTTTGACGGATTGCATCGCCCCGGACGGGCCGAGCCGCCGGCATCATTGCCCGCGCTTGCTCAGGTCAGACCATGTTTTCCGGGCGCACCAGCCGGTCGAACGTCGCTGCATCGAGCAACCCCAGCGACAGCGCGGCCTCCTTCAGGCTGGCGCCCTGTTCGTGGGCGTGTTTGGCGATCTTCGCGGCATTGTCATAGCCGATTTCCGGGGTCAGCGCGGTGACCAGCATCAGCGACCGTTCGACCAGTTCGGCAATGCGCGCCCGGTTCGGCTCCAACCCCTCCACGCAGCGCGTGGCAAAGCTGTCCATTCCGGTGCCGAGCAAGGCGACCGACCGCAGCACGGCTGCGCCGATCAGCGGCTTGAACACGTTGAGTTCGAAGTGCCCCTGCAGCCCGCCGATCGTCACGGCCTGATGGTTGCCGATCACTTGCGCGGCAACCATGGTCAGCATTTCGCACTGGGTCGGATTGACCTTGCCCGGCATGATCGAGCTGCCCGGCTCGTTGGCGGGCAGCTCCAGTTCGCCAAGGCCCGAGCGCGGCCCGCTGCCGGCCAGACGGATATCGCCGGCGATCTTGGACAGGGCCACCGCGAGCGTCGCGAGCGTGCCGGAAAACTGCACCAGCGCATCGTTGGAGGCGAGCGCCTCGAACTTGTTGGGTGCGGTGACGAAGGCATGGCCGGTCAGCGACGCAAGCTGTGCCGCCATCGCTTCGCCAAATCCGTCGGGCGCGTTGAGCCCGGTGCCCACCGCCGTTCCGCCCTGCGCCAGCCGTAGCAGGTAATGCTCGGCATCGCGCAGCCGCTGGCCGGCATCGCGCAACTGCTGGACGTAGCCGGAAAATTCCTGCCCCAGCGTGAGCGGCGTCGCATCCTGCAGATGGGTCCGCCCGATCTTGACGATGCCGGCCCAGGCCTCGGCCTTGACCGCCAGCGCGCCGCTCAGCCGGTCGAGCGCCGGGATCAGATCGCGGTTCAGCGCGACTACCGCCGCCACATGGAGCGCGGTCGGGAAACTGTCATTGGATGACTGCGCGAGATTGACGTGATCGTTGGGATGGACCGGATGCTTGCCCCCGCGCCCGGCGCCGAGCAGTTCGTTGGCCCGCCCCGCGATCACTTCGTTGACGTTCATGTTGGTCTGGGTGCCGCTCCCGGTCTGCCAGATCGCGAGCGGGAACTGATCGTCGAGCGCGCCCGCCGCCACTTCGCCCGCCGCCGTCTCGGCCGCGTCCGCCAGATCGCCGGGCAAGCCGTGCTGGCGGTTCACCCGCGCCGCCGCCTGCTTCACCAGCGCCAGCGCATGGACGATCCCGATCGGCATCCGCTCGTCCGGCCCGAACGGGAAGTTTTCCAGGCTGCGCTGCGTCTGCGCTCCCCAATAAGCGGTGGCGGGAACGGCAATCTCGCCGATGCTGTCGCTTTCCATCCGGTGCTCGGTCATCGCGCGTGGAATCCTTGGCCGTGATGGCCTGCCGCGCGCTCGGGCGGGAGGCCTGATCGAACTGATGATAGTCCGCCGCCCACTGCGGGAACAGCCTTGATGGCCAAGGCCGAACGGCGGCGGGACAACTGCCGCTGTCACAAAACCGGAACACCTCCGCAATCCTGCTGTCACGGACGGCTGGTAGGCGTTGACGCGGAGGGCCGATGTCCGAACATTTCCACCAAGCGCCGCGCCGCCTCTCTATCCGGCTGGCGCATGACGATGCCGATCTTGCCGCCGTGCAACGCCTGCGCTGGCGGGTGTTCTTTGCCGAGCGCGGCGCCGGCGGAGTCGTTCCCGCCAGCGGCCCGCAGGCTCCCCAGCGCGATGCCCCCGAGCGAGATGCCGACGACTATGACGCGCTGTGCGATCACTTGCTGGTGATCGACGAGGACGCACCGGCGGAAGACCGGGTGGTGGGCACTTATCGGCTGCTACGCGAATCGATCGCCCGGACCCACACGGGGTTCTATTCGGCCGGCGAGTTCGACCTTGCCGCGCTGACCGAAGGGCCGGCCCGGCCGGCCGGCGAACTGCTGGAACTCGGCCGCTCCTGCGTGCTGGCCCGCTATCGCACCAGTGCGACGATCGCGCTGCTGTGGCGCGGCATCGCGGACTATATCGCCCGCCATGGCATCGGCCTGATGTTCGGCTGCGCCTCATTCCCGGGGACGGACGTTGCCGCCCACGCGCCGGGCCTCTCCTACCTGTATCACCACCACCTTGCCGACCCGGCGCAGCGGCCGCGCGTGCTGACTGACCGGGTCGCCGCCGGCAGCACCGCGCCGCTCGAACAACTGGCACCGGGCACCTATGACGAGCGCCGGGCACTGTTCCAGTTGCCCCCACTGGTGAAGGGCTATCTGCGCGCCGGTGCCACCTTCGGCGACGGTGCCTATATCGACGGCGCGTTCAACACGATCGACGTCTGCGTCGTCTTGCCGGTCGACCGGATCGCCGGCCGCTATGCGGCGCGGTTCAGCGCCGCCGCCTGATCCGGGTTTACCCGGCCTCAGCGCGACCCGTCATCGTCACCGACGATCTCGCAACTCGGTTTGAGCCCGAGCAGCGAACCGAGCGCCTTGAGATCGCGCTGGACCCCGTCGTTGACCAGCGCGCCATAGGGCTGGTTCACGACGAGCTTCAGCCTGGCCCCGTCGGAAACCAGTTCGCTGCTGCTGAGTGACCGGGCCGAGCAGCCCGAAAAACGCCGGCACAGCCGCGCCGCCAGACCCCAGCTTTGCGCTTCGCGCAAGGCTTCGTCCGACGCGAGATTGCGCCATTCCAGGGGCAGGTCCGTGCGGCCGGCATTGGCCATCAGGCTCGCCGCGAGCAATGCGCGTTCGCCGCTGGTGATCCCGATCCAGCGTTTGCGCATCGCCCATTCGACGGCGAGATCGACCCGCAGGTTCGGCTCCACATTGGCCGAAGCAAGCGCGAGCATCGTCGCGGCCAGACGCAGCCGTTCGTCGCTGCAGGCAGCAGCGCCGGACGCGGTATCGCCGGACGTGTCCAGCTCCGGGTCGGTCAGCGCGGTCCACCCTGCAACCATCGCGGCGACCGCCGGGCTCGCGCCATGATGCTCGATGAAGGCGGAGATGCCCGCCAGCAGCGGATCCTGTGCCCGCACTCCGTCATCGAGCGCCGCATAGAGCAAGCCCTCGCGCAGCCCCCACGACGAGAACACGAGGTTGGTCGGCTTGAGGGTCACGATCAGCGCCTGCAGCAAGGCGGCCGCATCCGGCAGGCTCGCCAGACGCGACGAGCCGATCCCGGGGACCGGCGCCAGCGCCTCGCCCTTGGGCCGAATGAGTTCGCGCGCCACGTCGGACGCCGCAGCGGCTCCGATTTCGAATCCGTGCGGATCGTCCGAAGGCCAATGCCGGTGCTGCAGCGCATAGCGGGCGAACGAGCGGAACGAACCGCCGACGAGATAGAGCGTCGGGCTGTGCGGCGCGGACCAGTCCGCTGCGCCGAGCACGCTCTCCACCTTGCGGGTGAAATCGCGCTCCCCTGCGGCGCGCAACTGTGGCAGGCGCAGTGTGCCGAGCGGCAGGCTCACGCCGTGGCGGCAGCTATTGTCAGCCACATCGACCAGTTCGAGGCTCCCGCCGCCCAGATCGGCGACGATGCCTGCCGCGCCCGGAAAGGCGCCGATCACCCCCATCGCACTGGCCTCGGCTTCCGCTTCTCCCGAAAGCAGTCGCGGCGCGAACCCCAGGCCGCGAACCTGATCGAGAAATGCGGCGCCATCGGACGCATCGCGCACCGCCGCTGTCGCGACGACATCGATGTCATGCACCTCCTTGAGATCCAGCAGCACGCGAAACCGCGCCAGCGAAGCCAATGTGGACCGGACAGCCTTTTCCGCCAGCCGGCCCGTTTCGCTTACGCCCCTGCCCAGCCGCGCGCTGACTTTCTCATTATGCAGCACGCTCGGCGCACGTGGCGGCCCGCCGTAGATCACGAGCCGGACGGTGTTGGAGCCGATATCGATAATCGCCCGCGAGGGGGTCAGATCGTGCTGCGTCGAACGATCGTGGGTGGCCATGCCTGTTCTCTCGACGCCTTCTTCACATCCGTCAGCGGCCCCCACCCCGGCGCAATGCCAGTTTGGGAACCTTGCGCCCGCTCGCCAAAGCAGCACCACGGCCGGAAAGCGAGGGGTTGGTCATGAAATACCTGTGGAGGTTGAACGGCTTTGGCCCCGGTTCAAGCCGGCGATAGGTGCCATCGGGCGCGAGCACCCAGCTTTGCTCGGTATCGATGAGGTTGGCCAGCATGACCTGGCCAAGCACCTGATCGTGCACGGTGGCATTGCGGATCGGCACCAGGACTTCCACGCGCCGATCAAGATTGCGGCTCATGCCATCGGCCGAGGAGATAAACACCCGCGCGCGACGGCCCGGCAGCGGCGCGCCATTGCCAAAGGCCCAGATGCGGCTGTGTTCGAGGAACCGGCCGATGATCGACTTGACCGTGATCGTTTCGGAAATTCCGGGCAGACCGGGGCGCAGGCAGCAGATCCCGCGCACCACCAGGCGGATTTCAACGCCTGCCTGGCTGGCGACATAGAACCGCTCGATCAGGCCTTCGTCGGTCAACGAGTTGAACTTGGCCCAGATCGTCGCCGGCTTGCCCGCCTTGGCCAGCTCGGTTTCGGCATCGATGCATTCGTAGAGCTTCTTGCGCAGCGTGATCGGCGAGATCGAGAGGAACTCGCAGCCCTTCGGCTCAACATAGCCGGTGATGAAGTTGAACAGTTGGCCCGCATCGCGCGCGGCCTTCGGGGCGGCGGTGAAGAAGCTGAGATCGGTGTAGATGCGCGCGGTCACCGGGTGATAGTTGCCGGTACCGAAATGACAGTAGGTGCGATAGCTCTCGCCCTCTCGCCGCACCACCATCGAGACCTTGGCATGGGTCTTCCAGTCGACGAAACCATAGATCACCTGGACCCCGGCCCGTTCGAGCTGCGATGCCCAGAGCAGGTTCTGCTCCTCGTCGAACCGGGCTTTGAGTTCGACCACGGCCGTCACCGATTTGCCCGCCTCGGCCGCAGCAATCAGCGCCGCGATCACCGCCGATTGTTTACCGGCGCGGTAGAGCGTCTGCTTGATCGCAACCACGTCCGGGTCTTTCGCGGCCTGCCGCAGAAAATCGATCACCACCTCGAAGCTCTCGTAGGGGTGGTGGATGACGATGTCCTTCTCGCGGATCGCGGCGAAACAGTCCCCGTCATGCTCGAGGATGCGCTCCGGATAGCGCGGCGAATAGGGCTCGAACTTGAGGTCCGGCCGCTCCTCGTCGATGATCGCGGCGAGGCCGTTGAAATCGAACTGCCCGCTCATCCCGAGCACCAGCGCATCCTCGACGCCGATATTGGCGCGCAACAGCGCTTCGGCCGCCGGGTCGAAATTTTCCTGGATCTGAAGCTGAATCACCTTGCCCCGCCGCCGCCGCTGGATCGCGGTACGGAAATAGCGGACGAGATCCTCGGCATCCTCCTCGATCTCCATGTCGCTGTCGCGCAGGACGCGGAACACGCCGTTGCCGACATTGCGAAAGCCCGGAAACAGGATTGCCGCGTGACGGCGGATCAGATCGACGATCGAAATCCACACCGCGTCCTTGCCCGGCAACCGCACGAAGCGCGGCAAGGCGGGCGGGATCAGCACCATCTCGGTCACCGAAGCACCATCGCTGATGCGGGTGAGCGAGAACATGATGCCCATGCCCTGATTGGCGACGAACGGGAACGGGTGCGCCGGATCGATCGCCTGCGGGGTGAGCACGAGCATCACATGCTCGGTGAAATAGCGCGCGAGCCATTCGGCTTCCGCCTTGTCCAGCCGTTCCTCGCCCATGATCCGGATGCCGGCCTCGGGCAGTTGCGCGGTCAGCACTTCGAGAATCGCCTGCTGCGCGGCGACCAGCTCGGTCACCGCTTCGCGGATCGCGCCGAGTTGCTGCGAGGGCGTGCGCCCGTCAATCGAGATTTCATCGATCTGGCGCGCCGCCTGTCCCGCCAGCCCCGCGACGCGGACCATCGTGAACTCGTCAAGGTTGCTGCCCGAGATCGAGAGGAAACGGAGCCGCTCCAGCAGCGGGTAGTCGGCGTTCTGCGCCTCGGCCAGCACGCGGCGATTGAACGCCAGCCAGCTCAGTTCGCGGTTGAAGAACAGATCCGGATGCCCGGTTTCGCTGACACCCGCACCACCATCTTCATCGCCGAGTTCGCCGCCGAGTTCGTCTTCACCTTCAGGCTGCAGACCTTGATCGCTCATACGTGTCCTTTACCGGCAGTGACCACCTGCCGCATGAGTGGCGCATGTTACACTCACGTGACAACCGAAGAAGAGTCGGAATCGGCCAACCCCGTGGGCGGCCGCCATTTTCAGCGCGGCGCGACCGCAGTTAGCAACGGCGCCCGCTTGCGGCTAAGTGCAACTTCGCCCATGGGGTCCGGCACATTTGTTTCAGGGGTTTCCATGCAGCAAGCCTTCGTCATGACGCTGTCCTGCAAGGACCGGCCGGGCCTGGTCGCGGCGGTCACCGGGCGGCTGGCCGAAATCGGTGGCAATATCCGCGAGGCCCAGCAGTTCGACGCGATCGACAGCAACCGCTTTTTCATGCGCATCGGATTTGACTGCCCGGGCCTGACCGCCGCCGAGATCACCGATCGCTTTGCCGACGTGACGGCGCGCTTCGCGATGGAATGGGATGTCCGCGCGACGACCGAGCGGCGCAAGGTGCTGCTGCTGGTCAGCAAATTCGATCATTGCCTTGCCGATCTGCTCTATCGCCACCGGATCGGCGAACTGCCGATGGATGTGGTCGGCGTGGTCTGCAACCACCCGCGCGAGGCGCTGAAGGTGCCCATGCTCGAGGACGTACCGTTCCACCACCTGCCGATCACCAGCGACAGCAAGGCCGCACAGGAAGCGCGGATCAAGGAGATCGTGACCGAGACCGGCACCGAACTGGTCGTGCTGGCGCGCTATATGCAAATCCTTTCGGATGACATGGCTTCCTTCCTTTCGGGGCGCTGCATCAACATCCACCATTCGTTCCTGCCCGGTTTCAAGGGGGCCAAGCCTTATCACCAGGCCCATGCGCGGGGCGTGAAGATGATCGGCGCGACCGCGCACTATGTGACGGCCGACCTCGACGAGGGGCCGATCATCCATCAGGATGTCGAGGCGATCAGCCATGTCGACACTCCCGAAGACCTCGTCCGCAAGGGCCGCGACATCGAGCGGCGGGTGCTGGCGACAGCGGTGCTGCTGCACCTTGAGGACCGGGTGTTCCGCGATGGCAGCAAGACGGTGGTGTTCAAGCCTTAGCGTGCCTGACGGGACCCGGCCCCGAAGGCTCAGACTGCGGGGATCGTCTCGGCGCGCACATATTGAAACATGTGCGGCACATAGTCCGCTTTGCCGAGTTCGACCTTCCCGGCGCGCAATATCGCATAGGCGGTCATCAGGTGAAAATTGAACTGGGGCAAGGTCCAGTCGCGGACATATTGCTCTGCGGTAAGGTCGAAAATCATGCCGTTGGGAAGTTCATGGGCGATCGGGCTGCCGGCAGCGGCATCGAGCGCGCCCGGCTCGACGCCCTCCAGCAGCGCAAGGGTTTCCACAATCCGCGCTGCAGCGTCCAACAACGAGCCCGGCCGTTCGGCGGCATTGCGCCCTTCGTCCAGCAATTCCCGGTGCAGTGGCGGAAACGGTGCGCCGGTGAGGCGATAGACGGCCTCGAATACCTGCACGCAGGCGAACCGGATCTGGGTCGAGAGTGGAAACATGTCGGGCGCGAGCCGGGCGCGGAGCAGCGCTTGCACTTCGGCTTCGGTCATCTGGGCCTCTGCCTTGTTCAGCCAGCCCGCGAGCGCTTTCAGCATTTGCATGAAAGTGGGAACAAGCAGGTTCGTCAAGGACATGGCGGCTCCTGATGATGGACGTGGCGAAGTGTGCTTTCGCACTGGTCCGCGATTAAAATTCTTCGGTCGCCACCTGGCGCTGCATCGCTTCCGAATAGCGCGGCCCGGCCGCCGCGCCCGGCGGCATCAGGGCATCGACTTGCGCCACCAGTTCCGGCCCGGGCAGCCAGCCGGCCCGGGCGATGTTTTCCTCCAGGTGATCGATCCGGGTCGTGCCGGGGATCGTGACGATATGCTCGCCGCGCGTCAGCACCCAGCCGAGCGCGAGTTGCGCCGGGGTGACACCGGCCCCGGCCGCCAGCGCGGCGAAGGCATCGATCAGCGCCAGATTTTTCTCCCAGTTCCCCGGCTGGAAGCGCGGCATTCCGTGCCGCATGTCCTTGTCCGGCAGGCCAGCCGCATCGCGCAACGTGCCGCATAACGCCCCGCGCCCGACCGGCGAGAAGGCCACCAGCGTCACCCCCAGTTCCCGCGTCGTTTCGAGCACGGCGATCTCGACATTACGGGTCCACGGCGAATATTCGGTCTGCATCGCGGCAACCGGATGCACCGCATGGGCGCGCCGCAGCGTCGCGGCGCTCATTTCCGACAAGCCGATTGCGCCGATCTTGCCCTGCCGGACCAGTTCGGCCATCGCCCCCATCGAATCCTCGATCGGCACGCTGAAATCTGGCCGGTGCATGTAATAAAGATCGATATGGTCGACCCCCAGTGCGGCGAGGCTCTTGTCGATCTCGCGGTGAATGGTGGCCGGTTTGCAATCGATCCGGCGCGGGCCGTCATCGGCGATGATGCCCATCTTGGAGGCCAGCAGGAATTCCGCGCGGCGGGCCTTGAGCGCCCGGCCGACCAGCGCCTCGTTGCGCCCCAGGCCGTAGATGCGCGCGGTATCGAGGTGATCATAGCCAAGGTCGAGCGCGCGGTGCAGCAGGCGTTCGGACAGCTCTTCCGCCGGCGCAATGCCATAGCCATGGCTGAGGCTCATGCAGCCAAGCCCGATCGGATTGACCTGCCGGCCCGCCAGAATCCGTTTCATGTTCCTGCCTTTTCGCGCGCGAGAGTTCGCACAGAACTTGCCGATCCGGCCACTCCCGTCAACCGGCCAGCGGCAGCACTTCGCCTTCCGGCGCAACGTCGACCGCGACAGTCATCGCCTGTCCGCCGCCGCCCCGGAACACCCCGTCAAGCGGGGCAACGTCGGCATAATCGCGGCCCATCGCCGTGAAGATGTGGTCCGTCTGAACCAGGCAATCGTTGGTCGGATCGAACCCGATCCAGCCCAGCGCCGCCCCGCACCACAGCACAACCCAGGCGTGCGTCGCATCGGCTCCCACGAGGCGGGGCTTGCCCGGCGGCGGCAATGTGCGCAAATAGCCGCTGACATAGGCAGCGGGAACGCCATGCGCCCGCGCGGCGACAATCATGACATGGGCGAAATCCTGGCACACCCCGCGCTTCTGCGCGAATGCGGCAGCGGGCGCGGTATCGGCCTCGGTCGCCTTGTCGTCATAGACAAACTCCCGGTGAATCGCGTTCATGAGCGCCAGCCCGGCAGCCAACACGCTTGTTTCAGGCACGAAATGCGGTCGCGCCCAGGCCGCGATCTCGGGCGAGGCAGGCGCCATCGATGAGGCATAGAGGTAGCTCGCCGGTCCTGCGGCAGTGAGATCGCGGTGCACCAGCACCTGATCGCGCACTTCTCCGACCGTTGGCGCAAGCTCGGTTGCCTGTCCGTACGCCGGGGAGATCACTTCCATGCGGAAGCGGCTTTCGATGACCAGACTGGTCAGCGGATCGCGAATGGTGAGCCGGCTGCGATTGACGATCCACGGTCCGCTTTCCTGCTGGATCGTCCACGGCAGTGGATCGACAGTCAGCCCATAGTCGAGCAGGATCTGCCCGAGCCACGGCGCGGGCTTCAGGCGCACGTTGAACCGGGCGAGCGTTACCGGGCTCGCATATTTGACCGTCGTGCGGTGCATGACGGAATAGATCATGCCAGGAGTTGCCGCGCGTCGTCGGCGTCGGTCTTTTCATACTGAAGAAAGTAGCGCTCAGCGATCGCATTGGAGAGGGCAAAGAGGCCCTGTTGCGCTTCGCGTAGCCGGGCCGCATCGAATGCGGCGATCGTCAGGCTTTGCAGGGGAGCCAGCAGCGCCAGCGCCTCGCGCAGCGGTTGCTCGGGCAACAGATCTTCGGTCAAGCGGGGCAGCGCGCCGATGTGCCGCGCCAGTGTTTCCATCTGAAACGCAAGGCTGCGCGGATTGTCAGGATCGAGCAGCAGCAGATCGAGCACCGGCTCGCGGCGCGGCCCGGTCAGGTAGCGGGAACGATAGGTGATCTGGCCATCAGCCAAATCCAGCAGCACGCCCAGCGCTTCGGTCTGTTCGCCTTCGTTCTCTCCTGCCTCTCTCGCCACCAGCGCATCGACCATGGCGCACAGCACCAGACCGCGTTCCAGCCGCCGCCCCATATCCAGGAAATGCCACGCCGGCCCGCGCATGAAATTTTCCGCCAGCAACCCTGACAGCGCGCTCAGCCGTTCCAGCAATTCGCGCGCCACGCGCAGCAAGGCACCGCGTCGGTGGGTATCGATCTGTGGCATCGGCCGGCTGGCAATCCGCCAGAAATCCGGGGCGAGCCGGTCGCGCAGCGGCAAGCCGGTATTCCTGATCATCGCGAACAGCGTCGCCACCCCGCCCGGCCGTGACGCTTCGCCCAGCGCGGCACGGCATGCTTGTGCGGCGGACAACTGCGCCGTTTCCGGCGTGATCGCCCCCCATCGTTCCAGCAGGGCGACAAGCCGCGCCACCACTTCCGGATTGCTGCCCGATGCGGCATCGACCTCGATCGAACTGCCCAGGATCGCGCGCACCACCCGCACGGTCGCCTCGGCGCGTTCGACATAGCGGCCGAACCAGAACAGGTTGTCCGCCGCCTGGCTGGCAAGAATGCCGCCCCCGCGCCGGACCGGCGGCGTGGCCATCAGCGGCGTCGGCCCCGGCGGCGGCGTGCTATCGTCATCAACCACGCAGACGTCGGCCGAAAGATCGCCCGCACCCATCAACGTTGTCTGGAGTTCGCCCGATGCGCACAGGCGCGCAAAGCCGCCGGGCATCACGGTCCATTGTCCGTCGTGCCCGCGCGCCACGAACGCCCGCACCGTAAAGGCGCGCGACACGAACTTGTCATCGATCAGGGTGGGCGCGGTGGAGAGGTGGACGATTTCCTGTCCGCAATAATCCATCGGCCGCCGCGCCATCGCTTCCAGCAGCGCTTCGCGATCGCGGCCCACCAGGCTCGATCCCGGCACCGGAACGGTTCCCGTCAGGGCCTCGACCGGTTGGCCGAACGCCGGCGAGATCACCAGTTCGTCCATCCGCTCGCGCACCATGTCAGCCTCGCGCGGCTGGCCGCACCACCAGGTCGCAACGGTCGGCAGCATGGGTTCCTCGCCGAGCAGAACCTTGCACAGCCGCGGCATGAAGGCCCCGAATGCGGGCGCTTCGAGCACTTCGACGCCGGGCTGGTTCGCCATTTCAAGGCCGCCCCGCTCCCAGGCATCGAACAAGTCGGGCACGCCGATCTGCGAACGCGCGTCGAAGTTCAGGGGATCGAGCGCCGGGGTATCGATCCAGCGCCAGATGGCGTCGATCCGCTTGGGCCCGGCGATGGTGCGCACGTAGAGCCGGTTGTCGCTAACGGTCAGATCGCGTCCTTCGACCAGCGGAAAGCCCAGATAGCGCGCCAGGTGCGCCTGCTCGGGATAGGACTGGTTGAAGCGGCCGGGCGTCAGGAGCGCGATGCGCGGGCTCTCGCGCTGGCAGTCGCGCGCGATCCCGCCGCGCAGTTGCGAGAAGAACCCCGCCAGCCGCCGCGCCTTGATGCTGGTCAGCAAGGTGCCGGTCCCGCGCGACAGGGCCAGCCGGTTCTCCAGCGCGTAGCCGATGCCGTTCGCGAGCCGCAACCGATCGCCCAGCACGCGCCATTGCCCACGCGGGCCGCGCGCCAGATCGACCGCGTAGACGTGAATGAAACTGCCGCCTTCCGGCCGGCCGGAACGATTGCCGCCCTCTGGCGACAGCCCCACCATGTTGCGTGCGAAATAGCGGCTGCCGGTGACCAGCGCGGCCGGCAGGTGCCCGTCCCGCACCAGCCGCTGCGGTCCGTAAATATCCGCGACGACCGCCTCCAGCAGCCGCGCCCGCTGGATCAGGCCGCGCCCCAGTTCATCCCATTCATCGGCGCCGACGATCAGCGGCATCGGGCTGAGCGGCCACGCGCGCTCCTCGTCGTCGCCGGTCAGCCGAAAGCTCATCCCCAGATCGAGAATCTGGCGCGAGACCAGTTCCTGCGCCGTCAGACCCGATTCTCCGGCCAATGCGCCAAGGCCATCGGCCATCGCGAGCCACTTGGCGGCAAGATCGGGCGAGGCGTGACGAAACAGGTCGCCCACCTCGACATCGACCGGATAGTCCTGCAACCGCGGCGCGGCCGGGACCGTAAGTGCCTCCGTGGCCAGTGGCCTAGCCCGGAAGAACCGGGCGGCGCAAATCGAGCGACATCGGGAATTCCCCTGGCAATTCCTCAGGCGGCATCGCCTGAGGCCCGGGCGAATGACCATGATCCTGGAAGCGTGCCTTGCGCCGCGCTTCAGCCTCATAGCCGTTGACCGGAACATCATCGTAATTGCGTCCGCCCGGATGCGCCACATGATAAACGCAGCCGCCCAGCGACCGGCCGTTCCACGTATCGAGAATATCGAACGTGAGCGGGGCCTGCGGCGGCATCATCGGATGGAGGCAATTGGACGGGAGCCACGCCTTGTAGCGCACCCCGGCCACCGCCTCGCCCGGCACGCCGGTCGGGCGGAGCGGCACGCGGCGACCATTGCAGGCGATGATGTGGCGCCCGGGGACAAGCCCCGAGGCCCTCACCTGCAAGCGCTCGGTCGAGCTATCCACATAGCGCACGGTCCCGCCGATCGCGCCGGTTTCGCCCAGTACGTTCCACGGTTCGAGCGCGTGGGAAATCTCCAGTTCGACCCCGCCCCCTTCGACCGCGCCGTGGACCGGAAAGCGGAACTGGCGCTGGGCTTCGAACCACACCGGATCGAAATCATAGCCCGCACCGCGCAATTCGCTCAGCACGTCGAGGAAATCGGCCCAGACCTGATGGGGCAGCATGAACCGGTCGTGGAGCTGGGTGCCCCAGCGCACCAGCGGGCCGCTGACCGGCTCGCGCCAGAACCAGGCTGTCATCGCCCGCAGCAGGAGTTGCTGGGCGAGCGACATTTTCGCGTCCGGCGGCATCTCGAACCCGCGGAATTCGACCAGGCCCAGCCGCCCGGTCGGGCCATCGGGCGAGAACAGCTTGTCGATGCAGATTTCGGTGCGATGGGTGTTGCCGGTCACATCGACCAGCAGGTTGCGGAACAGGCGATCAACCACCCACGGCGCGGGCTGCGGGCTCTCCGGCCCGGGCACTTGCGCGAGGGCAATCTCCAGTTCGTACAATCCGTCGTGCCGCGCCGCGGCGATGCGCGGCGCCTGGCAGGTCGGGCCGATGAACAGCCCGGAGAACAGGTAGCTGAGCGCGGGGTGACGCTGCCAATAGGTGACGAACGACTTCAGCAGGTCGGGTCGGCGGATGAACGGCGAATCGAGCAGCGTCGGTCCGCCCAGCACGATATGGTTGCCGCCGCCGGTGCCGGTGGCACGGCCATCGACCATGAACTTGTCCGCGGTCAGCCCGATCTCGCGCGCCGCGTCATAGAGCGTTTCGGTGAGTTCGACCGATTCGCGCCACGTGGCGGTAGGCTGGATATTGACCTCGATGACGCCAGGATCAGGCGTGATCTTGAGCACGACCAGCCGCGGATCGGGCGGCGGCGGATAGCCTTCGATGCGGACCGGCAGACGGGTCTGTTCGGCCACCGCCTCGACGCTGGCGATCAGATCGAGATAGTCTTCGAGCGCCTCGACCGGGGGCAGGAAGACGCACAAGTGATCGCCCTTGGGCTCGATCGTGATCGCGGTGCGGACCGCGCCTTCGATCGCGACTTGTTCGACCCGGCCTTGCGCCGCGCTCCCGCCGCTTTCGACCGCGACGGAGCGCTGCTCCGGCCGCTCGCCGGAAACGGCCTCGCCGCGCCGGTCAACCTGGGCATCGCGCACCTGATGGCCGCGCTCCACCACTTGCGCCCGCACGTCCGGCAGCGGCTCGCGCGGTTCGGCGGTGTCACGCGGGTGGATATAGGGAAAGTCCGATGGCGGGACATAGGGCAGCGAGCCCAGCGGCAGGCGATAGCCGAGCGCGGAATCGCCGGGCGCCGCGAACAGCGCGCCGCGCCGCACCCGCCAGCGCTCGCTTTTCCACCGCGCCGGGCTGGGCACCGTTTCCGTCTGCCACTGCTGCGCGGCCTGCTGCTTTGCGGCCGGCTTGTCCTCGGTATCGCGCGACACCGGCAGCACATAGCCGACCGGCGTGGTGAGCCCGCGCTGGAACGTCCGCATGAAACGCTCGCGCTCTTCGGGGTCGTCGAGCTTGGGGTCGGTCGGCTTGGTATTGTCGGGCAACGTGGCTTCACGCACGATCCAGTCGACCGCATCTTCGAACACCGGCTGGACGAAGGAATCCTCGACACCGAGATTGGCCGCAGTGGCGCGCAGGAACACCTCCGCCTCCGCTGCTCCAAGCGTGGCCGGTTGTTCCGCAGCCACGTTGTCGTCATCCGGAAAGCGGTCCGTGGCGATCAGCGCCGGATCGCGCCAGACCGGCACACCGTCCTTGCGCCAATAGAGCGAATAGCCCCAGCGCGGCAGGCTTTCGCCGGGATACCACTTGCCCTGCCCGTGATGGAGCAGCGAACCGGGGCCGAACTGCGCCCGCAGCTTGCGGATCAGCCGGTCAGCGTAAACCGCCTTGGTCGGGCCGACCGCGTCCGCGTTCCATTCCGGCGCCTCGAAATCGCCATCGGCGATGAAGGTGGGCTCGCCGCCGATGGTCAGCCGCACGTCTCCGGCGGCCAGATCTTCATCAACCTTGTCACCGAGCGCGAGCAGCGCGTCCCAGCGGGCTTCGGTGAAAGGCTTGGTGATCCGGACCGCCTCGGCAATCCGCGAGACGTCCATCTCGAAGTGGAAGTCCGAATGAACGGGCGCCAGCACCACGCCCTCGATCGGGGCGGCCGAGCGATAATGCGGCGTGGCACACAAGGGGATATGGCCCTCGCCCGCGAACAGCCCCCAGGTGGGATCGAGCCCGACCCACCCGGCGCCGGGCAGAAAGACTTCGGCCCAGGCGTGAAGGTCGCAGACATCCTGCGGCACGCCCTTGGGCCCTTCGACCGGAATCACATCGGGCGTGAGCTGGATCGAGTAGCCGGAGACGAACCGCGCGGCAAAGCCCAGACGGCGCACGAGCTGAACCAGCAGCCACGCCGAATCGCGGCACGATCCAGTGCCGACTTCCAGCGTTTCTTCCGGCGTCTGCACCCCGGCTACCAGCCCGATCACATAGCCGACCGCCTGATTGACCGCCTGATTGAATACGACAAGCATATCGATGGTGCTGCCCGATTGACCCTCGAACCGCTGGTAGAGCGCATCGAACAG
>VMTF01000125.1 GCA_013791705.1 Sphingomonadales bacterium | reverse complement strand
GCGCGTCGTCGGTCTTCGATTTGCGCAGTTCGATGCGATAGACAACCGAGGGCGCGGTCGTGATCAGATCGAGATCGTATTCGCGGGTCAGGCGCTCCTGAATGATCTCGAGGTGCAGCAGGCCCAGGAACCCGCAACGAAAGCCGAAGCCCAGCGCCGCGCTCGATTCCATCTCGTAGCTGAAGCTCGCATCGTTCAGCCGCAGCCGGGCGATCGATTCGCGCAGCTTCTCGAAGTCGGCGGCATCGACCGGGAACAGCCCGCAGAACACCACCGGCTGCACTTCCTTGAAGCCCGGCAGCGCTGTGGTCGCGCCGCCCTTCACGGTGGTGATCGTGTCACCCACGCGGGCCTGCGCCACTTCCTTGATCTGCGCGGTGATGATGCCGATTTCGCCGGGGCCGAGTTCGTCGAGCACTTCCAGCTTGGGCCGCATGCAGCCGACCCGGTCGATCAGGTGATCGGTGCCGCCGGCCATGAAGCGGACTTGCAGGCCTTTCCTGATCACCCCGTCGATCACGCGGACAAGAATGACCACGCCAAGGTAGGGATCGTACCAGGAATCGACCAGCATCGCCTTCAGCGGGGCCGCCCGGTCCCCCTTGGGCGGGGGAATGCGGGTGACGACAGCTTCGAGTACTTCGGCAATGCCGATGCCGGACTTGGCGCTGGTCAGCACCGCGTTCGATGCGTCGAGCCCGATGATCTCCTCGATCTCGGCCTTGACCTTCTCCGGCTCGGCGGCAGGCAGATCGATCTTGTTGATGACCGGCACGATCTCATGGTTGTGCTCGATCGACTGATAGACGTTCGCCAGCGTCTGCGCCTCAACGCCTTGCGCCGCGTCGACCACCAGCAGCGCGCCCTCGCAGGCGGCCAGGCTGCGGCTGACTTCATAGGCGAAGTCGACGTGGCCGGGGGTGTCCATCAGGTTCAGTTCGTATTCCTCGCCATCCTGGGCGACATAGCGCAGGCGCACCGTCTGGGCCTTGATGGTGATCCCCCGCTCGCGCTCGATATCCATGTTATCAAGCACTTGCGCGCTCATCTCGCGCTCGGTCAGGCCACCGGTGAACTGGATCAGCCGGTCCGCCAGGGTCGACTTGCCGTGGTCGATGTGGGCAATGATGGAGAAATTGCGGATCTTGGCCAGTTCGGTCATGGGATTCTTTGCTAACAGGGCGGTGCACAGGCACCGCTGCGCCGTTAGCAGCGGCGCGCGGCGCTGTCACCCGGCGCGCGCCTGTTCTGGAATTCCCGCCCGAATTCCACTCCGTTCTTCAAAACAGAACCGGGCCACTACCTGATGGGAGAGAGGAATCGACGCTGGCTCCGCGTCACCCTGCCTAACTCCGGCCGGTCCCCGCGATCAGGCCGCGCGATTGTTCCTGGTGGTATCGACCACACCGAACTTCGGCATTTGCAGTTGGCTGGCGTTGTTGAGCGCGACGACCGCGCCGCCGGTCGAACCATGGGGCATCCCCATTGCCGCCAGCACATAGGGCGCAACACGGTGGCGGGTGCACAGGCCCCCTGCCCCGTCATCGACCAGCGGGGTTTCGAATTCCAGTCCCTGCGATGTGCCCGCCGAACGGCGGACATTGGCGACCACCAGTTGCCCTTCGCTGAAATCGACCACGAACTGGGTTCCGACCGGAACTTCGATCAGGCCTTCGATCGCGGCGCCGGTGCGCGACACGTTGCGCATCATCACCTCGTAGCGGTGATCTTCGTGGATGATGCCCACCTTGCGCAGCACGGTGCGCCGTTCGGAACGCTGGCGGGCCGGCCCCAGCGGTTCGATCACCCACTCGCCCGAATCGAGCGCTTCGGCCACTTCCTCGCCGAGCAAGGCCGCCGAATAGATGTAGCCCTGGATCTGGTCGACGCCGAGATCGCGCATCAGGGCCAGCTCGTCACGCGCCTCGATCCCCTCGGCGGTCGTCACCATGTCGAGCGCCTTGGCAAGACTGACAATGGCGGTGATGATCGCCGGGTTCCGGCTGCCGGGCACCGTCACGCCATAGATGAAGCCCTTGTCGATCTTGATCTTGTCGAACGGCGCTTTCGTGAGATAGCCGAGCGAGGAATAGCCGGTGCCGAAATCGTCGAGCGCCAGCCGCACGCCAAGGCGTTTGAGCGCGGCGAACGTCTGTTCGGTGATTTCGTCATCGTTGACGAAGATCGATTCGGTCAGTTCGATTTCCAGCCGCTCGGGCGGCAGGCCGGACTGGGCGAGCGCCTGGGTGACGCTGGCAACGAAGTTTTCCTGCGCGAATTGCGCCGGACTGACGTTGACCGCCACGCGCAGCTCGCCGGGCCAGGCCATCACCTCGTTGCAGGCCTGGTGCAGCGCCCATTCGCCAAGCCCGACGATCAGGTTCGATTCCTCCGCGATCGGGATGAACAGCCCCGGCGAAAGCGCGCCGAATTCCGGGTGCTACCAGCGCATCAGCGCCTCCACGCCGATCACGGTGTCGTTCGTGGCCGATACGATCGGCTGGTAGTTGAGCCTGATCTGGTCTTGCACCAGCGCATCGCGCAAATCTTCCTCAAGCCGGCGGCGCTTTTCCGCGCTGGCGTGCAGGTCGCTCGAATAGAACCGGAACTGGCCGCGCCCACCGCCCTTGGCGGCATATAGGGCAAGGTCCGTGCCGCGGATGAGCTCCTCGCTGGAGGCCCCATCATAAGGCGCGACGGCGATCCCGATCGAAGCGCCGATAACGCAGCGGCTGCCCTCGACCGTGTAGGGCTGCGAAACGATCGCGATGATCCGCTTGGCCAGTTCGCCAAGGCGGCCGCGGTCCTCCACATCGGGGAGCATGATCTGGAATTCGTCGCCCCCGAGGCGGCCGATCACCGTGTGCTTGTCACACACGCTCTGCAGGCGCTGGGCGACCTGCTTGAGCAATTCGTCGCCGGCCGGGTGGCCGAGCGTATCGTTGACCTGCTTGAAATGGTCGAGGTCGATCATCATCACCGCACAGGGGCGCTGCGCGGCGGCATAGGCCTTGAGCGTGGTGACGAGCTGCTGGGCCATCCGGTGGCGATTGGCGAGGCCGGTCAGCGAATCGAACAGCGCGAGGCGCGAGGCATCGCGCTCGCTGCGCAGGCGCACCGTCGCATCGACCCCGTTGCCGCGATATCCGGTGAATTGCTGCTGCGCATCGAACTGGGGACGGCCGCTGATGGTCCACCAGATTTCGGCGCCACCGGCGGCGGCACGGATCGGAAGGTCGGAAAAACTCTTGGTTGCGCTCAGGATCAGCGGCAACGTCCGCGAACTCTGGTCGCCCGCCTCGCGCTCAAGTGTAAACAGGTTGTAGAACGGCTTGCCCAGCAACTCGTCCCGATTGCACCCGATCGCACTCGCGACGCTTTCGGAAATATAGGTGATCTGTCCCTGCGCGTCGGTCGACCAGAACCAGCCCTGGCCCGACTCTTCGTAGTCGCGAAGCAGCAGCAGCGCCTGTTGCTCGGCGCCGGTCACACCCGAATGGGCCGGTTTTCCGGAGTGGTTTCCCCGCAAAAGGCCGCCAATGCTCTTTGCCACGAACTTTTGCACCTCGTTCTGGTTCGGCATGATCTGCCGGTCGCCGCAGTGGAAAGCCTTAGGGCGATTGTGGTGAAGGAATTGATAAGCGCGGCGCCATTCCCGCTCATCCGTTCCTGCGTTGTCCGGATTTTCCGCCTGGCGCGCGGCCGCCATGCGCCGGCCCGATTACCCGGCCCGCTTCATCCAGTTCGACCCGCGTGGCGAATTCGATCCCGGTCCGGTTGCCCTCGCACCAGCGGACGGCGGCCTTAACCTCGACCCCATCTGCCAGATAGACCGTGAATATCGTGGCGGGAGGAACGTGCCACAGCCCTTCGACCAGCGCGCCGGTCGCAGACAGGTTGCGGACCGTCGCCCGGTAGCGATGGCCGTCATGCTCCAGCACGATCCGCCGCAGCATGGCCCGCCGCGCCGGGCGGGCCGAGCGCGGACCGTCGGCGGAAATGGCGATGCCTTCTGCCAGTCGCTCGCGCGCCGCGGCGGCGGGAAGCGGCATGTCGTAGATAAAGCCCTGGACGTGGCTGCAGCCGAGGCTGCGCACGAGATCGAGTTCGTCGAGCGTCTCCACGCCTTCCGCCGTCGTCTCCATGCCAAGCGCTTCGGCCAGCCGCACGATCGCCGCGATAATCGCGCCGTTGCAGCTCTCCGGATCGGAGGCGCCGCGCACGAACGACTGGTCGATCTTGATCTTGTCGAACGGCGCCTTCTTCAGATAGCCGAGCGAGGAATAGCCGGTGCCGAAATCATCGAGTGCCAGCCGCACGCCCAAGCGCTTGAGCGCGGTGAACATCGCATCGGTGCCCTCGTTGTCGTTGAGGAACACGCTCTCGGTGATTTCCAGTTCGAGCCGCTGCGGACTGACCCCGGCCGAAGCAAGGGCGCTGGTGATGATTGCCGGCAGCGCCGGGTTGGCGAATTGCAAAGACGAGACGTTGACTGCGACCCGGACCGATTCCGGCCACGCGGCCAGGTCGCGACAGGCGGTGCGCAGCGCCCATTCGCCGATCTGCGCGATGAACCCGGCATCCTCGGCGATCGGAATGAACTTGGCCGGGCTCAGCCAGCCCCGCACCGGATGATTCCACCGGAGCAGCGCCTCGAACCCGGCAATCGTCTCCGAAGCGGTGTGGACCACCGGCTGATAATAGACCTCCAGCCCGCCAGTCGCCAGCGCATCGCGCAGATCCTGTTCGAGCTGACGGCGTTCCTCGGCGTCGGAGTGAAGGTCCGGCGCATAGAAGTGATGGCGCCCCCGGCCGCCGTCTTTCGCGGCATAAAGCGCCAGATCGGCATTGCGGACGATCGCGTCGGCGGTCACCCCGTCATCGGGCGCGATCGCGACTCCGACCGAAGCGCCGATCACCACCCGGTCCCCGTCGATCAGATAGGGCTCGGACAAGGCCGCAATCAGCCGCTGCGCGAGCTGGCCCAGGTCTTCCCGCGCCGTGTGCCCGGGAACGATCACCTGGAATTCGTCGCCGCCCAGCCGTCCGACCCGGCCCGGCGCGGCAACCACCTTTTCCAGACGGTGCGCGACCTGCTTAAGCAGCGCATCGCCGGCCGGATGGCCGAGCGTATCGTTCACCTGCTTGAAGCGATCGAGGTCGAGCAGGAACACCGCGCAGGCCCGGTGCTCTGCATCGCGGGCGTTCAGAATCTTCTCCAGCGACATCGACATCTGCAACCGGTTGGCAAGCCCGGTCAGCGAATCGTAGTGCGCCAGCCGGGTTGCCTGTTCTTCCGATCGTTTGCGCTCGGTCAGGTCGCTGCCCGACCCGCGAAAACCCTGGAAGTTGTCGAAATCGTCATAGACCGGCAGCCCGTTGACCGACCACCAGCGCTCGTCCTCGCCCGGCGTCGCGGCCCGCAAGCGCAGATTCTGGAACGACGAGCGGGCATTGAGGTGGAACAGCAGCGTACGCTGGCTCTCGCCCGACTGGCCGTCATGAATGAACAGATCGGTAAAGGGCCGGCCAACCAGCTCCGCACAGGGCCGTCCGATCATCTCGCTGATCGTCGGCGAGACATAGGTGATCAGGCCGCGCCGGTCGGTTTCCCAGAACCAGCCCTGCCGGGTCGACTCATAGTCGGACAGGATCAGCTCCGCCCGCTGTTGCGAGCGCTCGACCTGTTCCTGCCGGGCCTGGGCCAGCCGGTTCTGCTCGATCTGGCGGTAGGAAATGTAAACGCCGCCGCCCGCGCCGATCACCAGCCCCAGCATCGTCGCCGGTTCGAGCGTGATCACCGCATGGGCGAACCACAGTGCCAGCAATGCGGCAACCATGGTTGCAAGGCGGCCGGAACACAGGATGCAGGCGAGCGTGCCGATTGCGACCATCGCGGCCGGACCGGTCTCCCAGCCGCGTCCGGCGCCCGCCACGATCCACAGCGACATCGCCGCGCCAAACAGGAGCATCGGCAAGACCACCACGGCGGTAACGAGCGTCCGGCGTTCGCCCGCGCCGCACAAGCGGGTGCGTTCGCGGCGGACGGCCAGCGGCGTAAACAGCAGGATCATGGCCGCCACGATCGCCGTGATCCCGCTCGGCACCGGCGGAAGCGACCACGATGCCCAGCCGTGAATCACGAATGCCGCCAACATGGCCGGCGCCATCAGCCCCCATTCCAGCGGGATCGCATAGCGGGCGACGAACCGGCGTGCCCGGATTCGCGCGGTCGAGGAGCGATTGCGCGACGATGGCTCCGGCGGAGCCTGCTCTTGCTCCGCCGCAGATCCGCCCGGATCGGGCGCCTCGGGGTAGTAGAAGGCCCGCTTCTGCCGCATCGCACCATCTGCCCGCCCGGCGCTTGCGAAAGTGTTAATCCAGCACACTCGCGCGGATAAAGAATTGTACTTGCGCAAGTGCGCGAATGCGGGTTGCTTCCGGTGCAAACAAGACAACACGACGAATGGAGAGAATTGCGTGCGTCACATTGCAATTATCGGATCTGGTCCCGCCGGCTATTACACGGCCGAAGCCGCGCAAAAGCAGTGGGGCGACGGTGTCCGCATCGATGTGTTCGATCGCCTGCCCGTGCCCTATGGCCTGATCCGCACCGGCGTCGCGCCGGACCATCAGTCGATCAAGGGCGTCTCCAAACGCTATGAAGCCGTCGCCCTTTCCGACAATGTGCGCTTCATCGGCAATGTGACCGTCGGAAGCGACATCACGATTCCGGAACTTCAGGAGCTTTACGACGCGGTCGTGCTGGCGACCGGCGCCCCGCACGACAAGGCGCTCGGCCTGCCGGGCGAAGACCTCGCCAACGTCTACGGCAGCGCCGCGTTCGTCGGCTGGTACAATGGCCACCCCCAGTTCGTGACGCTCGACCCCGATTTGTCAGGCAGCACCGCCGTGGTGATCGGCAATGGCAATGTCGCGCTCGACGTGGCGCGAATACTCGCGAAAACGCGCGCCGAGTTCACCGGGAGCGATATCGTCACCCACGCGCTCGACGTGCTCGATACCTCGCAGCTCGAGAAAATCGTTATTCTGGGTCGGCGCGGGCCGCACCAGATCGCGATGACCCCCAAGGAACTGGGCGAGCTTGGCCACCTCCACCGCGCCTGCCCGCGGGTCGATCCGGCGGACCTGCCGGAAGTAGACGCGGACGCCCTGCTCGAACCGGGCCAGCGCAAATCGGTCAATCACTTGCGCAGCTTTGCCGACATCGCCGCGGACGTTCGCAGCGAAAAACCGATCGAGATTGAGTTCGACTTCTTCGCTGCCCCCAAAGCAATTCTCGGGCAGGACAAGGTCGCCGGCGTCGAAGTCGAGCGGACCCGGCTCGAAGACGGCCGCGCGGTCGGCACCGGCGAAATCTACACGATCCCGGCCGGGCTGGTGGTTGCCTGCATCGGCTACCAGACCTCGCCGATCCCGGGCGTGCCGTTCGAGGAAAGCGCCGGGCGCTTCGCCAATGACGAAGGGCGCATCCTGCCCGGCCTCTACTGTGTCGGCTGGGCGCGGCGCGGTCCCTCGGGCACGATCGGCACCAACCGGCCCGACGGATTCTCGGTCGTCGAGAAGATCGGCGAGGACCAACCGGAGCACGGCAGCAAGGCCGGCTGCAACGGGATGGACCGGCTCGCTCTCGAACGCGGCCTGAAAATCGTGCGGTTCCGCGACTGGAAGAAAATCGAGGAAGCCGAAATCCAGCGCGCCCGCGAAGGCGCCCCCCGCGAGAAATTCGTCCATGTCGATCACATGATCGACGCGGCGGGCAAGGCCTGAACGGCTGTTGCTCGCCCTTTTCCCTCACGGGGAGGAGGGCGACGCGCCACTGATGACAGGTGGAGTTTCGCAGACTGTGCGGCGGCGCCAAGGCGCGGCGCGCTCAGACCCGCATCGGCATCAGCACGTAAAGCGCGGGCGACTTGTCGTCCTGGCGGATCAGCGTCGGCGCGCCGGCGTCGGCCAGGTGCAGTTCCACCGTGTCGCTGTCGATCTGGCTCAGGATATCCTTGAGATAATTGGCGTTGAAGCCGATCTCGAACCCGGCCGCCTTGTAGTCGGCAGGCAGTTCTTCCGCCGCCGTGCCGTTGTCGGGCGATGTGACCGAGAGCGTCACCCGGTCATTCTCCAGCGCGATCTTGACCGCGCGGGTCTTCTCGGTGGCGATCGTCGCCACGCGGTCGACGCCTTCGTAGAAGCTGCGCGGATCGAGCCGCAGCAGCTTGTCGTTCCCGGTCGGGATCACGCGGGTATAGTCCGGGAAAGTGCCGTCAATCAGCTTGGAGGTCAGCACCACGCCGTTTTCGCCGCCAAGGGTGAAGCGGACTTTCGACGCGGATAGATCGACCAGAACGTTGGTATCCAGCGCTTCTTCCAGCAGCTTGCGCAGCTCGGCCACGCATTTGCGCGGCACGATCACGTCCGGCATGCCTTCCGCGCCATCCGGACGGGCCAGGGTGAACCGGGCGAGCCGGTGGCCATCGGTCGCGGCGGCCTTCAGTTCGTCGTCCGAAACGTGCAGGAAAATGCCGTTGAGATAATAGCGCGTTTCCTCGGTCGAGATCGCGAAGCGGGTGCGGTCGATCAGTTCGGCCAGTGTCCGCGCCGGGATTTCGAACGAGGTCGGCAGATCGCCCTCGACGATGACCGGAAAATCATCGCGCGGCAGGGTCGGCAGCGAGAAGCGGCTGCGCCCGGCCTTGACCGCCAGCCGGTTTTCCGAGGTTTCGAGGCTGACCTGCGTGCCGTCCGGCAGCTTGCGGGCAATGTCAAACAGCAAGTGGGCCGAGACGGTGATCGCGCCCGGCGCATCGACCGAGACCGCGCTCATCGATTCGACGACCTGCAGATCAAGGTCGGTCGCCATGATCTTCACCGCGCCGACGGCCGAAGCCTCGATCAGCACGTTCGAGAGGATCGGAATCGTGTTGCGGCGCTCGACGACGGATTGGACGTGCGACAGGCACTTGAGCAGTGTCGCGCGTTCGATGGTAGCCTTCATGCGTCTCTTGTCCCCCTGGGGTGAGCACGCGGAATCGCGCCGTCACCGTCAAGATTTCGGACCACCTGTCTTAACGCTGGCGCGCCAAGCGGCAAGCGCGAACCTCCCCCAAATGGCGGTAACTGGGGATAAATGCGCAAGGATTGCCCATTGCGGGCGATCCCCTAGCTGAACATCGCCATGCCGCCGTTCACGTGCAGGGTCTGCCCGGTGACGTAGCCCGCCTCCTGCGAGGCAAGGTAGGCGACCGCCGCGCCGATATCCTCGCCCTCGCCCATCCTGCCCATCGGGATGCGGGCGTTGAGCGCGTCCTTCTGGGCATCGGGCAAGACGTCGGTCATCGCGGTGCGGATGAAGCCGGGCGCAACGCAGTTGACCGTAATGTTCCGGGTGGCCAGTTCCTGCGCGAGGCTCTTCGACATGGCGACCAGCCCGCCCTTGGCGGCGGCATAGTTCACCTGGCCCGGATTGCCGGTCGCACCCACCACCGAGGTGATGGTGATGATCCGGCCGAAGCGGGCTTTCATCATCGGCTTGCTCGCCGCGCGCATCAGGCGAAAAGCGGCCTCGAGGTTGACGCGGATCACCGCGTCCCATTCCTCGTCCTTCATCCGCATCGCCAGATCGTCGCGCGTGATCCCGGCGTTGTTGACGAGGATGTCGATCTTGCCGAGTGAATCGAGTGCGGCGGGAACCAGCTTCTCGACTTCTTCGGCGCTCGACAGGTCGCAGGTGATCGCCACGTGATCGACTTCCTGAATGTGCTGCGGCGTATGCTCGTCCAGCTCATCGCGGAAAGCGCGCAGCTTCTGCGCGTTCGAACCCGAGATCGCGAGCCGCGCCCCCTGCGAGGCCAGCGCGCGGGCGATCGCCGAACCGATCCCGCCAGAAGCGCCGGTAACCAGCGCGGTCATGCCGTGAAGATCGAACATTGGTTGCAACTCCCTCAGAGGCTCTTCGCCAGTTCCTCGATATCGGCCATCGTGACCACGCTGGTAACGGCCACGTCCGGCCCGGCGCTGCGGGTAATCATCGGCCCGAGCACCTTGCCGCCCAGTTCGATGAACCGTTCGACGCCCGCATCGCGCAGCGCAATCGCGCTTTCACGCCAGCGCACCCGGCCCGTAACCTGCTCGACCAGCAGACGGCGGACTTCGGCCGGATCGCTCGCGGCGGCGGCAGTGACGTTCGCGAACACCGGCACGCGCAGGGCGCCCGGCGGGGTCTTGCCCAGCGCCTCGGCCATCGCATCGGCGGCGGGCTGCATCAGCGGGCAGTGGAACGGCGCCGAAACCGGCAGCAGCATCCCGCGCTTGATCCCGAAGTCCTTGACCAGCCCGATCGCGCGCTCGATCGCCTCGCGGTGGCCGGAGATAACTACCTGGCTCGGATCGTTATCGTTGGCGACGGTGCAGATTTGCCCCTCGGCCGCTGCTTCGGCCAGCGCGGTGGCCTTCTCGATGTCGGCGCCCAGCAGAGCCGCCATCGCCCCCACCCCGACCGGAACCGCCGCCTGCATCGCCTGCCCGCGCAGCTTGAGCAGGCGCGCGGTATCGGCCAAGCTGAACGCCCCGGCGGCGCAGAGCGCGGAATATTCGCCCAGACTGTGTCCGGCGACGAAATCGGCCTTTTCGGCCAGGACAATGCCGCCTTCCTGTTCCAGCACCCGCAACACCGCGATGGCGTTGGCCATGATCGCCGGCTGCGCGTTCTCGGTCAGGGTCAGCGCGTCGTCCGGCCCGTCCTGCATGAGCGCGAACAGCTTCTGGCCGAGCGCATCGTCGACTTCCTCGAACACCGCACGGGCGGCCGCGCTCGCGGCGGCGAGCTCGCCCCCCATGCCGACTTTCTGGCTACCCTGACCCGGAAACACGAACGCGCGCATAGTCTCGCCTCTCCCTTGGAAACTGGCGGCCCCCTATTGCCGGCTTGCGTTCTAGGCAAGTCCGAAGGGCACTATCCTGTTGGCAGCATCATGGCCGATATCGGCCGCGCCGAGAAAGGGAATCTCGTGGCGGGCACACCAGAAGCGCGCGATTTCCTCCGGCTCCGCCCCGAACGGGCGATCGTTTTCCGGCACATCGGAGACGCGCCCCAGCCGCAAGCCGGCCACGCCGCCCAGATGTGCGGTCGCGTGGAAGAACAGCCGGTCAACCGCATAGAGATGCTCGGATACTTCCTCGATCATCACCACGTGTCCGGCGAGGCCCGGCATCAGCCGGGTGCCGCCCAGCATCGCCAGCGTGGTGAGATTGAACGCGACCGCAGGACGATGGCCGAGCGAGGGCTCCTCGCCGCCGCGCTCGCCGCCGAGCCAGGCCAGCACCCGGCGGATCGCCGCCTCGCCGCCTTCGCGGCGGATGTCGGTCGGCATCGGTGCGTGGACCGGGCGTCCGATCCGGGCGCGATAGAGCGCGGCAAGCAGATATCCGCCGTCCGAATAGCCGAGAAATACCTTGTCCTGCGCCGCCTTGCGGAGCAGCGGCATCGCATCCTGCGCGATGCGATTGGCGCCGTAACCACCGCGCGCGAACCACACCGCATCGAACGACGGATCGTTGGCGCACTCGACGAACGCGGCGAGCCGCAGCGCATCGGGGCCGGCGAAGTGGCCGTGGGTGGCAAAACACTGCTCATGGAAGTGCAGTTCGATCCCCGGATACTCGCACGCCAGCGCGATGACGCGCGCGGCATCCTCACGGGCAAACGGCGTCGAGGGCGCGCAGATGGCGATACGGGTCATCACCTCACCGTGCTTTGTGTTGAGTTGTCGCGCAAGGGCGCATACCCACGCAGACGATGACTTCCTCGAACGACCTCACATCGCACCCCTGGTTCTTCTGCGGCATCGGCGGCTCGGGAATGCTCCCGCTGGCGCTGATCCTGCGCGGACAAGGTGCCGAAGTTTCAGGGTCTGACCGCAGCCGCGATCAGGGCCGCACGCCCGAAAAGTTCGCGTGGCTCGAGAGCCTCGGGTTCGCGCTGTTCCCGCAGGACGGCAGCGGCATCGCCGGCGCGGCGCAAACCCTCGTGGCCTCTGCAGCCGTCGAGGATACCGTGCCCGAAGTCGTCAAGGCCACCGCGCTCGGCTGCCCCCGGATGAGCCGGGCAGAGCTGCTCGCCGCGCTGTTCAACGCCGCGCCCGCCTCGATCGCGGTCGGCGGGACCAGCGGCAAGTCGACCGTCACCGGCATGATCGGCTGGATCATGACGCAGGCCGGGCGCGATCCGACGATCATGAACGGCGCGGTGATGAAGAACTTTGTCCGCCCCGATGCGCCTTTCGCCTCGGCGCGGGTTGGCGCGGGCGGCATGTTCGTGTCCGAAGTGGACGAGAGCGACGGCTCGATCGCGCTTTACCGGCCCACCGTGGCGGTGCTCGGCAATATCAGCCTCGATCACAAAAGCCTTGCGGAACTGCGCGCGCTGTTCGGAGACTTCCTTGTCCATGCAACAACTTGCGCGGTAAACCTCGACGACGCAGAAAGCGCCGCCCTGACCGGAATGGCCCGCAACCTGATCGGCTTCGGCATCGCCAGCGAAACCGCGACGATCGGCGTCGCGGCAGGCTCGATCGTCGAAGCCCCCACCAGCCTCGCCGCCACCGTGATCGACCGGCGCGACGGTAGCCGGCACCCGCTGGCGCTCAAGGTGCCGGGCCGCCACAATCTCGCCAATGCGCTCGCGGCAATCGCCGCCGCCAGCGCCGCCGGAGTCTCGGTGAGCGATGCCGTGGCCGCGCTTGGCACGTTCGCCGGGCTGGCTCGCCGGTTCGATATCGTCGGGACCAGCGCCGCCGGCGTGACCGTGATCGACGATTTCGGCCACAACCCGGACAAGGTCGCGGCCACGCTGGCCACGCTCAAAGCCCACCCCGGCCGGGTGATCGCATTCTTCCAGCCCCACGGCTATGGCCCCTTGCGCCAGATGGGCGCGGAACTGGCGCAAGTGCTGGCGTCCCGGCTCGGCGGCGAGGACCGGGTGATCCTGTGCGATCCGGTCTATTTCGGCGGCACGGTCGATCGCTCGGTCGGCAGCGAACGGATAGTGGAACTGGTTAATGCCGCCGGCGGGGCAGCGGGCGCCCGGGCCGAACACATCCCCACCCGCGAACAGGTGGCCGACCGGATCGTCGCCCTCGCCCGGCCCGGCGACCGGGTGGTGATCATGGGCGCGCGCGACGATACGCTGGCCTCCTTCGCGCAAGGTGTGCTCGCCAGGGTTTAAAATGCCCCGCCCCGTGCCGTCTTACCGGGGGTGGTTAATACCCTTGGGAGCCTCTGCATGTATCGCGACCCCTCACCTGAAGCCCATTCCGCCCCCGCCGGTATCGCGGCGTTTCCGCAGGTCCGCCGGGCCGAGCGCCATGCGGTCGATCTGCTGGTGCGCTATGCGTGGCAGGGTCTGCGCGCCACCGTCATGCTGAAAGACCTCACCTGTTTCGGCGCGCGGATCGAAGGGATCGCGGCGCTGCGCACGGGCGACGAACTGACGCTGCTGCTGCCGGGCCTGCCGGCCACGCGGGCGACCGTGGCTTGGGTCGCAGGCCGCTCTGCCGGGCTGACTTTCGAACAGGCGCTCGCGAGTGCCGCGCTGGACGAGTTGGTGCGGGATTTCGCCACCCCTTGCCTCAACCCTTATTCGCCAAACGCGGCGCGGCAGAACCGCGTGGCCTGACCCCGACCGCGCTGGCGGCTTGCAATCCCGGCCAATTGCGCTATTGGGCGCCGCTTCCGCCACCCTTCGGGCCGCGCGGAAACACAAGAAAGCCGGAGGGGCCCCGCAATCCCGCGGATCAGCCAGCGATCGGTTGGAAAGATAAAGGAAGCTGCCGTGGCTCTATATGAGCACGTGTTCCTGGCGCGCCAGGATCTCAGCCAGGCACAAGTAGATGTGCTGGCGGCCACCGCGACGGAAATCGTCGAATCGAATGGTGGCAAGGTCACGAAGACCGAAACCTGGGGCCTCAAGAGCCTCGCCTACAAGATCAAGCGCAACCGCAAGGCGCACTTCGTGATGCTCAATGTCGAGGCCCCGGCCGGCGTCGTCGCCGAGCTGGAGCGCCAGACGCAGATCAACGAAGACGTCATCCGCTACATGACCGTGCGGGTTGACGAGCTTGAAGGCGGCCCGTCCGTCCAGATGCGCAAGAATGAGCGCGAGCGGCCCCGTCGCCGCGACCGTGAGGAGGGTTGATCCATGGCTCGTCCGTTTTTCCGTCGCCGCAAGTCCTGCCCGTTCTCGGGCAAGAACGCACCCACGATCGATTACAAGGACGTGCGCCTGCTGCAGGGCTTCATGTCCGAGCGTGGCAAGATCGTTCCGTCGCGCATCACCGCCGTTTCCGCCAAGAAGCAGCGTGAGCTCGGTCAGGCGATCAAGCGTGCCCGTCATCTGGGCCTGCTGCCCTACCTCGTGAAGTAAGGAGGGCTAACCCATGGAAATCATCCTCCTCGAACGCATCGAGAAGCTCGGCTCGATCGGTGATGTCGTCACCGTGAAGGACGGCTATGCGCGCAACTTCCTGCTGCCCAACAAGAAGGCGCTGCGGGC
>VMTF01000258.1 GCA_013791705.1 Sphingomonadales bacterium | reverse complement strand
CGCGTCAGGCCGATTGGGACGTCGGCTCCTCGTCCTCCAGCACATCGAGATGCATCCAGCGCTTCACGAAGGGTGACAGCGCCAGCACCACCGCCGCGATGCCTAGCGTGATCCAGCCGATCTGGCTGTAGATGGCCAGCGTCAGTTCCTTGGACATCGTGCCGTCCTCGCCGCCGGTCGCCTCGCCGATCTTGCCGGCGACGAAGTTGCCCACCGCACTCATGTAGAACCACGCGCCCATGATGAAGCTGCCGAGTTGCAGCGGCGCGAGCCGGGTCATCGCCGAGAGGCCGACCGGCGAGAGGCACAGTTCGCCCGTGGTCTGGAGCAGGTAGATCAGGAAAACGAACAGCACCGGCGTCAGCGCCGCCGGTCCCACGCTCTTCGCGCCCCACACGAAGAGCAGGAACGCGAGCGCGACCTGGATCAGCGCGAGTCCGAACTTGGCCGGGGCCGAAGGTTCCAGCCCGCGTTTGCCGAGCCAGGTCCACAGCCCGGCGAAGAACGGCGCCAGCACCACGATATAGATCGGGTTGATTGACTGGAACAGGCTGGTCGGCACCCCCTGTCGATCGACATAGCGGTCAGTATAAAGGTTGAGGCTGCCGCCGGCCTGTTCGAACAGGCCCCAGAACACCGGATTGAGGGCGATCAGGAACAGGATCGCGAACATCCGTTCGCGCGGTACCTTGGGCAGCTTGAATGCCTCGTACAGCGTGTAGCCGAGCATCGCCACACCGGCCACGACCAGCAGCGACTGGATCGCGTCCTGATACTGGACCAGCCCCCAGATCACCGCGACCGCAGCCACACCGATCCCATAGAGCGTCCATTCGCGCTGCCGCGTCAGCGGAACCGGCGGCTCGCCCCGGCCGCGCAGGGCTGGCCGGCCGATGGCGAAGATGGCCAGGCCCAGCACCATGCCGATCCCCGCCAGTCCAAAGCCCCACGACCAGCCGATGGTTTCGCCCAGATAGCCGACCAGGATCGTGCCGAGCGCCGCGCCGACGTTCACCCCCATGTAGAAGATCGTATAGGCCGCGTCGCGCCGCGTGTCGGTCATCGGGTAGAGCTTGCCCACGATCACCGAGATATTGGCCTTGAGGAACCCAGAGCCGACGATGATCAGCGCCAGCGCCAGCCAGAACACGTTGATCGCGGGGTCCGCCTGTTTGGCTACCGGATCGGTCACGCCCTTCATGCCTTCGACGGCCATGAACAGATGCCCGAACGCGAGCAGCACCCCGCCGAACACCACGGCCTTGCGCTGCCCCAGCCAGCGGTCGGCGAGCGTTCCGCCCAGCACCGGGGTGATATAGACCAGCGCGGTATAGGCGCCGTAGATCAGGTTGGCCTTGCCATCGCCGAACAGCCAGAATTTAGTCAGGTAAAGCACCAGCAGCGCGCGCATCCCATAGTAGGAAAAGCGCTCCCACATCTCGGCGTAGAACAGCACGAACAGCCCGCGCGGGTGGCCGATCACTTCCTCGCTCTTGCGCGCCGCGAGCAGCCCGCCCAACGTGAGGAATACGAACAGCGCGAGCGCGGCCACCGCGGCGATCCAGTCCCCTTCGTTCCAGCTCGCCATGTCCTTCATGCGGGAGTCTCCATATCGCTTCGTCCACTCGGCCGGCCGAGGCGCCGAACCTACCGCGGAACATTGGCGTGAAAAGCGAAATCCGTGCCAGCGCCGCAACTTCCGCACGGCGGCGGATCGATCTTGCCCGTCCCGCTGTATTATGGCAGTGAGTCACCCATGAGCCCGGCCGGTCGCCCGATCTACCTCAAGTTGCGCGATATGATCGCGGCCGCGATCATCGACGGGACTTATCCGGAAGGCACCGCGCTCCCTTCGGTGCGGGCGCTCGCCGCCGGGCAGGGCGCCAATCCGCTCACGGTCGCCAAGGCCTATCAGCAGTTCCAGCTCGATGGGCTGGTTGAAGTGCAGCGCGGCGTCGGCATGTTCGTTGCCAGCGGAGCGGCTGATCGGCTGCGCCGGGCCGAGCGCGAGGCGTTCATCACCGGGGAATGGCCCCGGGTTCTGGCGCGGATCCGGATGCTGGGAATCGAGCCGGCCGAACTGCTGGCGGAAGCCTGAGTCCTCACGCGGCGAAACAGCCAGGTGTTTCAAGGTGATACGCACCAGCGCCGCAGCATGACAGCCAATTGCGCTTCGGTCGTCATTCTGGCAGGTTATGTCCCGCTATGGGCGCTGAACAGCGCGGAAGTGCGATTCACGCGAGCGGTGGGGCGATCGGGGTCGTCTTGTTCCGAGTGTTGCTTCCTGAGCGTTGCTGCCTGAGTGTGACTGGCTAAGTGTAACTGGGGGCCGGCAATTTGCCGGAGGGCTGGAGAGACTGGATGATCCGTTCTGAGCTACTCGCGGAACTGGCGAAAGAGAATCCCGAACTGCGGGCCGATGAAGTCGAACGCGTGGTCGACGTGTTTTTCGAAGAAATCGCCCAGCGACTGGCAAGCGGCGGCCGGGTCGAATTGCGCGGCTTCGGTGCGTTTTCCACCCGCGAGCGCGAAGCCCGGCAAGGCCGCAATCCGCGCACCGGCGAAACGGTCTCGGTGCCCGGCAAGCGCGTGCCCTATTTCAAGCCCGGCAAGGAAATGCGCCAGCGCCTGAACGGCGAGTAAGCCTGAACGGCGAGCAGGGCCGCTCGTTTGCCGATCCATGACGATCGCGCGTTGCGGGGGCGCGGCCGATCTGCCATCGGCGGACGCGGCGCGATGCGGACGTGGCGGAATGGTAGACGCAGGGGACTTAAAATCCCTTGATCCTTGATCGTGCGGGTTCGAGTCCCGCCGTCCGCACCAGCCCGGTTTTTTGAGCGCTGGTCCGCAGCCAGGATCATATCCTTGCGTCAACGGGCGCACATATGTGAATTGTTGGACGGACCATTTGCGCCGGGCCAGAGTGGCGCTATCTCGCTCCAAACACTATAAAAAATGGGAGAGCAGCGTGGGGCTTTGCACCGGAATCGATCTATTCTGACGGCGATTGCATCCGGTGGAGATGCGTTCGCGCCGCGCTGGCGGCGTGCGACGTAATGGCGCCGGCAGCGGGGCATTGGCAGCTTCCCTGCGTGTGCCGGACAATCAACCACAAAAAATTCTAACGACTGTCAGGCCAATGAGCCTGGCACGCACAAGGGAGGTTCACGATGAATTTTCGGTATCTGCTGTTGGCATCCGCCACGGCGATCATATCGCAGCCGGCATTTGCGCAAACTCCGGCCGACGCGGCTTATGGCGACATTATCGTCACCGCGCAAAAGCGCGAACAGTCAATCAACGACATTCCGCTTTCGATTACCGCGCTTTCGGCGGATCAGCTTGCCAACCGGCGGATCGATTCCGCCGCTGACCTGACCCGCTCGGTCGCGGGGTTTAACTTCGCGGACACCGGCGTGAACGCGCCGGTCTATTCGCTGCGCGGCGTCGGTTATTTTGACTACAGCCTCGCTGCGGCTCCGGCTGTCAGCGTCTATATGGACGAAGTCGCGCTGCCCTATGCGGCGATGACCCAGGGTGCGGCCTTCGATCTGGAGCGCGTCGAAGTGCTGCGCGGACCGCAAGGCACGCTGTTCGGCCAGAACGCGACCGGCGGCCTGATCAACTACATCGCCAAGAAGCCGACCGACCATTTCTCGGCCGGCGCGTCGGTCGGTTACGGCCGTTTCAATCGCGTCGATGCCGGCGGCTATGTCAGTGGCCCGCTTGGGCCGACGCTGAAGGCCCGCCTGG
This sequence comes from Sphingomonadales bacterium, assembly GCA_013791705.1. Lineage (GTDB taxonomy): Bacteria > Pseudomonadota > Alphaproteobacteria > Sphingomonadales > Sphingomonadaceae > Novosphingobium. The sequence continues at coordinate 5,723 of VMTF01000258.1, read as the reverse complement.
CCGTGCAGACCACGCAGATGGACGATTGGCAGTACAGCTACACCCGCGCCGACACCAATGGCAGCATCAACCGCACCAACGGTCGCCTGCTGCTGGACTGGGAGGCGACGCCGGATCTCAAGGTCTCGCTCAATTTCAACGGCTACATCGACAAGTCGGATCCGAGCGCGACCCAGGTGATCGCGATCACCCCGCTGACGCCGGCGCGCGTGCTGCCGGCAGTGGCGACCTATCCCCTCGCGCCCCAGAACGCGCGCGCGGCGGACTGGAGCAACACGGTTCACCCATATCGGGACGACAAGTTCTGGCAGGCTTCCGGGCGGATTGACTTGAATGTCGGGGCGGACATGACGCTGACGTCGATTTCCGCATATTCCAAGCTCGATACCGACGACTATATCGACCGCGACGGCATGGATAACGACAACAGCCAATATGCGCTGAAAGGTCAGATCAAGTCATTCAGCCAGGAACTGCGTCTCTCTGGCAAGGCCGGCATCCTCAACTATGTCTTCGGCGGCACCTATTCCGATTCCCATACGCTGGAAAATCAGACCGTTAACATCGCAACCGCGTCGAACGTCCAGAGCGTATTCGGTATCAAGTTCAGCGATGCGTCGAATCGCATCAAGAATGATGTAACCACCTGGGCGCTGTTCGCGAGCGGGGATTGGGCGCTCGCTGATCGCCTCAGCCTGACGCCCGGGATTCGCTATACCAAGACCAAGCTGGACTTCGTGGGCTGCGCCAATGCAACCGAGCCTTCGGCGATTGCCGCCCTCGGCGCGATCAGCGCCTACTATCGCAACCTCAACAGCCTTCCGCCGGTGCCTTACATGACCGACCAGGGCTGCATCACGCTCAACAATGAGTTTCTGGCGCAGGAACCACGCGAAACGCTCAAGGAAGACAACGTCTCGTGGCGGGTCGCGCTCAACTACAAGGTGGACGACAATGTCCACCTCTACTCGTCGGTTTCGCGCGGGTTCAAGGCCGGCAATTCGATCACGGTCGCCGGTTCGTCCGTCAATCAGTATGTGCCGGTCAAACAGGAAGAGCTGACCTCCTACGAAGTCGGCTTCAAGGCCCGGCTGCTCGATCGCAGGATGCAACTCAACGGCTCGGCATTCTACTATGATTACAAGAACAAGCAGGCCCGCAGCAAAACGCTCGACGTGGTGTTCGGGCCGCTCCAGGCCCTGGTCAATATCCCCAAGTCCCATGCCTGGGGCGCCGAGCTGGAAATGCAGTTGCGCCCGGTCGATGGCTTCACCATTTCGACCGGCCTGGCCTATCTCGATACCAAGATCGACAATTGGAGCACGGGCTATGACGCGCTCGGCGTGCAGCGCGACCTCGCCGGGCATCCCTTCAGCTTCGCGCCGAAATGGCAGGCCAACGCCGATGTCGATTATGAGTATTCGATCGGCGAGAGCATGAAGGCGTTTGTCGGCGCCGGCATGACCTACCACAGCAGCGCGAGCGCCGACTTCAACAGCGGTCCGCTGTTCGCCATTGATCCCTACACGCTGATCGACGCGCGGCTGGGCCTCAAGGACACGAAGAATGGTTGGCGCGTGAGCGTCTGGGGCAAGAACCTGTTCAACAAGTACCATTGGGACAGCGTCATCCGCGTGCAGGACACTGTCGTTCGCACGCCCGCCATGCCGGCGACGTATGGCATCACGCTCGGCTTCGACATGTAGAAGCCGACGCGAGTCCCGGTCCGGCTTGGTCCGGGATCGGGAAACAACGGGCATCAGGGCCTCGCCGCGCCGACCAGGTGCAAGGCGAGGCCCTGATCGTTACTGCAGCGACCTGACCGGACGCGCATCCCCGGTGGTCCGGTGGTTACCGGAGCGCTGACGTAAACCCGAATTAACGACGCTTGTTGAGGGCGATTTCAAGCTATCCCGTCGTATTGGTGCTCCTGAAACTGGCGATCCGGTTGCATGCAGCCGGGTCCGCAAAGGGGTCCGCTCGATGTTAGAAAAAGATCGCCCGGCAGACGATCACGCCCAGTCGGGTGGCGAACATCGCACTCTGCCGCGCTACAATCTGCTGATCCGTCCGCCGAAGCTGGTGACCGAGTGCGGCGAATTTCTCTGTATCCTGCGCGATGTTTCGCCCGGCGGGTTCAAGGCGCGCCTGTTTCACCAGCTCGGGCCTCAGGCACGAATGGTGCTCGAACTGGGCAACGGCGATCGCTATGATGTCGAACGGGTCTGGGTCCGCGACAGTTTTGCCGGCTTCCGGTTCGTCACTCCGATCCCGGTCGAATACGTGCTTAACGAGGAAGGTCCGTTCCGCAAGCGGCCGGTCCGGCTCAACGTCAATCTGGAGGCGCGGGTGATTGCCGGCCTCAAGGCGCTCCCGGTGGTCGTGCGTGATCTCTCGCAGCAAGGAGCACGGGTCGAATGCGAATCGCAGCTCGCGCTCGATCAGCAGGTGCGGCTCGAGGTCGCCCGCCTTTCGCCGATCATCGCCAAAGTGCGCTGGCGCCGCCCGGGCTCGGTCGGGCTGATTTTCGAACAGACCTTCAAGCTCGACGAACTGGCCCGGGTCGCGGCGACGCTGCAGTCGGCCGAAGTTCCGCTCGATATCCGCGACGATCCTTACGCCCGTTCGGCCTGATTGTCCGCTCGGGCCGTTTCGTCTGGCGGGGTCAGGCCGGCTTGAACTGCAGCGCCGCGCCGTTCATGCAATACCGCTTGCCGGTCGGGCGGGGGCCATCGTTGAACACATGGCCCAGGTGCCCGCCGCAGCGGGCGCAATGCACTTCGGTGCGGACATCGCCCAGGCCCCAGTCGGTCGAAGTGCCGATCGCGCCGGGCAGGGCTTGCCAGAAGCTGGGCCAGCCGGTCTTGCTGTCATACTTGGTGGCGGAAGCGAACAGCGGGTGGCCGTCTGCGGCGCAGCAGAACGTGCCCTTGCGGTGTTCGTGCAGCAGTGGCGAAGTGCCGGGATATTCGGTGCCCTGCTTGCGCAGGATGCGGAACTGCTCCGGCGTCAGGCGCTTGCGCCATTCGGCCTCGCTGAAATGGACCGGGAAGGCCTTCGCCTCGGCCTCACCGGCGCCGCAGGCCGCCAGCACGGTCACGGCGGTGGATGCGCCAAGCCACCCCAGCACGGCGCGCCGGGCGAGTGGGCGGTGGGCCAGGCGATGGCCGTCACGCGGGGCAGGAGAATCGCTCATTTACCGGTAATTCCATGCGGCGGACGCTCAACCTAGCACAGCACCGGCCCGGAAGGGAGCGCGCCGGTGCCGCCGTGGCGCGGGTTCGCTGCTCAGGCCGGTTTCGGCTTCGCCTTGCGTGAGCGCACTTTCGCCGGCCCGCTTTGCATCACCCGGCGGCGGAACAGGCGCGCGCCCATCCGAACGCACAGGCCGACCCAGAACGCCTGCCAGGCGAGCGCCAGCAGGTGCTGGACGACATTGCCCTCCTGCGCGGCCCGGGCCAGCATCGCGAACGGCGAGCTGAGCGGGAACGCCACGGCAATCTGCTCGACCAGGCTGTGCGGCGCCGCCACCGCATAGCTGGCGAAGAAATAGACCAGCAGTTGTACCATGGTCACCGGCATCGACAGGGTCTGCACTTCGCGCACCGTCGCCGCCATCGATCCGATCGTGAGGAAGATCGAGCCGAGCAGCAGATAGGCCATCGCGAAATAGGCCACGCCCAGCGCGATGAACAATGGCCAGCCGACCGCCGGTGTGGCCAGTTCGCCCAGCGAGCGCCCGCCGGCCAGCGCCGCGCCGCCGATCGTAAGCCCCCACACCGCAATTCCGACAAACGAAATCGCCAGCATCGCGACCAGCTTGCCGAGAAACACCGCGTCCATCGGGATCGCGGCGGCGAGGATTTCGATGATCTTGTTCGCCTTCTCCTCGACGAGATTCGACAGCACCATCCCCGCGAGCAGCATCGTCAGCAGAAACAGCAGCGTCTGCCCGGCCTGCGCGGTGCGCATCCGCCCGACGCGGGCGTCGGCGGAATTGGCTGCGGTGGCGGCGAGGGCAACCGGCGGAAACACCTGCGGGCCGTGGCCCAACGCTTCAGCGGCGATCAGCGCGACCGGGCCTTGCCAGGCCTGGATCTGTCCGGCCGGGCCGGTCAACACCGGATGCGCGGGCGTGCCGGACAGCACCGCGTTCAGGTTGGCCTGCCGGTCGCGCAGCGCGTCGGCCGGGTTAAACCGCTCGTCCGCGCCGGGTTCGGCGATCACGACCAGATCCGGCAACGCCGCACCCAGTTGCGGGTTCAGCTTGCGCGCGGCAGCCAGCATCGCCTGCCCGTCGGGCGGGGCCATCGCCACGCCCAGCGTCGCATGGGCCGTGCTTTCCTGCACCTTCTGGCCGACTCCGGACGCCATCACTGCGACCAGCAGCGGGAACAGCGGGCCGATCAGGAAGAACACGAAGCTGCGGCTGAACAGGATCGCGACGAAATCGCGACGCGCCACAACCAGCGCCGCTGCCACGATGGACAGGCGGCCGCGCCCGGCTGGCGCTTTGGAAGCAGTCATCGCCGTTGCTCCTCGTCGGGATTTTCTTCCAGCGCGCGGGCCGCCGCCTCGCCGGCAATCGCAACGAAGGCATCGTGCAGCCCGGCCCGTTCGATCGACAGCGAGAGAATCCCGGCCTCGCCTTCGATCAGCGCGCGCAGCAAAGGCTCCACGCCGCTCTCCGGCAGGGGAAAGTAGAAGAACGAGCTGCCGTCCTGCTTGCGGTCGGCCCGCGCGTCGGCCGGCAGCGCCGCGCGCCACGATCCTTCGGCCTCGCGCGTTTCCAGCCGCACTTGCGAGCGGATGCGGTTGCGCGCCACATCGACCGGTCCGGCGAAAGGCACCTTGCCCGCAGCAATGATCGCGATCCCGTCGCACAGCCGTTCCGCGTGGGCGATCACATGGGTCGAGAAGATCACCGTGGTGCCGCCATCGGCCAGCGCGCGCATCATCTTTTCCAGCTTGCCCTGGTTGATCGCATCCAGTCCGGAGAACGGCTCGTCGAAAATCACCAGGCGCGGCTGGTGGACCAGCGTCGAGAGAATTTGCACCTGCTGCGCCATGCCTTTGGATAGCTGCCGGATCTGCCGGTCGGCCGCATAGCCCAGGCCATGTTCCTCCAGCAGTTCGCGGCCACGTTTACGCCCCTGCGCCAGCGGGAGCCCGCGCAGCGCGCCGACGAAGGCGATCGCCTCATAGGCTTTCATTGCCGGATAGAGCCCGCGCTCCTCGGGCAGATAGCCGATCAGGTGGGAAACGTCGTGCGGCCGCTCGGCGCCCAGCACGCGGCGCACGCCCGCGTCGGGATCGATGATCCCCAGCAGCATCCGCAAGGTCGTGGTCTTGCCCGCCCCGTTCGGCCCCAGCACGCCATAGATCGAGCCGGCCGGAATCGAAAGATCGACGCCATCGACCGCCGTGAAACCGTCAAACCGCTTGACCAGTCCGCGCGCCTCGATCGCCAGCGGGCGGTCAGGCATCTCGCCAACCGCGCTGCCGCCCGCTACTTGCCATTCACCAGGTTCCATTTTCATCGATGTGGACCGTTAACCCTCGTTCGTGAAGAGGAGCATACGCAGGTTTGGTTAACGCTCCGGCATCCATCGGCCTGACCGACGCGCTCGCCGCGCAGGCCCGTCACCTGGGCTTCGTCGGCCGGGGCCTCGCGCCCGCCGCCGCCGCCCGGCCGGCCCCCGCGCGGCCTGGGGGGAGGGTGG